>CAYGKE010000100.1:0-9613 GCA_964350465.1 uncultured Hyphomonas sp.
ACCTCCGGCTGATTTGGCTCCAGTGGCTCAGGCTGAGTGTTCGACGATCAATCAGTCGTTCGTGGTGTACTTCGAGTGGGATAGCTCTGATCTGACAAGCCAGGCTGCGGCCGTTGTCGATCAAGCGATCGCAAACATTGAAGCTCGTGAAGACTGCTCAACTGGCGGCGTGACCATTGTTGGCCACACCGACTCTTCGGGTGGGTCTGCTTACAATGACCGCCTCTCAGCACGTCGTGCTTCTGTTGTTGCAGATGCTCTGGCTGCTCGCGGCGTTGCTGCTGGTCTGATCAATCAGGCTGGTAAAGGCGAAAGCGAACCAGCTAAGGCGACACGCGACGGCGTTCGTGAGCCTCTGAACCGTCGTTCAGAAGTTACGATCATCGTTCAATAAGCGAGTTCGCTGACTTGAAATAGAAATGGCCCGGCCGGTTTGGTCGGGCCATTTTTTATGTTCGCCTCTCTAGTGTTTAAGCGAGATCGCCCCAGCGCTTCAGGGCGGCCTGTGCAATCGGCGCCCCCCATTCCTGGACAAAGTGCCCGGCCTCTTCGACATGCATTGGCTCCGGGCAGCCGCGAATGACTTTGCGCATCGCTTGCATCGTGTCCGGTCCCAGCACCGGATCCTGCATGCCAATCGCCATGAAGCTCTCGCCGCGCCAATCTTCGGACCAGAATTTCACGGCGCGCTTCGAATGCGTGACGCCCTCCATATCCGGCGAGGTCATGACCATTTCCGGGAACCGGCGCACGCCGCCCTTATAGGTGACATCCGGGAACGGCGCGCCATAGGCAGCAGCCTCAGCATCGCTCAGGATTGGCGTGCTGCGCTGCATCAGCGCACCGACATCCATATCCGGCTGCGAGCGCGCATAAGCCCGCCATGCCTCGAAACCCTCGCCAGGCGACTGACCTGTCGCGAGCGCTGTGTTCATAATCAGCAGGCGGTCAAACCGCTCTGGCATGTCCATCGGAAGGGTCAGGCCAAGCAGGCCGCCCCAGTCCTGGCAGACCAGGGTGATCTTGCTCAGCTCAAGCCGCTGGATCAGCGCCAGCATTATGTTGCGATGAAAGTCAAACGTGTAGACAGCATCTTCGACCGGCTTGTCAGAGCGACCAAACCCAAGCCAGTCCGGGCAGATCACGCGCGCGCCGCTGGCGACAAAGACCGGCAGCATCTTGCGGTAGAGATAAGACCAGCTCGGTTGTCCATGCAGGCATAGAAAGGTCCGGTCGGCATCCCGCGTACCCTCATCGAGATAATGAACGCGCAAGCCCTCATAACCCGGCAGGTCATCGACATAATGCGGGGCAAAATCATAGTCCGGTAGATTCGAAAACCGCTCATCCGGTGTGCGTTTGGCTTCAATCGTCATGGGTCTGCTCCTGTTTGTTATACTTTGCGGGGCCGGGCGATCTGGGTAAAGCGCAACCTCGCGTCAGGCTGGCGCGAAAATTTGTGCAAAAAAAGGGCCGCTTCGTCTGCGGCCCTGTCAGGTAGAGTGAGCTGAATAAAGCCCCTGCTATTTATCTGCAGCCATGTTGCACTTCTCGATCTCTTTTGCGGTGAGTTCGCGGGTTTCACTGGCGAAGGCAGCAAGCCGCCCCATTTCCTTGGCGACCCGCTTACAGGTCTTGACCGAGGCCGACCGGCGCTCAAGTTCTGCTATGCAAGTATCACCCTGACACTTCCATAGCGCCTTTTCAGCGATGTACATTGAAGTTTCCTGGTTGGGCACTTCAATCTTTGCGGTGAAACTGGTGCCAGCGAAGGCGGGGGCGGCGAGGCTGGTCATAGCTGCTGCCAGAAGAGCTGAGCGAAGCATGGGAGGAAACCTTTATGTCTGGGCCTTTTGGCCTCTGATGTGCTCAATCTATGAATGTTGAACGAAAAGTCAATTATTCAGGGCATGAATCTGCGGCGCGATTTCGCGACACCTTGCTGCATATCTGCATCGCCTCTGTTTTGGGCGATGGTGGCGGATGTTTCAGCATCATGCGCAAAAATGTGCATAGCCATTGGTTCACCGCCAATCCGGCTTGTCGCATCACAGAATCCGCACTAGGTCTATGCCCAGTTCACTCCGTTCCGGGAGAGAGTGAGGCCTAGCCTCATCGCCGAAGGCGCAACCGCCCCGGAAACGCTCAGGCCCATGGACCGGGACGGAGACAACACGCTGGAAAGAGGCGCGCCAATGCGGCGGCAGCCTCGCCGAAGGAGCAAGTCCATCGCGGCTCATCATGAGCTTGTCGAAGGACGGAATCTCTCAGGCGCCAAGACAGCGGGGGCGACCGGTCTTCCTGATATGGAAGGGTTTGGTCGTGAACTTATAGGCGCCGAAATGTCCGACCCACTCGACTTGCAAAAGACCGCCTTGCATGAACTGCATCTGGCACTTGGTGGCAAGATGGTGCCCTTTGCGGGCTATGATATGCCGGTGCAATATGATGAGGGCGTCAAGGCCGAGCATCTCTGGACCCGCGCCAAGGCTGGTCTGTTTGATGTCAGCCATATGGGGCCTGGCAGTTTCAGGTTTACGTCAGGGCAGGGGCCTGACACACCGGATGAGGCCTTTGCTGAACTTGCCCGCCGGGCGGAGCGTGTCATCCCATCAAACATTGCGGGCCTTAAACCCGGCCGCCTGCGCTACACGGTTTTGCTGACCGATCAGGGCACGATTGCGGATGACTTATTCGTCGGCCGCTCTGAACAGGCGACGCGCCAGGGCGAGCTCTATGTTGTTGTCAATTCTGGTGTGAAAGAGGCCGATTTCAAACGACTTTCTGAGGTGCTTGGCGACGATGTCGAGCTTGAGCGATATGATCACACCGCTTCTTTGCTGGCCTTGCAGGGCCCTGAGGCAGAGGCCGTTCTCGAGCCGCTGATCCCCGGTATCAAGAATCTCAAATTCATGGATTTTGCGCCTTTTATCCTGGGCCAAGATAGCGGCGTCATTGTCTCACGCTCAGGCTATACCGGTGAAGACGGGTTCGAGATCCTGATCTGGAACAATGAGGCCTCGGCCTTCGCGGCCAAGCTCCTCAATGACCTCCGCGTCAAACCCATAGGTCTTGGTGCGCGCGATAGCTTGCGACTGGAGGCGGGGCTCTGCCTCTATGGCCACGACATGGACGAGACGCGCGATCCGGTTGAGGCTGGCCTGCAATGGGTGATGCAAAAGTCACGGCGTGAAGCGGCTGATTTTGTCGGCGCTGACCGAATTCTGAAAGCCCTGGCCGAAGGACCTCTCGAAAAGCGCGTTGGAATCCAGCCGCTGGAGCGCGCGCCAGCCCGCGAAGGAACAGAGATCGCGGTGCAGGGCGAGACTGTCGGTGTGATCACCTCTGGCGGCTTCGGGCCCTCGGTCGAAAGGCCGATTGCGATGGGTTATGTCCGCGCGGATCTGGCCGCGCCCGGAACCATGATCGATCTCATGGTGCGCGGCAAGACGCGCCCGGCAGAGGTTTGCGCCCTGCCATTTGTCACACAAAACTACAAACGCTGAGGGTGAGAGCATGACCACTTATTACACTGAAGATCATGAATGGATTGCCGTTGAGGGCGATACCGGAACGATCGGGATTACCAAATATGCCGCCGAGCAACTTGGCGATGTCGTCTTTGTCGAGGTGCCGGAAGCTGGCGCCAGTTTCGGCAAGGGCGATGATATGGCGGTCGTCGAAAGCGTCAAGGCAGCCTCGGACGTCTACGCACCGGTGTCCGGTGACGTCGTTGAAGGCAATGAAGCGCTGGCCGATGCGCCGCAGACCGTTAACGAAGACCCGCAAGGCGCTGGCTGGTTCTGCAAGCTCAAGCTGACAGACCCGGTGCAGCTCAGTGGCCTGATGGACGCCGATGCCTACAAGTCATTTTGCGAGGGTTTGTAGCGTTGAGCTTGATTGCTATCCTCTTTGGTATTCTGGCAGTCATCCACTTCCTGCCTGCTGCTGCGGCGTTAGCGCCGAGCCAGTTGTCGGCGCTTTATGGCGTGCCGCCCGAAGACAAAGTCTTGACGACGCTGCTGCAACACCGTGCGGTTCTGCTGGGTCTCGTTGGTGCAGCTTTTGCGGCGGCCATGTTTATCCCATCATTGCGCTGGGCGGCGCTTATTGGTGGGGCTTTCAGCATGACAGCCTTCCTCGCCATCGCCTTCATGAATAGTGAGCTGAGCGGGCCTCTACAGAAGATTGCAATTGTTGATGCGGCGGGGCTGCCCGTTGCTGCCGTCCTGGTTTTTCTCCTGCAAAAGGGATCACAATAGATGAGATACCTCCCCCTGACCCCTGAAGATCGCGCCGCCATGCTGAACACGATTGGTGCGGCCTCGGTCGATGACTTCTATACGGACGTGCCCGAGGCGGCGCGCCTCAAAGGACCAATCCACGGCCTGCCAGATCATCAAGGCGAGCTGGCGGTTGAGCGGCATATGGCGCGGCTTGCAGCGAAGAACACCTCCGCCAGTTCCGGCCCGTTCTTTGTCGGTTGCGGCGCCTACAAGCATCATGTCCCGGCCAGCGTCGATATGATCATTCAGCGCTCTGAATTTCTCACCACCTACACCCCTTACCAGCCGGAGATCGCACAGGGCACATTACAGACCCTGTTTGAGTTCCAGACCCAGGTCGCTGCGATGACCGCGATGGATGTCGCCAATGCCTCCATGTATGACGGCTCGACGGCCTGCGCCGAGGCCGCTGTCATGGCTTCCCGCGTCACCCGCCGCAGCAAGGTGATCCTGTCTGGCGGCGTTCATCCGCACTATGCGGCAGCGACCAAACTGCTCTGCGAGGCGCAGGGCATTGAGACCGTGATCCTGCCCCCCGCGATTGATGGCGAGGGCGAACTTGCGAAACATGTTGATGACACCACCGCTTGCGTGATTGGCCAGTCGCCGAACGTCTTTGGCACTGTCACGGACCTCTCTGATGTGGCCGCAGCCGCGCATGTGAAAAAAGCGCTCATGGTCAGCGTGTTTACCGAGGCGGTCAGCCTTGGTCTGGTCAAACCGCCGGGCGAAATGGGCGCCGATATTGCTGTGGGCGAGGGCCAGTCAATTGGCAATCCACTGACCTTTGGCGGGCCTTATGTCGGCCTGTTTGCGGCCCGCGATAAGCTGGTGCGACAAATGCCAGGCCGACTCTGCGGCCAGACTGTGGATGCAGATGGCAAGCGAGGTTTTGTGCTCACGCTTTCCACGCGTGAACAACATATCCGACGCGACAAGGCGACCTCGAACATATGTACGAATAGCGGCCTTTGTGCACTGGCCTTTACAACGCACATGACTTTGCTTGGCGGCAAGGGTCTGCATGATCTCGCGGTCCTGAACCATGAAGCGGCCTGCGATCTCGCCGATGCCCTGGATCAAATTCCAGGGGTCGAGGTCCTGACGCCCCGCTATTTCAATGAGTTCGCTTTTCGAACTCCGGTCGATGCCGAGGCCGTCCTCGCCATGCTTGATGAGCGCGGCGTGATTGGCGGTGTCCGCGCCTCTCGTCTGTTGCCCTGTGGCTCTATGGGCGACGTCATCATCGCCGCCGCCACCGAATGCACCACGGCGGATGACATCGCTGCTTATGCCGCCGCTTTGAAGGAGGTGATTTAATGTCTATGCAAGCCATCGGCCGTCCCACGGCCCCTGTTTCAGTCAATGGCGAAGTGCACGAAACCGTCTCCGGCTCACGCGGGCTCCTGCAGCATGAGGGCCTGCTATTTGAGATCGGCACACTGGACAAGACCGGTGTTGACCTGCCCAAACCGAAGGGCTCGAAATCCCGCCTCGGCGGCATCACCCGTAAGCAGGATACCGGCCTGCCGGGCCTGACCGAGCCGGAAGCTGTGCGCCACTATATGCGGCTCAGCCAGCGCAACTATGCCATCGACCTTGGCTTCTTCCCGCTTGGTTCGTGCACGATGAAGCACAATCCGCGCCTCAACGAGAAAGCCGCACGGATGTCCGGCTTTGCCGACATTCACCCGCTGCAACCGCAGCGCACGGTGCAGGGCGCGCTGCAGTTGATCGACGAGCTGGCGACCTGGCTGAAGACCCTGACCGGCATGCCTGCCGTGGCGATGAGCCCAAAAGCTGGCGCACATGGCGAGCTATGCGGGATGCTGGCGATCCGCGCCGCGTTGATAGCCCGCGGCGAGGGCGAGACCCGCAAGCGCGTTCTCGTTCCGGCTTCGGCGCACGGCACCAATCCGGCGACAGCTGTCCAATGCGGCTTTGTCGTTGACGAGATCAAGGCCGACAAACGCGGCCGCGTCGACATGGAACAGTTGCGCGAGAAACTTGCCCATACAGACGATATCGCTGGCATCATGCTGACCAACCCGAACACGTGCGGGCTGTTCGAAACCGACATCCGCGAGATCGCTGACCTGATCCATGACGCAGGCGGCTATTTCTATTGCGACGGTGCAAATTTCAATGCCATTGTCGGCCGTGTCCGGCCCGGCGATCTTGGTGTCGATGCCATGCATATCAACCTGCACAAGACTTTCTCGACCCCGCATGGCGGCGGCGGCCCGGGCTCTGGGCCGACCGTACTTTCCGAGGCGCTGGCGCCGTTCGCTCCGGTGCCGTTCGTGGTCAAGGATGATGACGGCTATCGCCTGGTTGAGGAGATTGACGGCAAGGCCAAGGAAGCTTTCGGACGCATGGTCGCCTTCCATGGCCAGATGGGCATGTTCGTGCGCGCGCTGACTTATATGCTCAGCCATGGCGGCGATGGCCTGAAACAGGTGGCCGAGGATGCCGTCCTCAACGCCAACTATATTCAGGCGCGCCTCAATTCCGTGATGACGCCGGCCTTTGAGGGCTATTGCATGCACGAAGCACTGTTCAGCGACGCCTTCACTGCGGAAGACATCGAGACCATCGATATTGCCAAGGCGCTGATCGATGAGGGCTATCACCCGATGACCATGTATTTCCCGCTGGTTGTGCATGGTGCGATGCTGATCGAGCCGACCGAGACCGAAAGCAAGCAGGAGATTGACCGTTTCTGCGATGCGCTGGAGGGGATTGCTCGCCGCGCCGCCGAAGGGGATGCGGCGCTGAAAGGCGCGCCATATCTTGCACCGATGAAACGGCTCGATGAAACGCTTGCGGCGCGCAAGCCGATCCTGAAATGGACCCCGCCAGGCCCGGAGGCACTCGCGGCGGAGTAAATTATGGAACGTTGCGCGGTCGGGCCAAGCACGGCTTAGCGCGAGCTGCCCTCTACGTCACGCCGTCCTGCGGGCGGTAGCCGAGGACCTTTTTGGCGTGCGCATTGTCACGGAACAGCTTGCGGTTGTCTGACGTCGCCCAGAAGATGTCGAACTTGATCTCTGGCGGTGCCTCGATGCACAAGGTCGTCAACTGCTGCAGATCGCGGTGGCTCGCCCAGTTCGCCTGCCCGCGGCCTGGTCCCGCCTTATCCTCCTGCAAGCAATAACTGATGCGCAGATTGATCACCGACATGTCCGATGTCGCGGCATAAAAGCGGCCAAGGTCTTCGCCAAACAGCTTTGTCACGCCATAGAGCGATACCGGCTTCGGCTCAGAATACTCGCCCACCATCTCCCACGTTTCCGGCAGCGGCACATCTTCTGTCGACACGAGGCTCTTATACGGCTCCTCATCCTCATAGCCATTCGCGACCGCGCCAGAGCTGGCAAGGATGACACGTTTCACGCCCGACTGTTTCGCCGCCTCCAGCACGTTGTACGTGCCGACAATATTGTCCCGCAGCATCACGTCCCACCCGGCATCCATGCCCTCGGCGCTGCTCTGCCCGCCGCCAGCCGCAAGGTTCAGCACGACATCCACTCCCTGCATCGCCGGGTATAGCGTGTCGATATCGCCAACGTCTGCCTTGAACACGCGCTCTGGCGGTATCCCTTTGACACCGCTGCGCGATAGCGCGCTGACCTCGTAGCGCTCATCCAGTGCAGGGAACAGCGCCTGACCCACCACACCGTTCAGTCCGGTAACAAGAAGCTTTAGTTTTTTTGGCATGCACTACTCCAGGATTGCCGAGGTCTAGCGGGTAGGTAGGATAGCTACAACATGCTCTATTGAATGAATGCGGACATTGCGAGTGTCATGTTTTGAGGCGGTTTAGCCCACTTGTAATGTTCGCTTTGCCGCCGATGGCAGACGTCAGCTTTGGGGCAGGAGCGGGCATTAACATTTGACGTTCGAAGGCAGTTCTTAGACCTATGCGGACTAACCCTAAAATTGTGGGTGAGTGCCATATTTTCCTTCTAATAGCCGTTGCGGATCAACTGGTTGATTCCTCGATCTAGAAAATGACCAGATCTCATTCGCCCATTTTGAGGCTAAGCTTCTCCGTCAGCTTCCTGAGCGTGCGAAACGTTGCGACGAGGTCTTTTCGATCGATATCATTCGCGAGTGCATTTACCCACGGTGCCTGTTTCTTGCTGATCGCATCGAACGCACCGCCGCCCATCTCCGTTATGTGCATCAAGAAGGCACGTTTGTGATGAGGGTTGGGGCCAAATCTGATCATCCCTAGCTTTTCCAGATCTGTTGCAACCCGTTGAACCGCCTGCCTTGTAAGGCCCATATTACGTGCAATATTTGCAACCGGCTCAGGTCGATCTGCGCGGGCGATCGCGCTTAGGACCTGCCAACGCGCAGATGTCAGTCCGACATCTGCGGTCAAGCGTTCTCCCGCTGCCATCAGAGCACCGTGAAATGGGAACGAAGCCAAAAACAGATCAGTCAAAGCTTGTCCTGATTGCGTTCTCATTTGAATGATCCTCCGAAAATATATATTGACAGCATGCTGTCAAAGCGACAGCATGCTTATATCATGCATTCCGTTACTAGGTCGTCAATAAGCCGCCTTCGCGCATAAAGGAGATTTCCATGCAACACTTCAACATCGAGGACACTGCAGTCGTGCTGATAGACCATCAAGTCGGCACGAATACATGGGCGGCAACCACACCGCTTGATCTACTGCAGCACAATGTCATTACGCTGGCGAAGTTCGCCAAAGGAACAGGAATGCCGGTCGTTCTAACATCAAGTCAGGAGACGAATGTTGACGTGCAAGGGCCGCTAATGCCGGAACTAAAGGACATCTTGCCAGAGGCCTACGCTGCACGCGTTCAGCGCCAGGGCGTCGTCAATGCGTGGGACGACATTGATTTCGCCAACGCCTGTTCCGATACCGGGAAAAAGAACCTCGTGATGGCGGGTGTGACAACTGATATCTGCATGGTGTCGCCCGCAATAAGCGCTGTCGAGGCTGGTTTTAGCGTCCAGGTCGTGTGTGACGCTTGCGGCTCCGGAAATCAGATAGCGGAAGAGATGGCATGGCGGCGGATGGAGAGTGCCGGTGTGCGGCTAACGAGTACCGGCGCGATGGTGGCCGAACTCGTCAAAAACTGGGCATCGCCAGCGGGCGCAGTCGCATTCCCGCTCCTGACCTAATCTCTACCGATAACGAAGGTTCCACATCGACTTCATGCTAGCAATTCCCGCTTGATCTGTTACTATCTAATGCGTGCTTTGACGCCGAAAGCAGACGTCCGGTTTGGACCGAGCCTGTGTGAAAACCCCGCAAATCACTTTATGGGTTGGTTTCCATTTGG
>CAYGKE010000101.1:0-780 GCA_964350465.1 uncultured Hyphomonas sp.
CGGTTAAGACTGATTGCTCGGTCGATGAGCGTACTTGCTTCGCTCTGATTTTCCTTGAGCGCCTGGTTTCGGATGATGAGTGCTGCTTTGTACTTGAATTGCGCTGCCGATTGCTCGTGTCCTTGACTAAGCCGGATCTCAGTCGCCTTGGCGAGCAGGTCCGAGGCGACCTGAAAGTGACTTTCGAGCGATCGCCGGCCCGTCTCGTAAATTCTGTTGGCCACGACATCCAAGGTGATGATCATTTCATCTATATCGAAGGCACGGAAGAATTCTGCTGCGATGACATAATCATCATACGCAGCCTGGCGATCGCCGCTGAGGAGTTTGACATCACCGCGCGCAATTCGAATGGCAGCGAGCTTGGTTATTTCGCTCATCGTATGCTCAGTTTGGCGCAGCGCCTCGGCCTGTTCGAGATAGCCATCTGCTGCGGCGAAGTCGCCTTGCTCAAGGGCGGCGGTGGCGTCGTCTTTGAGCCGGGATAGCTCGGTTTCTGCGCCTTCAAGCGTTTGAATGCGGTCTCGCAGTTCGCGCCAGTCTCTGGCTTTTGCTTTCAGAAAGGCGTCAGCCTCGGCAAAACTTGCGTCGGGATTGTCATGTTCAAATTGGTAGAGCAGGGCGTCGATAAGGTTGCTGGCGTTGCGGTAAGCGTCTTCAAGGTGAGGATCCGGTCGGTAATTGCTCGCTCGGACGCACTGGGCAAGTTCTTCGTCGCTGATTTTCAGAGTCACGATCAGCGGATCTATTGTTCTGGCATGCGGATTGGCGACGGTACCG
>CAYGKE010000101.1:790-9568 GCA_964350465.1 uncultured Hyphomonas sp.
TGGTCGTGTGCTCTTTGGTCTAGGCTGACGTGACGGACTTTGCCTGGTGTTTGGTAAGCGTCTTCAGACAATTGCAATTGTGTCTGGCCAAGGATTGTTCGCTTCTGCTTGATGAGTGCGCCCAGTGCTGCGCCAAAGCTTTGAGTGGTCATATGCGCATTTGCTCCGCATCCTTTCCGCAATTTTTCCGCATATCTTACTCCAGATATTGCGCGACGCTGTGACTTGAGCTGCTCGCAGAGGGACGGCTCGTCAAACGGAGCCTACATGTCATGCAAACCCTATCCATACCGAAATTCACCTTAATGATAAGCGTTGCCTTACTAGCGGGAATTGATATCCACACGATTCTGATTTTACTGAACGCGGCCTACATCTTAATTTTGGAGCGCGGCCCGCGCCATTAGCCTTCCACAGTGAACTGACCCATCATACCGGCATCCTCATGTTCGAGAATATGGCAGTGATACATGTAAGGCGTGTCAGGGTCTTCGTAGTCGGCAAACGCAAGCAGAAGTCGAACAGTTTCGCCGGGCGAAACAAGAACAGTATCTTTCAATCCGCTTTCGGTGGGCGAGGGTGGCCGCCCGTTTCGATCTAGTAACCTGAATTGCACATCGTGAATATGAAATGGATGAGCCATCGAGGAGGCATTTTCGATATGCCAGATTTCGCTGGTGTCCAGTTTGACGCGCTCATCGATCCTGTTCATATCCATCGTTTTGCCGTTGATTGTAAAACTTCCCCCCATCATCCCCATCGGCATGTCCATCACGAATTTACGTGTGCGGACGGCGGCGGCCGGATTGAGGATCGGCAATTGCAACAGTGTCGTTGGCGTAGGTTCGATATTTCGCCGCGAGGGCGCCGGTAGGAGTGTCAGTACTCTAAAAGCCGATGCGGCCCCTGAGGTTTGGCGATTGCGCATCCGGCCTCTCATCATCCGCCCGCCCATCATTGTGTTTGAGACTGGATGGGCGACGAGTTGAGCCGGTTTTCCGTCGCTGAGGTCAACAAGAATCTCTGCCCGCTCTCCTGGGGAGAGGACAACACTTGTCGCAGGCACTGGCGCCTCCAGCAGACCGCCATCACTTGCAATTTGGCTTAAGCTTCGCCCATCAGTGAATGCAAACTGGTAGATACGTGCGTTTGATCCGTTCAGGAGGCGCAGTCTTAGCCTATCGGCGGTGTATTCGAAGGCGGGGTCGATTACGCCATTTACAAGAAGCGTATCGCCGGTCATGCCCATCATAGCCGTATGCATCGAGGTACCATAGATCAGCTGCCCATCACGTCCGAAGGCGCGATCCTGAACAATCACGGGCAGGTCGGTTACGCCGTATTCGCTTGGCAAATCGAGCGCGTCGCTTTCTTCGTCGCGAACATAGATCGGGCCCGCCAGGCCGCGATACACTTGTGGCCCGGCGCGCTCGTGCGCGTGGGAGTGATACCAGAACAGCCCGCCGCGCTGACGCACGACAAACTGTGCTGACCAGGTTTCGCCGGGGGCAATTGCCTGATGTGGATTGCCGTCGAAGCGCGCGGGTAGGTGAAACCCATGCCAATGAAGCGTTGCCGATTCATCAAGCTCGTTGCGGACATTAAGTCTGACGCGTTCTCCCGAGTGCATTTCAAGCAAAGGACCGAGATACGGTTGATTGATACCAATGGTCTGCGTTTGCATTCCGTCAAAGAAACTCGAGACGCCAGACTGAAGCTTGAGGTCATAAGTGGTCTCAGCCTCACCTTCCGTTCCCCTAAGCATTTCGGGGAGCTTAAAAGTGGACTGGCCGGGTGGAAATGCGGGGCCTGCATGGCTTCTCAAGCCGGATATCAGAGACATGCCGCCGACGGTTGCGAACGCCGCCCCGCTAAGCCCCCAAAATGTTTGACGTCTTGTCAGCATAAGCCGTTGGCCCTTTCAGTCGAGAAACAGGTTGATCCCGGATACCGCGCTTGTGAGCGCGGCTGCGCTCACAAGCTGCGGCGCAAGAGTCACTTCTACTGTTTCTGAAGAGTACTACGCGTCACTTCGACCGTTCCCTTGGGAGACGATTTTCGATGCGGGCTTCTTTCGCGAATTATCGCACAAAAATTTTGGTCAAAGTCAGCTGGAGCGCCAGAGCATCACCAGGGCAATTATGCGGTCTTTGCTGATGCATCAAACTGATTTTTCGGCGCGCCTTCGCCTTTGAACATCATCCAGACTAGATATGATGACATCAATGCGCCGCCAAAACAGAAGACCGACACATAAGCATAAGCGAAGAAGGTATAGGTTGTGATGAGCACGCCGAGCGCCAGCAAACCAAAAATACGGACACCGCGCACCGATGATAGCAGGAGTGGCAAAATCACGACAGATACATAGATCGCGTAAGTGAATTCACGGCGACCGACAAAGTCCAGCAGCTCTGTCCCCTCATAGATGATCACATGCGATAGGAAGCGCGTACTGAGCCAGTCCGCGTGAGCAAAATAGGGTACGTATTGAAGGGCACCAAGCATTGCGCCAACGATCACGAAGACGAGGAAATAGGGCTTTCGTTTGGCTGGTTCCAGAGCAAAGGTCGAGACGGGTATCCAGACAGGCCACGCAAGCCAGGAAAAAAACATATAGACAAGCGACGCGCTCGCTATGAGCTCGGCGTTCTGGCCGGCGCCGGCGACCCAGACAACGCCTTCGGCAAACTGTTGCAGGCCAAATAGGAGCGGCAGTGTTGCCAGTGGCAAGTAGCGACGGTCGCCGCGCCAGGCTTGACGCATGCTAAGCGCACCTGCGGGAATGAGCCCTGCTGCGGCTATGAAACTTACTTCTGCTGACAAACACATTTGATTGATCCTCCAGTTTGACTCTTTTTGGTTCAGGACGCGCGCCGGCCGCAGCCTGAGCGCCCTCATCCGCCATCATTTCAGATAGCCGCCCAGGGACTTTGAAGCTCGGCTTGACCGGTCGAACATCGACATTGCCGAACACTTGGATATGGCCCAGTTTTGCGTGTGGGTCGCGAAGCTGGTTCCGGCCGATAATCGCAGCAGCGAGAACGACGAGGCCAGGGCCGATCAGACCATAACGTTTTACCAAATTGGTCATATGCGCCCCCATTCTTCAATAATACGTGTGCCCGAGGTCCTTCCCTGATAGACGCCGGCTTACGCGAACCGTTTCAGGTGCAAGTGTGCCGAGGCTCTCATGGCGCGTGCTCCTCGTTCTGCTCCGTCATGAACATAAACAACATGGCCGCTGAGCAACTTATGAGCAGAAAACCGTTCAGCGCCTCCACGCCTGCTAAAAACCGTAAATGGCCAGTTGGGACGATGTCTCCAAGGCCGAGGGACGTGTAGCTGACCAGCGAAAAGTAAAAGACGTCCATGGCTGTCGCTGGCGTGTCACCGCTCAGTTCTCCAAGGCCCAAGGCGCGGCCCAAGCCATAGGCAAGGGCGTAAAGACTGGCCGCTGCAATATGCGCTAACCCTGAGACGCAAAGGGCAATGACCAGTTTGCGGCCACGGTGATAACGCGCAGCGCCCAGGTGACGGAAAGCGCCGGAAACGATCGCATAGTGAAGTGCACCTGAGAGTACGAAGGTAAACGCTGAAATGAGGATCGCCAGGATCATGACACGCGCCCGCGTTGGTGCTGTGCCCGCCAATAGACGGCCACTGTCAGACCTGTTGGCGCGGTCGTAGCACCCAGACGTGTCGCATGGTTGGTCCCATTTTTTGGATTATCGAAAAGGTCCATTAAATCCGCCCCTGCAGGCCAGACGTGTCACGAGTGAGTGTGCGCATGATCAGGCGCCTCCTTATCGCGGATCCGGCCGAGATAGAGCGCTTCGAAGGCGAAGATCGCAGCCATGGAACCAATCGCGATCACCACGATCATCGGGTCAGCGCTCGCTTTGATGAACAGGAACGCGCCTAGTGCGATCAAGTCAAACAAAATGGCGGCTATCAAGACAGAGGCGCGCGCGCCAACATCCTCGCGCAAATATCGAAGCACGCCATAATGGATAATAATATCCATCACGAGATAATAAATCGCGCCGAGTGATGCGATCCGTCCAAGGTCGAAGAAAGCAGCCAGGAAGGCCGCCAGTACAACCGTATAGACAAGTGTGTGTTTCTGAATGCCACCGGGCATACCGAAATGCTTGTGCGGGATCAGGTTCATATTCGTTAGCATGGCGAGCATCCGCGAAACTGCGAAAACACTGGCGAGCAGTCCAGACGCCGTGGCGATGATTGCAATTACCACCGTGAACGCCACGCCAAAATCACCAAAGGCCGGGCGCGAGGCTTCGGCCAATGAGAAGTCTTTGGCAGCGACAATTTCTTCAAGTGTCAGTGAGGAGCCTACGGCAAGAGCCACAGCCATGTAGACAACAAGGCAGATAGCCAGAGACCAGATGATCGCGCGACCGACATTCTTAGTGGGGTTCTGGACTTCATCGCCGCTATTAGTGATCGTCGTGAACCCTTTAAAGGCGAGGATGGCGAGCGCGACGCCGGCGAGAAATCCGGCAGGTCCGGTTTCATTGGTGGTGGCCGAAGACGCCGCTTCAAATGAGAGGCCGGACGCCCAGAGCGCCGCACCCGCAAATAACAGAATGCCGCCAACTTTCAGGACCGCCGCGACTTTAGACACGCCGCCAATAATCTTGTTCCCTGAAATGTTGATCACAAAGGCAAACACGATCAGGCCAACTGCCAGAATGGGCACCAGGATGCTATCTTTTGAAACATCGAAGAGTTGCAAAGTGTAGGCGCCGAATGTGCGAGCAACGAGGCTTTCATTGATGATCATAGACATGGTCATCAGCAGCGCGCTGGCGGCCGCAATCGTCGTTGGTCCATATGCCTTTTGCAGGATCATCGCGATGCCGCCAGCAGACGGGTATTTGTTCGACATCTTGATATAGGTGTAAGCGCTGAAAGCACTGACGAAGGCGGCGAGTAAAAATGCCAGCGGAAATGCAGGACCTGAGAATAGTGCAACCTGGCCGGTCAGCGCGAAGATCCCAGCGCCGATCATAACGCCTGTGCCCATTGCGACGGTTCCTGCTAGACTTAGCGACCCCTTCTTATAAGTTTCGGTCTTCATTGGCCGGTAGCCTGCTCGGCTGGAAAGCGTCCGACATAGCTTGCAAACACACTTTGCTGCTCGCTGCTGAACAGGATGACATCATAGGCGTCGGGCGAGCTTGTCGTTTCCATGCCGGGGGAGCCCATCGGCATGCCGGGCACAGAGAGACCCGCCGCGGCAGGCCGCAATTCCAGGAGCTTGCGGATTTCAGCGGCCGGCACATGGCCTTCGATCGCGTAGCCATCAACCGTAGCGGTATGACAGGATGCAAGTTCGTTGGGCACACCGTATGTGGCCCGAACTGGCGCCAGATCCTCGCGTTCAATCACGCGGACTTCTAGGCCATCGCGTTGAAGGTGTTTGATCCAGGCCGTACAACACCCACACCATGGCGTTTTATAGACTGTGATGGTTTGCGCATTCGCCGGGCTGGCGACTTCACCAGTGAAGACAAATCCCGCGAAGAGAGCGAAAAGCGCCGCGCTGACGGCTCCAAGAATCCATTTCGACATCAAGATATCCTTTCAAATTACAGTTTGACGGAGCGCAGCCGCAGCGCGTTGGCAATGACCGAGAACGAGCTAAGGCTCATGGCGGCCGCCGCGATGATCGGACTGAGAAGTAGTCCGAAGAACGGATACAGGATGCCTGCTGCAACTGGCACACCCAGCGAATTATATATGAAAGCGAAGAACAAGTTTTCGCGAATATTCCCCATGGTCGCGCGGCTCAGGTGCTGCGCGCGGGCGACGCCGCGAAGATCACCTTTGACCAGGGTGACGCTGGCGCTTTCCATCGCGACATCGGTGCCCGTTCCCATCGCTATGCCGACATCCGCCTGAGCGAGGGCAGGAGCGTCATTGATCCCGTCCCCGCACATGGCGACGATCGCGCCTTGAGATTGGAGTTCTCGTATAATCCGGTTCTTGTCTTCCGGTGAGACGTCGGCCTTAACGTCATCGATGCCGATTTGGCGCGCGACAGCTTCTGCTGTGGCTCGGCTGTCGCCTGTCAGCATGACGACTTTCATACCGGCTTTATGCAAGGCCGCGATGGCTTCAGGCGTTGTTTCTTTTATCGGATCGGCAACACCGATCAGACCGGCCGGTTTGCCGTCCAGCGCAGCGAACATAACCGTCTGTCCTTCGCGGCGATAGGTTTCGGCACGGGCCATTAGCGTGTCATCAAAGGCGCCGACCCGCTGCATCATTTTTGAGTTTCCGATGGCGAACAGTTTTCCGTCGACGCGCCCTTGCGCGCCTTCGCCGGTTACCGATTCAAAGTCCGAGGAATCGAGGCGAACGGCATCGCGGTCCTCGGCCCCATTGACGATGGCTTGCGCCAGAGGGTGCTCGCTCCCACGTTCAATTGCAGCAGCGTAGGATAGAAAGTCTGCCTCTGTCAGACCGCCGGCGGATTCAACCGTTACAAGCTTGGGGCGTCCTTCGGTCAGCGTGCCAGTCTTATCGACCACGATCGTGTCGACCTTTTCAAAAGTCTCGAGCGCTTCGGCATTTTTGATCAATATGCCGGTCTGTGCCCCTTTACCTGTGGCAACCATGATCGACATTGGCGTCGCAAGACCGAGCGCACAGGGACACGCAATGATCAAAACAGCCACGGCGTTGACGATCGCGAAGGCCATAGCCGGGTGAGGTCCAAAAATCGCCCAAACGATGAACGTGATAATGGCAATCAGAACAACGGCCGGCACGAATAGACCCGCCACTGTGTCAGCGAGTTTCTGTATGGGCGCGCGTGAGCGCTGGGCTTCTGCGACCATGCGCACGATTTGCGATAGCATCGTATCTTCGCCAACGCGGGTCGCCGCCATAACGAGTGATCCTGTACCGTTTACTGTGCCGCCAGTGACTGTATCGCCCGCAGCTTTTTCGACTGGGATAGGTTCCCCGGTGATCATCGACTCGTCGACATTCGAACGCCCGTCAACAACTTCGCCGTCGACCGGTACTTTCTCGCCGGGTCGGATGCGCAGACGGTCACCAGCCTGAACGTCATCGACCGAGACTTCCTCTTCCTGGCCATCAGCCATGATCCGATTTGCCGTTGGCGGTGTGAGTTCAAGGAGTGCGCGGATCGCTCCTGATGTCGCGCTACGCGCTCTCAATTCCAGAACTTGCCCCAGTAGGACAAGCGTGGTGATAACCGCCGCAGCTTCATAATAGACCGCAACTTCACCGGCTTCATTGCGGAATGCATGTGGGAAGATTCCCGGTAAAGCTGTTGCAACGAGTGAGAAGACGAATGCAACGCCCACACCCAGTGAGATGAGGGTAAACATGTTAAGGTTCATCGTTCGCACTGATCGAACACCGCGAACGAAGAATGGCCATCCACCCCAGAGTACGACAGGAACCGCTAGAGCAAATTGAGCCCACTGGGACCAACCAGCAGGCAAGACACCTTCGAGCGGTTTGCCGGGAATCAGATCGCCCATGGCGTAAATGGCAAGCGGAATGGTGAAGATTGAGCTGATCCAGAACCTGCGGGTCATATCGTCGAGTTCTGAAGTATCTTCTTCGCCAACAACAATGCCTTCCGGCTCCAGTGCCATACCGCAGATCGGGCAACCGGAATTACGCACATCGCGCACGTTTGGGTGCATCGGACACGTATAGACCGTGCCTGAATATTCCGGCGGCACGATATCATATTTGCCGTCTGCGCCGGCATCGGGGTCCGCGCCGCTATGGCAGCCATCATGACTATCACCGTGTTGGTGATGATCATGATGGCCATGGTCGTGATGTTTATGATCGTTGTTGGTCATGTCCGCCCCTCCGGGATTTGACTGCAGTGCTACCCTCATTGATCAACGCCCATTTCGGACGACTGATTTTCAATGGGATGCTGTCACTAGGCTTTTTGGCGATTGAATAGTCGGTAGAGTGGCACAAAGACGAGCGCGATATACCATCCGTATACGTAGGCACCGACGAGCCCGAGGAAGAAGCTCGAAACAGAGATGAATTCGAACCCTGGTAGTAGCTGTTCCCAGGCACCGTGCATGTGAAGGTTGGCCGGCGCGACCAAACCCCAGGCGATGCAGAGCGAAAATGTAATCGCGAGAAAAATGGAAAAAGCGTGTCCGACTGGGATGAGGCGCATAGTGATCTCCTTCTTGGCTGTCGCGAGCGCTTTCTATGCGTGCCCGCGACGGTTTGCTTTGAATAGTATATAATACCCCTTGGGGGTATTTGCAATTGCGTAAATATACCTAGCGTCGGCATTGCATCAGTTAAGCGATGCGAACACATTGAGTTTTGTGCATTGGCAGGTGGTTCAGCTGATTTCATCGACTGATATCTCTAATCCTGATAAGCCAGTTTTGGGTGACACGCCGAACCATTGCTGTAATCGGCGCGTGAAGTGCGCCTGATCTGCGAACCCACCGGCAGCAGCGGCGTCGGCGAGGCTGGCGGATGTCTGCATCGCCTTTGCGGCGACCAGCAATTGTAGCCATTGCAACAATTTGCTTGGAGGAACGCCAAAGTCCGCCTTGACGATCTCGCGGAGCCGACTGGGGGAAAGCGACAGCGCCCGCGCCCGCGCCTCCTGCGCCGGATCGGCCATGATCTCGTCGGGTTGCACGGCACGGGCAGCGCCCGTCACGACGCGCACGATCGCCACTACCAGCCCGCACATGGTCGCTGCCACCCGCACGCCGCCTA
>CAYGKE010000102.1:0-9493 GCA_964350465.1 uncultured Hyphomonas sp.
GTGCCCGCAAGGTCCGCCGGATCTACACTGATTTGTGCAGGGATTGCGAAGGTCGGTTCGGCGCTACCCCAAAGAAGAGCAAGCGCATATCGCCGTCGATCAATATTAGCCTGGGCGCTTGCAACACTTGCGCGTAAGGCTGCCGCATCGGCGATGGCCCGAGCCAATTCAGGCGGGGCCGCGGCACCAGCATCGACTCGTAGCTCGACGGTGTTCGTCAATTCATCAGCTAAATCAGCGCTATCCTCCGCCAAATCACGCAGCTGCGCAGCTGCAACCAGTTCGGCCCCGCCGCTCCCCGCTTCAAGGTCCGGCTCGCGTAGGCTGACCGCGCAGCCGGCGCTAGCGGCGGCCGGCCGCGCCCGCGCAGCGCGCTCTGAAAGAGACCGTTTTCCACCGAGGCGGAAGGTTTGCTCCAGAGCGAAAGTCGTCTCTGTCTGGTCAAAACCGGATAGGGGACCGCTGCCGGAAAAGTTCTCTAACTCAAGCGATAGGCTCGGATTAAGCCGCCTGCCTGCTTGGTCGGCTTCGGCATCGAGCGCGCGTGCCTCCAACGCTGCTGCCCGAACTGAGGGCGATACGCGGCGAATTTCGGCGAGGGCTGTACTGAGCGTCAGCGGCTCGCCCGGCGAGATCGTTGACGCTCCATCTATATAGCCGTCACAAGGCGTTGCTTCGGCGCCTGCTGCAATCGCAGTCAGCGCCAGGGCCGCAAGCGTGCCCTTACATAAAGTTGACATAGGTTGATTATCCTCAAGCAGATCCGGTCAAAGCGCAGGTGCATAAGCAGTGCGCTGGGTTCGAGACGGATCAGGCCCGAGGAGGGCGGTAGGGATTTCCTGGCGGTAGGAAGACCACGTCTTCCGCCAACGACGCCCTCATCGCAGACGCGTTGGCTGGCTCAAAATAGTCCGGCGCCATGTCTTTGCGCAGAGCGTAGATGTGGCAGGAGCCACAATGATTTACATGATGCTCATGGTCGTTGTTTTCGGGCCCGCGATCGCCAGTGTCACTTGATGTATGATCAATCTCACAGGTGGCGGCCGGTTGAGGCTCCGCATGTTGAGCATCCGCCATTGGTGCAAGCACGAATGCGCACGCCACGAAGGTGGCGGCGAGGAGCCTGATAGCAGAACGGATGGGCGCGATAATCATCATTTGTGAATAGTAGGGCTTATTCTCTGTTTCGTTAATTTTGGCGATGCGGCTTAATGTTCGTGACCACAGCTTCGGTTGATGCCTTTTTCAAAGATATGTTTATTGGCACCCTATACTCTCTACAGCGACTATAGGGTCAAGCGAATTCTTACATCGCCAACTATCAGGCATGTGCCAGATTAACCAGCCGCTATTTTTGTTCAGCATTATCCGTCCGTCGTGGCGTCGTGAGTAACTCAGAGATCAACAGTAAGCCGACACCGCATACAATCGCGCTATCGGCCAGGTTGAACGCGGGCCAGTGGTAGTTATTGATGTGAAAATCCAAAAAATCGGTCACCGCTCCATGTCGCACGCGATCGACTATGTTTCCGAGTGCTCCACCTGTAATCAGCCCGAGTGCGGTCGCGATCTGGCGATCAGCGGTGCACCATAACCAATACAATAAAACCGCGACGATCGATAGAGCGACCAGAATAAGGAGCCAGGGAGGCAGGCTGCCTAGAAGACCAAAGCTGATCCCATTGTTCTGGAGCTGCACAATGTTAAAGAATGGAAGGACCGTCACACCGTTATCCAGGGCATCAATATTGAGGATAATTGCCTTAGTGAGTTGATCTATCGCCAGTACGCCCAGACCGATGATGAATCCAATCTTCTGAATAGTCATATTGCGACTCTGAGGTCGTTGCGTGCATCGCGAATTATTGCCCATGCAGAATGCAGGAATAGCCCGGCGATCCCGACTGCAACCACGAGATCGGGCCAACCATTACCGAGCCAGGCGACTAAAGCCGCTGCTACGATCACGGCCGCGTTCCCGATGGCATCGTTGCGTGAAAACAACCAAACCGCGCGGACATTAGCGTCGCCTTTTCGGTGTGGGAGGAGCGGCAGGACGGCGATAACGTTTATAATGAGCGCGATGAGCCCGAATATGCCCATCAGGGCAGCGTCAGGGAGCGTTTGATCAAAAAGACGCCACGCCGTATTCGCGAGTACGCCGAAGCCAAGCAAAGCGAGGAATACGCCTTGAACCATGGCTGATCGAGCCCGCCACGCAAGACTCCAGCCGATTGCGAGCACACCGAGGAATGTGATGAGGCCATCACCGACAAAATCCAGGGCGTCAGCTTTTAACGCCTGTGAACCAGCGAAAAAACCTGCGATCATTTCCACAATTCCATAACCAATGTTGAGGAAAATTACGATCCAAAGGGCGCGCAAATAGGCCGGATTTTTTTGGGTTTGCGCGGCGGTAGCGCCATAATCGCCTGCTGCAATTCTCTCGAAGCCGTAACCAGTTTTGGCGACGCCAAGTTCGATTTCTGGAAGTTGGGACTCGGACACCCATAGGGTCATAATATGTGTCGCAGCCGAAACTTTGACGGCTTTTGGGGCGACGCCAGCCGATTGAGCCGCCCGTTCGATTTCGGCAGCATCTCGCGCGCAATCCATTCCTGATACCCGGTAACGAAACGGGGGCGAGGTGTCGGAGCCCGCTGTTTGGGAGGTAGATGTTTCGCTCATGACAATGCTCTCAATGGAGAGACTTCACATATGCTTCGTCGTTGTTTCATTCAGTCTCGCCCATCCAAATTTATCGGGAGTTGCTTTGAAGAATGGAAGAGAATTACCATCTACAGTCACTGTAGGGTCAAGCGGTTTGCTCAAAAGGTCGAAAGCCGCTCATGCGCATCTGCGATGCATTCGCTATGATCATTGAGCGTCGAAATGATCCGACAAGTGTCAACCCGGCCGCCTTCGCAGCACGTAATCATCCGTTTGAGCTCCGCCTCAAGCGCTTCAAGCTGCGTCAGGCGTTTGCGCACATCTGCAAGCTGTTCACGGGCTATCGCGTCCACGGCCGTACAATCCTGATCCGGCTGAGTTTGCAGGTCAATCATTTCACGAACGGCCGCCATGGGAAAGCCAAGATCACGGGCATGCCGTATGAACGACAGGCGTTGGACGGCCTCATCACCATAAAGGCGTTGGCCACTTTCGCTGCGATCCGGATGGCCCATGAGGCTGATGGATTCATAGTATCTAATGGTCGTGACTTTGACACCCGCAGCCTTTGATAGACGGCCGATTGTCATTGGTTTTTTTGGTATTTGCATTTTCTCACTTGCCTCTACAGTCGCTGTAGACTGTAGAGAGGTTGTTCGCCAGGTCAATTAGAGCCGGACTTCAATATGTCAAAATACAGTAAGGACGGAACGATGGACCGAAACCGGTCGGGGTATGGACAGGTTCCAACGCTGACCGGGATGATCTCGCTTTATCGAGCCGCAAAGCCGCGCGCCCAATATGCAGGTGATGCAAAATGAGTCTGCGCATTCCTCCATTGGCGCAATTTGTTGCTTGCGCGGTCTTAACCTGGGCTCTGACAGCCTACTTTCCGCAGCTTGGATTTGCGTGGTTTGGCCTTGTCTATCTAGCAGCGGCTTTTATGTCGCTGGGCTTGGGCATTCTGACTTTTTCGGTAGCGGCCTTTATCCGTGCGAGGACGACCGTGAACCCGATGGCGCCTGAACAAGCAAACCACCTCGTCACAAATGGACTCTACCGGTACTCGCGAAATCCAATGTATCTCGGCCTGTTGTGCGTGCTTTTGGGGGCGGCACTCTATTTGGAGAATCTTGCGGCCTTCTTGGGCCCGGTTTTGTTTGTCTGGGTGATGACAGAGCTTCAAATCAAACCGGAAGAGCGGGCGCTTCAGTTAAAGTTCGGCGAAGCATTTGCAGACTATCGTCGAACAACGCGGCGCTGGATATAAGGAGGCGATGCAATGATCAACGCACCTTCATGGATCGAGTGGTTAGTTTTCGGGCTGTCATTCTCTGCGGTTGCGGCCATAATTGCGCTGTCGGCGTTCTCTACTTTGCGTGCGGATTTTCGATTCTTTCCGCCGCCCAGCAAGCAGAGCTGGCAGCATAAGGCTTTTATCGCCCTGTTCAGGCTATATCTGTATCCACTTGTTGCGCTTACCATTTTGGTTCTCCAGCCCGTCATCGGCGCGTTCGAATGGACGAAGCTATTGATTGGTCTGATCCTGAGCGTCACCGGGTTTGGATTGGCCTTCCGGATTACGCTGCAATTGGGCTGGCGTAATGCGTTTGGCGAAAAACGCGGGCTCATGACAACTGGCTGGTTCGCGCGCAGCCGAAATCCTATTTATGTTGCCACCTGGCTTGGCCTGATTGGCTGGGCCATAATCGTGAGTGACTCACGTGTGGTGTCTCTGCTGTTCTTATGGGCGCTGATGTACTTGATTGCCCCGCGTTTCGAGGAACCCTGGCTCGCGCAGCAATACGGCGACGCCTTTCGGGCCTACAAGGCGAACACGCCTCGTTTTCTATAAAGCTGCGTTTGGAAGGGGCTTTGCCGAATTCGTCGGTTCAATCTCGCAGAGATGGTTGTACAGCAAACGTCAGCACACCGCTGACGACCGCGCCGCAGATCTGATGACAGGTCACAAGACGTGTCTGCGCCGGCGCCAGCCAATCAAAGAGCGCCGCATCTTGATGAACAAGAGAATGAGCCCAGAGAGGGCAACGAAGACCGCCGCGCCTGCGGCTGTGATCAAGAGCGGGTGATTGAAATCAGCGCCATCATCATAGTCCATGATGTGGAGCTTCCAAAAAAAGTCGTAGAAGCGCCAAGTTGATGAACGCCGTGCGCGGACCTCTGCGCTTGTCGGATCGATGTATAGAGTTGTGCTGTCGCGGTCTGCGAAGACAGCTTGCCAAACCGGCCCCTCCCGTCCGTACTCTGATGGCGGATCTGTTAGCCAGGTTACGCCGCTGAGCGGGGCGGCCCCTGAATAATCAGCTTGAGCAATCTCTTGTGCCAACGTCGCGTTGACCGGCGACAGGACAGCGCCTGTTTTAGCGTCAATGGTGAAGCTATCGTCGTCCGGGCTATATAGACGCCAAACCGGCTTCCCCAGCACCGTTCCGATAGAAGCGTTGGCGACTTGCTCAATTTGAACGGCCTGTGCGGCATTCTGCAAAGTGATAATGTCGGATGGTAAAACACTCGTTGCCGTCTGCGGCGCAACTTTGTGCTCGCCGCGAACCTGCTCGATAGGGATGACGCTCATTACGACGCCGCCAGCGATCCAAAGAACGATTTGTAGGCCGACTATTAAGGCCACCCATTTGTGAATTCGCACTGTCCATCTCAGAACCGTCATTACTATCCCTCCTGAAGGGCGGCGCCTTCGCCGGCGCCGCCCGGTATTTTATTCGTGGCCGGCATGGTCCATCAAACTGGTAAGACAATCGTCGCCCGACGCGCCAGTGTCACAGATCGCTGTGATCCGGTAGGAGTTGTCACGGCCTTTCTTGACCATAAAGCTGACAGCGTCTCCGTCCTCGAACTCAGACAGGTCAAGATCGCCTGCGATGTCGAAACCCATGGTCATGGCTCCCATGCCGATGCCATCAATTGGGCCATGATCAATTGTCAAAAAGTCGCCTTGCGCGCCGACCGATTTGATCACGCCGGTGGCGTGGCCGGTATCGCCTGAGCCCATGTCATGATCAGAATGGTCTACCATCTCGGTGCCGGTCATATCCATCGGCATTTCTGTTTTGGAAGATGTGTCGGAAGCGGCTGCCTCGTCAACAGTTTGACCGCACGCGGCAAGGGTCAGCGCCCCAGCGCCAATTGCAAGCAGGATATAGGTTTTCATTAAGCTTCGTCTCCTTCAGGTAAAACGGGTATGGTGCGCACTTCATGGTCTGCGTTTCCGGTGCGCGCGGAAAGGCTGCGTCCGACCCAGATATAGTAAACCGCAGGGATCACGATCAGGGTCAGTAAGAGAGTGGAGGTCATGCCGCCTAGCATGGGCAAAGCGATCCGCCGCATCACGTCGGAACCAAGTCCTTCTGTGATGAAAATGGGCGCAAGACCTGCGAAAATTGTGGTCACTGTCATCAGCTTTGGTCGCACGCGCATGGCTGCACCGGCGCTGACAGCATCGAACAGGTCTGACTTGGTTTTTGGTTGCGTCTCGCGAACTTGAGCATCAATATAAAGCAGCATAACTACAGCGGTTTCGACGGCGATGCCGCCCAGCGCGATGAAGCCAACGGCGACGGCGACGGAGAGATTGTAGCCCGCCAGCCAGACCGCCCAGAGACCGCCTATCAAGCCAAATGGCAATGACAGCATGATAATGGCGGTTCGATCGAGCCGTCCAAAATGCAGCATGAGCAGCAGGAAGATGAGGGCAATCGCAGCTGGAATGGCAACTTGCAGACGCTCGCCTGCTTCCTGCATCTGCTCGTACTGCCCCGAAAAGGACACCGCGTAACCGGCTGGGAGGTCGACACTTTCCGCGACAATCTGTTGCGCCTCGGAAACATACCCACCGATATCGCGGCCGGCGATATCGACAAAAACCCAACCTGTAAGGCGGGCATTCTCAGAGCGGATCATCGGAGGCCCCTCTGTAAAGGTAATGCTCGCCAGTTCGCCGAGTGGAATATGCGCACCGGTTGGGGTCGGCACGAGTATATTTTCGAGATCTCCGCTGGTTTCGCGGAACGGACGGTCATATCGGAGTATGATGTCATAGCGTTCACGGCCCTCGACACTTTCAGCGAGGCGCATGCCGCCCAGCGCTGTTTGCACAACAGATTGGAAAACACCCATATCGATATTTCGCCGCGCGAGCTCACCGCGATCCGGCATGATTTCAAGATACTTACCGCCAAGAACCCGGTCGGCAAAAGCTGATCGCGTGCCCGGGACGTCGGCGATTGCTGTTTCAATATCACGGGCGATACGCTCAATTTCGACGAGATTGTCGCCAGTTACTTTTACCCCAATGGGGGTCCGCACGCCCGTGGAAACCATGTCCATGCGAATTTTGATCGGATACCCCCAGGAATTCACTAGGCCTGGCATTTTCAGCTTTGAGTTTAGCTCCTCAGTGATCCGATCAGCGGTCATGCCAGGGCGCCATTGATCCTTGGGTTTGAGCTTGATCCAGGTTTCGATCATTGTCAGTGGGGCAGGGTCGGTGGCGGTGTCGGCGCGGCCCGCCTTGCCAAACACACGTTCGACTTCCGGAACGGTCATCATTACTCGGTTCGTCTGTCCGAGAATTTCGCGCATCTTGGTGGACGATACGCCGGGCAGGGTGGTTGGCATGTAAAGCAGTTCGCCTTCATAAAGCGCCGGCATAAACTCCGAGCCGAGGCGCTGGATGGGAACGATCACACTCGCTGTGAGTGCCAACGCTAATGCGACTGTGACCCATTTAAAGCGAAGCGCCGCGTGAATGACCGGTTTGTAGATCCACACAAAAAAGGCGTTGACCGGATTCTCCTGTTCACGGCGCATTCGTCCACGCATCAAATAGAGCATCAAAACAGGAACGAGGGTAACAGACAGGATTGCTGCGAACGCCATCGCATAGGTCTTGGTGAACGCAAGAGGTGAAAATAGCCGGAAACTTTCGCCGGTCAGGGCAAAAACCGGTAAAAATGATACAGTGATAATCAGAAGCGAGAAGAAGATGCCCGGCCCGACTTCCTGGGCTGCAGCAATTACGGTTTGGCGATGGAGTTTCGGGTCAGGTTTTTCGCCAAGTTCTGAGAGTTTGCGGCTGGCATTCTCAACCAAGACGATCGAGGCATCGACCATTGCACCAATCGCGATTGCTATGCCGCCAAGTGACATGATATTCGCGGTCACGCCCTGAAAGGACATGATAAGGAACGCTCCTAAAACCCCGAGGGGTAATGTGATGATCGCCACAAATGATGAGCGCACATGTAAGAGAAAGATGAGGATAACCAGGGCGACTGCGATCCCTTCCTCCATCAACTTGTGTTGGAGGTATTCAACCGCCCCTTCAATCAGAGGCGCGCGGTCGTATACGGTAACGATCTCGACCCCGTCTGGGAGCCCGCGCTGAAGATCCGCCAGTTTGGTTTTGACGCGCTTGATGACCTGTAATGCGTTCTCGCCATCTCTCATGATGATGATGCCGGCTACCGTTTCGCCTTCGCCGTTTAGCTCGACAATACCGCGCCGAAGGGCCGGCCCTTCTATGATGCGGGCCACGTCCGACAAAAGAACCGGCGTTCCATCTAGTGCGTATACAACGACATTTTCGAGATCGGCCTTGTCATCGATATAGCCCGATGAGCGAATGACGAACTCGCTTTCGCCTTGTTCCAGAACGCGTCCGCCGACCTCGCTCGAGGCTGCTTTGACCGCTTCACTGATACGTCGAAGCGGCACGTCATAGGCGCGTAAGCGATTGGGGTCGATCAGCACCTGATATTCCCGTACAAATCCGCCAACCGAGGCAACCTCGGACACACCTTCAACCCCGGCCAGTTCCAGTTTCAGGAACCAGTCCTGCAAGGATCGCAACTGCGCCAGATCGGTTCCGCCCGTTTTGTCGACTAGTGCGTACTGGTAAACCCAGCCGACGCCTGTGGCATCTGGACCGATTTGAGGGACAGCGCCGGGCGGCAGCTCCGAACCAAGCCTTGAGAGGGCTTCGACGACCCTGGACCGTGCCCAGTACAGATCCACATCATCTTCAAAAATCACATAGACAAAGCTGGTTCCGAACATGGATGCGCCGCGCACATCCTTTGTCTTGGGCAGACCAAGCATATTGGTCGATAGCGGATAGGTGACCAGGTCTTCGACGATTTGGGGACTTTGGCCTGGAAAGTCTGTTCGGATGATAATCTGAGTGTCCGTCAGGTCGGGAACTGCGTCCAGCGGCGTGCTATCAAGCGCCATCCAGCCAGCGACTGCCAGTGCAGCGGCCAGTGTCAGCACAATCAACTGATTGGAAATCGACCATGAAATAAGTTTTGCGATACCAGATTTGGACGGGTCACGTCCGGCGAGGTCGTCACTGATTGAGTCAGACATGGCGCGCTCCTACTGATGACCTGCATGAGGATCGACGGGGCTCCGCGCCGTGTCAGGGGAGGCAATCCCTGCCATGGGATCGGGCCAATCAACCGTTTCAGCATCGCCATCTCCGTATGGATTGCGCGCCGGGCCGCCCTCCTGAATCCAAAGGCGATCGGTGTCGATCTCGCGGTAAAGCACCACGCCGGCGGTTTGATAGTGGACGGGCGCGCCTTCTAGTAGCCAGGGTTCAAGCGCGGTCATTAAATCGGCCAGCGTCGCGGCCAGCGCAACGCCTTCGCGCGCAATTTTCGCTTCCCGCAAGGCCGTTTCGGCCGGCTCTAAGACGCCAACCAGTTTGGTGTCGGCAAACCGTGTGCGCAAAACCTCCCCGAGACCCAGCGCCGGATCTACAAAATAGGGATCGATCTTATAG
>CAYGKE010000103.1:0-9357 GCA_964350465.1 uncultured Hyphomonas sp.
AAAGAAAGGCCGCTTAACTGAGACTCAAGGCCGGAACGAAAGCGCGACAGGTCCACCAAAGGTTGTTGCGGCATCCGGACTCGCTTCCTGTGCTTGCTGTCGCCACGCGAGACGTGGATCCCGCTTTGGTGTTTCTGCAAGCCACTCGCGCCCTTGCCGCGCTTTCTCGCGCGCATCTGACAGCGATACAGATGGGTATGCCCCAAGACCGATCTCGGGCCGCTTGCCACCCCAGCGATAAATGAAGAGCCATGAACGACTTCCCACTTTCGAGGTTTGCAGTACTAAGCCGCCGCCATCCGCAACGCGTCCCGGTCTGGAGGTTTCTACTTCGCGCCGTGTCAGGCGGTTGAGGCTGATCTTTGGCATCGCATTCCTATCGTCCGTATGATCAATCTACCCCGCCACCTACCCCGCCATAAACTGCGGTTCTGGGTAAACATGAGCGAACAAGCGCGAATGCGGAGACCCTTAATACACTATATATACGTATTTTTTTCGAACAATAGAGAATAACGGTGAACTTCAGTTATACGGACTTCCTCTCCGCCATTTAATCTGACTAATGGGAATAGTCAGCGGAAAGTGAGCTTTAACCGCCCTGCTCTACGGTCGGTTCATAACCAAATCCCCGTTTTGTCATTTCAAAACATCGCCTGACATCATCCAACTCGCAGTGATGATGTATGTTCGGCTCCCGCTTTCATTGCTCAATGTTGAAGATCTGCTGTACGAACGTAGCATCGACGTTTGCCATGAAAATGTGAGGTTCAGGGTCGACTGTTTTGGACCAATCTTCGCCGGCAAGATCCGTGCAAAGCGCGCATCCTACATGCGCTAGCATATTCAGTGGCAATGGCATCTTGATGAGATCTTCGTGACGATCAATGGCCTTCAGCACTACCCTTGGCGTCCCGTTGGTCATGAAGGTGAAATTCTCGAACCTTACGTCACCAGGGCCCGGGATAAGCAGGCCGCGATCACCTTTTGAAGAAGGCTACGAAGAGGTTCGGCGCGCCCAAACTCGTTATCACTGAGCGATGTCGGTCTTAGAGTAACCTACCTTGATCGATGCTGGAGATGGGTTCGCGTTAGACAGACAGCACCATATTGTGTATTGTATACAGGATTGTATTACGCATAAGGGCTGTCCGCATATTGGGAGCACCGGCATGAGTGAACCCAAAGGTGCAAGTATTATGAATCGCTTGGCAAATTGGATGGGTGCAGCTTGTCGTGCATATTTTCGGTCCTGTCTGGCGCTGCTAATTGTTTCGATTTTCACGCTCCCGGCCCTTGCCAAAGACGTTTCCGTCAAACGATGGGAAGTTGTAGATCTGTCATTCCAGCATGAGAATGGTGACGGTCTTGCTCCATTCGAAAAGGATTTCGCCGCTGTCTTTGCTTCACCAAGCGGGCAGTCCTTAACTGTACCCGGGTTTTACAATGGCGGCGGCGAATATATCATTCGGTTCTCGGGAGATGAAGCTGGACGGTGGACTTATGAGACAACATCGTCCGATGCCGTTCTCAACGGTCACGAGGGCGTTGTAACCGTCACTAACACAGATGCTGGCCTGGGGCCCGTCGTGATCGATCCGGACAACTCTAAAAGGTTTCGGCACGCAGGTGGCGAACCCCATATGATGTTGGCCTTTGAGCTGGATTGGTTATTTGCCCTCGACTACGACAATGATCAGGGCATTCCCAAGACCGAGCGGTTGATCGCCGATGTCAGGAAAAGTGGCTTCAACACCATTGTTATGAACGTCTACGCGCATGACGTGAAATGGGAAAAAGACCCGGCATTGTTGCCCGAACATGAGCATGGTGGGCGAGAGGACATTTATCCTTTTGGCGGAAGCAACAGTGACCCCGATTTTTCGACGCTCAACGTTGAATTTTTCCGAAAGCTTGATCGGGTGATCGCCCACTTGAATGATGCCGGTATCACGGCGCATCTGATGATCTATGTTTGGAACAAAGATGTTGCGTGGCCAGACATGAACACCGACGCCGATAACCGTTACTTTGATTATGTGATCAAGCGCTATCAGGCCTTCCCGAACATACATTGGGATATCTCAAAGGAAGCATTCGCCTATGGCAGAGCGGATACAGAATATATTCTCGAGCGCATAGACCGGGCGAGGCGGCTAGATGTTTTCGACCGACTTCTCACCGTTCACGCTGGCAGTTTCGCTGTCGCCCATCCTGAGGTGGTCGATTTCGCGTCCGTTCAGAACTGGGCCAATGACATTACGCCCGTGCTCAGGAAGACTGTAGACGGCATCGATAAGCCAGTTCTTATGGTTGAGACCGGATGCTACGAACACACAAATTACACCGTCTTCAGCGGGACCTATGATGATGCGGAAACCTGTTTGGACCGGGCTTATCGATCGATATTTGCGGGCGCATACGCTTCCTATTACTGGCAAAGCGCCGCGTGGAATGTGATTGTAGCCGACCTCCAATCTTTGCCTGCAGTTGAGAGGCCGAAACTCGAATATTATGCCCATATGGCGAAAGTTTTTGATGGCAGCCGATTTGCAGACCTCGTCCCACCAGATCGCAATCCCTGTAATAGTGCGTACGCGCTTACCGATGGGGATCAGTATTTCCGCATGTATGTGCCAGCCGAGAACCACTCGCTCTATTGTGCTCGGTTCGGGACATATCCTAACGGCTTCATCATTCGCTGGTTCAATACGCTGACAGGTGAGACGACGACTGAGAGGTTCGCCGACAAACAGAACTCAATCAGCTTCCAGGCCAAGCCGTGGAAGCGCGCTCCGGCTGTGATGAGTATCGAACCGATCACTAGCGATTAAAAATCAACTCCGATATCGTGAGCAGATCTTGGAGAGGCGCATGAAGCGGGAGCGCCGCATCCAATCGCTTAAAAATTGAAAACGACGTCGGATGCCACCAGTGTATTCGTCCCGCCAACCGGTCGTGCCACAATGTATATGTCATGATACCCGTCAGGCAGACCCTGGAAATCAAGCTCCAATGTGTTTGAGGTCCATTCGTTTTCGGAGTTCGGTTCATTGGAAACGACGCCTTGCGCAACAAGCTCGCCATCGGGTGCGCCAATGCGGATCTGGAAATCTATCTCACCCGTATAGCCTTTGGGACCATCCAAATAGATCAGATCAATGGCCCTGAGATCGGTCATATCGAGACGTCCAAGTCGAACGAAACGATTATCGCTTTTCATACCGAGGGCGAACGTGTCGCCATGCAGCCAAATCCTGTTGATACCATCAACGACCGTTCCGCGCGCCGGGCCGTACTCGGTCAAGTTGACACGATTGGATTGCAGAATGACGGACGCAACGCCCTCCAAAGACGGTGCGTCACTCGTGCCGTCGTCTATATAAAGCGCGCTGAGCTCCAATGCCTTTTGGCCGTCCACGATTGATGCGAGCGCAAGATTCCCGGAAATCGCGATCTCTTCTGATCCGTCATGTAGGCCGAGAATATAATCGATCATGCTGGATCGAATGTCTTCAGACAGAAAACCATGCGCAGGCATCTGGTGCTCGCCCCAAACGCCGGTGCCACCTTCAACAAGAACACTATCCAGATAAGCCCTTGCATCGCTATCTGATGCGTATTTCTCGGCAACCTCGCGATAGGTCGGGCCGATGGATTCCTGATCAACCTGATGGCAGGTCATGCAGTTGTTTTCAGACAGCAAGCTAACGGCATTCAGAGGTTGATAGGCCTGATGTCCAACTTCCTGTGCAACTGGTTTGCTTGGTGTAAATGCGCGTATGCGAGCAGACATGCGGGCCAACATGTTTTCTGAATCCGTGCTGACACCGTCTTCCAGGTCTGTGGCAATGATTTGATAGTTTAGCGCACCACGACCTGGCCAGTAGAAGCTCTGATTGCCTTCTATCTGAATGTTGACCGCAGGTGGTTCGTTTCCGGCATCAATCAGAGTTGTCGCATAGCGCTCGCCGCCATCCTGATCTGATACGCGGGCAATAACGGCGTGTTGGCCTGGCTCGGAGACACTGAATTTTGCCGTCGCTCCCTGAGCGACAGTTTCAGAAAACGTGGCGGCCAAGTCCGCTGGCGCCTCGCCGCGATCAACAGGAACAACACTCCAATCTACCGTCAGGTCGTCGCCCTCAGGGTCAAAGCTGCCTTCAGTTGTCGCGTTGATGATTAGTGGAATGCTGCCGGCGCCCCGATCAAGCGAGATGGTCACTTGTGGAAGCCGATTGCCTGACCCCAGATATTCAACCTTGGTGATATTGGCATCATCGCTGCCGGAATGCCAAATAGAGCCATAGTTCAGGACATAAAGGGCGCCATCAGGGCCAAATTCCATGTCGAGTGGGGATGTAAATGTTATGTCCTCCGCCACGCCATCAATCTTTGTCGCGTTGCCATATTCATCCATGCTCACCATGTGCAACTGGCGGCGGATAAAGTCGCTGATCAGCAATTTTCCCTCAAAGTAACTGGGCCAGGCCACTGTATCCTCAGCGTCTTCAGGACGTCGATAAACGCCGCCGACCAATGCGTTGCGCCCGCCTTGGCCTAGTTCTGGGAAGCGTTCTGAGGGCGTGTATGGATACCAGATCATCGCGGGCTTGGCTGGCGGAAGTGTGTTCGCGCCGGTGTTTCGAGGCGAATCGTTCACAGGCTGAAGCGGGTTGTAGAGTTTCCCAGGCTCTCCCGTCTCTGGATCGATTTGGCGATACGCTTTGTTGTCTCCGACAAAGAAGGGCCAGCCAAAATTGCCTGCTTCTGTGACGCGGTTGATTTCATCAAAACCGCGGGTTCCACGATCTTGAATGTCTGCTCCAGCATCAGGTCCAACATCACCGTAAAACAATGTTCCATCCACATCATCAAAACCGATCGTGTAGGGATTTCGTGTACCCATGACGTAAATCTCTGGGCGCCCGATGGCGGGATCAGAAAACAGGTTCCCTGCCGGGATTTGATAAGAGCCATCTGGATCTGGCGTGATGCGCAGGATCTTTCCGCGCAGGTCTTGCGTGTTGCCCGCACTTCGGCGCGCGTCGCGATCAATGTCTTCCGGACTGAGCGGTGCAATTCCATCAAGGTTGAAAGGGTTGGCGTTATCGCCTGTGGCGACATAGAGATTGCCGTCAGGGCCAAACCGCACAGCACCGCCAGTATGGCAGCAGATGTTCTCATTCGGATACTCGAAATAGACGCGGACATCGTCTGCTTGGAGTTCGTCGTCGATAATAGGGATATAGGCGAGCCGCTGGAGGACCTGATCGGCTGGCATAATGTTGTACATCACGATGACACCCTGAAGCGCGCCCTCAGCAGGATAACCCGCAATCCCCAACAGGCCGAACTCGCGGCCTTCACCGGGGCGAAACACATCGCCAACCACGCCCAATTCCTCAACGCCGCCCGCCTCAGACCAGCGTTTCACCGGACCAGCACGCTCAATGAACAGAACAGTTCCGTCATCCCTGACATCCAGGCTCAGCGGCTCGGTCAGTGGCTCGGTCAGGATTGTGGCCTTGAAGCGATCAGAGTCGGGAACGAAATCCAGACTGTCCGCCCGGCGTTCAGTGCCGACGGCATAGACCAGGCCGCCAAGAATGTGCGTCTCAAACCGAGGGTCCGAAAACGTGCCGGGTTTGTGACCAAGCAAGGTGTAAAACGCGCGACCGCCGTCATATTCATGGTGCCAGGAGATAGGGTCCAGGCCGGTTGACTTGGCGCCGGTATAGCTTTCGCGATCAATCATGAGGAGTGGCGTCGTCCGCTCGTTCACGCGGCTGAAATCATACCATTCATCGGAGAACTGGAACTTCTTCGGGATATACTGTGTTGCAGGGTGGGAGCCCGGTGCGCGTTCGATACGAGCCGTCTGCACGCCGCTTGGGTCGCCTGGGTGACCATCGAAGACGCCGCCAACAAGCTTGGTGTACCAATGCCAGCCATCACTCTCGGTATCGGTTGCGGCGTGGATACCGACAAAGCCACCCCCGGATTGCATGAAGCGCTCCATGGCGCGTTCCTGGCGGGCATCCAGGACATTTCCGGTCGTGTTCAGGAAGACAATCGCGTCAAATGGCTTGAGGCGCTTGTCAGTAAAAATGCTGGCATCTTCGCTTAGGGTCGCCTCGAATTGATAGGTCTCTGCAAGGCGCTCGAACATACTCTGCCCGTCCTCGATTGAGCCATGTCGCCATCCGGCAGTCTTTGAAAATACCAGTACGTTTTTCCCCGTTAGCCTCTTTTCGATTTGATTGGTCAATTCGTCCGAGTGTTCTGTTTCTGATGCGCTCGATTTTTCAGGCTGCGTATCGGGACGTCCGCATGCCGAGAGAACAAGAAATAGGGCTAAATAAATTGTACGCATGGGGAGGGACATATGCTTACCACTCGCTTTCATTTGTTCACTCGGCGATTCAGGTGCGACGCGATGGTCAATTGTTCGCAGAAGGCTTCTATCAAACTCACACTCAATCAATTTGGGGGGGCGGCTGTTGATCAAAGTGTCAGGTCAATCAGACGAACGGCCGTGACGTTATTTCTCATGGTAGCGCTCCCAACGTACGCATCAATGCATTTTGTTTACAATTTCGTCAAATCGATTCCGAACTCTACTGATTAATGTAGAAATCCAGCGTTCAGCAGAATACCTTATTTAGTCGCACGATCGGAAAGAAAGGTGTTTTCAATGACGAGAGATCAACCGAGATTCGTTGTCAGCTATTAGCTGGATAAGCGCCCTACCCTACAGGATGCTGGAGACGGGTTCGCATTAGACTGCGAGCACCCACAACACCGCTCGATATGCGATAAGTTGAGTTTCTGAGCTTTGACCTAGAATCGTTTTTCTATCGTCGCGGAGACACTGAGTCCGGGCTCCGGAACGCCAACGGCAAAGCTGTAACGCTCGTCGACCAGGTTTGCGACATCAATGGACGCCCGCCAGGTTGGAGCTGGCACCCAAGCGGCACCAAGATCGATCCGATGATACCCACCTAGCCGCACAAGACCCGTCGGTATCGAACTGCTGAAACTTCCAGCTGAATGATCCCAAACCGCATAAACGCTGATGCGATTATGTGGGCGCCAATCGAGCCGCGCCCCTGCCGTAGTCCTAGGCCTGCTTCGAAGAGGTAAGTCGCCGCTGCTTTCAAAATCTAGCGTTGCGACATTGCCGCGAACGCTCAAGCGCTTTGTAAGAGGATAGGACAGAGAGAATTCTATTCCTCGTGTTTCAACGCTTGCTCTATTAACATTCGTGAAGGCGACTGGATCAAAATCGATCAGGTCAGAGAATTGGTTGAAGTAACTCCGGATAGAGGCGTAGCCTCCGTTGTCAAAATCTGAGCGAAGACTGACTTCGAAGCTCTTGCCTGTTTCGGGCCTCAAATCAGGATTTGCGATCAAAGGAAAAGAAGTGGCAAAGATGCTAGGAAGCTTATAATTGTTGGCGTAACCGGCGCCAACAACGAGTTGATTGGTGAGCTCGTAGGAGATCGCGCCCCGGCCTGTGAAGCGAGAACTTTGGGTGCTAGAATTGTCCCATCTAAGCGCGCCGAACAGGTCGAGACGATTTGTCGGCGATACAGCGGTTTCAGCGAAGACGCTGGTGACGGATCGATCTTCAGAAAACGCAGTTGCGACAGGAAAGCCGAAATCAAGTTCTCCTTGCCCGACACCTTCCTCTTCCAGGTGACCGGCTCCCAAAACCATACCAAAATTGTCGCGCGGCCTATATTGAAGAAATGTTGCGCCTTCCCAGCGAGTAAAGGCGGTGTCGTCCCTACGCGCGGGAACGCCGGCGAGAAGGCCGGACGGAATTGCGGGAGTATCGGACACTGATTCCTGTCGGCTAAAGCTTCCCGTAGAGGTCAGGGAAAGATCATCGTTAAAGGCGTAACGATAGGAGACACCAACGAGCGCCAAATTTGTCTTGCGCTCTTCCAGCATGTCGCTTTCTGCAAATACTACACCCCCGCCATCTTCGGGGAAGGCCTGCCGATCGGTTTCGCCGAACAAGCCAATGACCTTGAGGTCGCCTTCGCCAACGGTCTGCTCAAGCTTGAAATGGCCAACGTCACGCCTGAGCGTGCTTTGTTTCGTGAGCCTCCCTGTGTCGCGTGCTGCAAAAGACGCAGCGATACCGCCGGAATCCCATTGGTTGGTGGTGACGGCACTGAAGGCCCAAGCCTGTTGAGTTTGACCTGTAGCCGAGAGGGCAAGACGCGGGGCGCCGTAAGATTGTGGCGAAATCGTTTCGATTTGGACAATGCCCGAAAGGGCGTCCGGACCATAGATCGCGGACCCACCAAATGGACTCACTTTTATGGCGCGGAGGATGGCGGGATCAATTTGCGCTAGATCGAACGCACCGCCAGCGGCGTTGCTCGGATCCGTCACCCGGATACCGTCCAGCAACACCAGCGTGAAGTTCGGCTCGCCGCCGCGCACCGCAATGTAGGTCGAGCCGCCAAAACCGCCATTAGAAAATGCGTTAATGCCTGGCAGCCGCCGCAAAGCCGAAAACGTATCGAGACGCATCGTTCCGTCGAGCCGAACAATGTCTTCAGGCGGTGTGCTGTCGTCCAATCGGCTAGACGTCACGATCACAGTATCGAGCGTTTGCGCCGCAGCAGATGTTGCTGCAATCGACAATAGGCCAGCGCAAGTGATGCCATAAGCAGTGTTCATTTAGCAAAAGCGGCCTTAACAAGTTCGATGAAAGATTGAGCTAGGATGTCGCAAATACAGTATTCAACTCGCCATTGACAGTGCCCCCTGCCTTGATGGTTTAAACCGATCAGTTATCTCAAGAAGCTATCGAAGCGTCACGCAGAGTGATGGCGCCATGGCAGACGCGCTGCTGGTTTTGGTGATCGTCAGACGTACAATCAAGGCGAGGAAGGTGGACAGATGTTGAAAAGATTAAACGTGCCTGTCGTGATGCTATTACTAGGCGCCTGTTCATTCCAGACCCCTGCCGACGAAACCGGCATTTCGTCAGCCTCGGAGCAAAATAACGACGCTCATCGGTGAACGTCACCGCCAGTTCTCTTGGGCTGAGCTCTGGCCGCGCCAGGGCCATCTCCAGCATGGCTTTGCGGACATGGTCAGGGATGCGGTTCCAGACGCGCCCGGGATGCGACCTGCGATCCTCCAGACCGGCTTCGCCGAACCTTTGGTACAGGTCATACCAACGATAGAAGGTCTTGCTAACATCACCGATCTTATCGGCATGCTCCAGAACACGAAGCTTGCGACGGATCTCGTGTTGATCTCTGGTCATTGAAAAAAAATTTATACCAACAATCGGAGATTAAACAAGGTGTCTCGCTGAATGATAAATAT
>CAYGKE010000104.1:0-9332 GCA_964350465.1 uncultured Hyphomonas sp.
GGCTTCTTCTCATGGATGGCATTTGGAATACCGGCTGCAATCCTTCTCGTTCCAGCCGCCTGGTGGATTGTCACACGCTCACTGCCTCATCTTGAAGGCGGCGAGGCCATGGCTGCAGATGTTCAAGCGCGCAATGCCGCCCTCGGCAAGATGACAGTGCCTGAAAAGCGAGTGGCCATTGTATTTGCCAGTGTCGCCATTCTCTGGGTGTCCAGCGTTCCGGTCGGCGACTGGCTCGCCGAGCAGGGTATCGTCGCCAAGGGAAACTGGTCTGACATGGGAATCGCGATCGCAGGCGCAGTGGCAATGTTTCTTGTTCCTGCTGGCGGCGGCGAGAAACGGGCATTGCTGGATTGGCACGAAGCGGCGAAACTGCCTTGGGGTGTCTTGTTGCTTTTTGGTGGCGGGATCGCGCTTGGCCGGGCTGTGACATCAACCGGCCTGTCGCCATGGATTGGCGGTCAGCTGGCCGCGCTGAACACATTGCCGCCAATACTATTTGTTCTGATTGTCGTGGCGCTGGTTATTTTCCTCACGGAACTGACCAGCAATGTCGCGACGATGACAACGCTCGCGCCCATTCTCATTACTCTGGCGGCAGCGGCGAATGTCGCTCCCGAGGCGCTTCTGGCCCCGGCAGCCGTCGCTGCGAGTTGCGCCTTCATGCTACCGGTCGCGACGGCCCCGAACGCGATTATTTATGCAACCGAGAAAGTCACGATCGAAAAGATGATGGCCAAAGGCCTTCGTCTTAACCTGATAGGTGTTGCAGTCATTACAGCGATTGGTTTTTGGCTAGCACCGCTTGTCCTGTGAGCCGGTCTGCAGATCAACCGCATCCTCGGCAAGCTCTCCAAAACCATCATTCACAAGTGCTGTCACAGCATCCAGACACGCCGCCGAATGCTTGCCGTTTGCCGTCAGCGTGATGACGGTTCCTTGATGAGCCGCAAGACATAACAGGTCCATGATCGACTTGGCGTTTGCCATCTCGCCATCATGAGAAACTGTCACGTCGCACGGCAAAGTGTTTGCCAGCGCCGCGAGCTTGGCAGAGGCCCGCGCATGCAAGCCTTTGCGATTGACGATCTCGACCTGACGGGAAATCGTTTCCATCACTTGGCTTTGCTCATCACATCGGAGCCGATCCGAATATAACGCTGACCAGCGTCGCAGGCCGCTTGCACAGCTTCCTCAAGCGTCAGGGTTTCTCGCACCTGAACAAGATGGATCAGCATAGGCAGGTTGACCCCGCCAACGACATCGACCTTGCCGCGCGCAAGATTGGCCAAAGCAAGATTAGACGGTGTTCCGCCAAACATGTCGGTCAGAATGACGACGCCGCGGCCATTGTCACAGGCTTTGACCGTGTCACGTATCTGGTCGCGCCGCGCCTCGATATCATCTTCAGCTTCAATTGAAATCGAGCGAAACGCGGGCTGCTCACCAACAACATGTTCCGCAGCACGAACAAGTTCGCGCGCTAGTTTTCCGTGGCTGACGACAACGATGCCTATCATGATTTGGTGCCTGAGCAGTAAGCAGAACATTTGATGCTGACAGACAGAATACTAACGTCAAGTCCGTTATGCACAGGTTAACCATGGATGCTAGCGGGCTGGAAGTTCTACATAAAACAACGCTCCGCCCTCGGGACGGTTTTCGGCAGCGACTGATCCGCGATGCGTCGAAACGATCTGCGCGACAATGGAAAGGCCCAAACCGGAATTGTTTCCAAAGGCCGCGCCAGCAGGCCGATCCGTATAAAACCGATCGAAAATCTTCTTCAACTTGTCCTCTGGAATTCCAGGTCCGCTATCCTCGATCAGGATACGCGCCGTCGTTTGTGGACCGTCGCGCCCCTGCTCCAAGGTGACCAGGACTTCGCCGTTTTCAGGCGAGAAGGAGCGGGCATTATCGATCAGATTGCGCAAGACCTGGCCAAGTGGCCCTTCCCGGCCGAAGACACGAAGACCAGCGTTCATGGTCTTGTCCTTGAACTTCACAGTTACACCGCGCTGATGCTCCAACCCCTCATAGGTATTGACGACATCCTTCACAAAGCGGGAGATATCCAGGCTTTCGGTCGGCACGCGTGTAATCTCAGCTTCGAGACGGGACGCGTTGGAAATATCGGTGATCAACCGATCAAGACGTTGAACGTCCTTGGCGATGACGTTGCGGAGCTTGGCCAGAGCGATGGGGTCGTCGCTGACCATTTCTGCTGTTTCAACCGCCGAGCGGATCGACGTCAGCGGGTTTTTAAGCTCATGCGCAACATCTGCCGCAAAACGCTCATTCGAGGTAATGCGTTCAAACAGTGCCGCTGTCATATCCTCCAGCGACTGGGCTAATCGCCCGATCTCGTCATGTCGGCGGGTGACGGTCGGCAATCCAAGCGTCTGCTGGCTGCCCGTTCGGATATCATTGGCCGCCATGGAGAGCCGACGCAGCGGGCGGGCAATACCAATTGTCAGCAAGGCTGATGTAACCAGCGCCACCAGCACAGCAACGGCAATGAATGGGATGAGCGCAGCCCGTTCGGCCCGGATGATGGAGTCGATATCATTGGATTCGAGCGTCAGAATCCCAACCACAGCTGACACACGCTGAACCGGTATTGAGACCGAGATGATCCGCTGCCCGCGGTCATTGAAACGCTGACTAGCCGCTTCCTTGCCGGACAGCGCCGCCTCAAACTCTTCCTGAAACGTCTGGGTGCGCACCGCATCGCCGCCGCGATTGGGCGCAATTGCATCGAAGATGCTAACAGCCCATTCCGACATCCCGCGGCTCCAACGGGTCATTGTTCCGGGCTTTTGCAATGGCGGCAGGTTCGAGACAATCACGCGGTTCGACAGAAAATAGCTGTCACCGACCAGCGTACCGGAGGTACTGTATATTTTACCCCGTATTGTGACCGGCAGGGAAAGGTCTGACAGCGTATTGCGCGCCAGACTCTCATCCATCACAGGCTCTGGCTGGCCATAGGTCGCATCCGTCGAGATGATATTGGAGAGAAGCTGGGCTTGTCCGACAAGGTCCTGTTTCTTGGCGACCACAAAGCTCGCGCGCATTTCGTTCAGAACCATCGCGCCGAGTATCAACACAGCGAGCCCAGCCAGATTGGACAGGAAAATCAGCCGAGCGATCCGGGAACCGAGCAAGCCTGTGCCCAGTCCACCGAATTGTAATCTTGGCGTCTTTTTCATGTTCGCAGTCTACTCAGCTTTGGCTGAATACTAGATGTCTGCGGCAACTTTCATAGAGACAATCGAATCCGGTCCCTGTACCGGCTCGCCGCGCTTGAGCTGGTCAATCGCATCCATGCCCTCGGCAACCTTGCCCCAAACGGTATATTGGCTGTCCAGGAAGCTCGCGTCGCCAAAGCAGATAAAAAACTGGCTATTGGCAGAATTTGGCTGGTTGGTGCGTGCCATTGAACAGGTTCCACGTACATGTGGCTCAGCGTTGAACTCAGCTTTCAGATCGGGCTTGGATGATCCGCCCATGCCGGTCCCCTGCGGGCACCCACACTGGGCCATGAAGCCATCTATCACGCGGTGAAAGACGATCCCATCATAAAAGCCTTCGCGGGCGAGTTCCTTGATGCGTTCAACATGGCCTGGGGCCAGATCGGGGCGCATTTCGATTTTCACCTCACCTTTGGTCGTTTCCAGGATGAGGGTGTTTTCGGCATCGGCCATATCATTACTCCGGTTTTGATCCCAATCGCTTAGCGGCAACGCTTGCAGGGCGAAAGGGGCCAAATCCGGGCAATACAGGTTGATCTTTGCTTAATCGCCGCGATCAGCCGTCAAAATAAGCTCAAGCCTTGGATCCTGTAACTCTGCTGCATAAGCCGCCTCGAGCTGGGCTTTTATCTCTTCAACCGTCTTTCCGATGACAGAAACGGGGGCCACGTAAGGGAGGCGAATGGCGGCGTCCGGACCGACCCGGATGGTGCGGTTAAGCTCCGGCGCGTCATAGAAGATGATCTCGAGTTGGTCGCCCGGACCAACCGCTGATATTGTGGTCTGCTGGGTCGGTTCAGGAGGGTCAAATTCGGGCGCAGAATCGGCTATCGGTAGCGGGCGTGTCGAACACCCCAGCGCAAGTGCTGATATCGATAGGAGTGCGACTTTCGTCCGCATATTGGGCCTGCTCAATCACGACTGCCTTGGGTCAGGGTCTATGCTAGTGATTAATGAAGTATCAAGCGAAACTGAGCAGTTGATACGATGATATTCATCAGGAGTCGGCATGGCTGACCTGAAAATCTATCTGTGGCGCGCCAAATGGCTGATGCTGCCAGTGTTTGCCGCCGTTCTGGCGGTCGGCGCGTATGGCGCTTTCAATGCGCCGCAAGTGTATCACTCAACGGCGCGTCTTATGCTGCAGGCGCAGGGCGGCGGCGCCGTAAGCGACAGCCAGATCGAGCAGGAAATCGCGCTTCTGAAAGGCGCTGACGTGCGCTCCAGCGTTGCCAGCCGGTTTCCGCTTCAGCGCCTCTATCCCAGTGCCAAAACGCGCCAGCAAGCCGCGGCGCAGATGGGCAAGGCTTTGCGGGTCGAGCGGCCCAATCAGGGCGGCGTCTTCAACATATCGTATCAACACCGCGACCCGGCCACGGCGCCAGAGGTCCTGAACGCCTGGATTGGCGCCTATCTGTCAGCTCGTGAGCGTGCCGCGCCCGCCGCTCTGCCGCCACCTGAAGAAACGGATGACAAATCCCTGGAGGCAGAGCTGCTGCAACTGGAAGCCGACATTTTAGCGTTTCTTCAAAGCAATGATATCGGCAACTATGAGAGTGAACGTGATACAGCCCAGTCGCTCAATCAGACGCTTACAGCCGAGCGCGCGGTGATCATGGCGGCGCTGAGCGCGAAACAGGCCCAGATCGCCACCCATCGCCAGCAATTGTCGCAAACACCAAACACAATCCAGCTGTCGGCAGAGAATACGACACCGGAAACACTTCTCAATCTGCAATTGGAACGGGAGGATCTGCTCTCCCGCTATACCGAAGACAGCCGCGCCGTGCAGTCGATTGACCGCCGGATTGCGCAGGTTGAAGCCTTTTTGCAGGCCGGAAACGCCGCGACCGAGCGTATTCTGGTTGGCCCCAACCCTGTGCATCAGGACCTGGTCTCCAAGCTGAACGAGCTTGAAGGCGAAATTGGCTTGCTGTCGGGCCAAAGCGCCGATCTCGAACAGCAATTGCAGCCCATCGCGGCCAGACTGAACGCACTGAACGCCCTCGCCCCGGAATGGACCGCGATGCAACGCAGGCGCGCGCTGCTTGAGACGAGGATATTTGATCGCCGCAATTCAGCTGCTTCGCCGACGAGTGCTGGCGGGCCGGCATCTCCTGCGGCGCTTGAGGTTCGGGTTCTGGAGGAAGCCTCGCAGGCGCGCCCGGCGGCGGGGGTCAACCCGGTCCTTTTGGTGATTAGCGCAGCGCTTGCGCTCGTCGCCGCGCTACTGGTCGGATTGGTCTATGCACTCTCACGAAAAGGTATCGCGACGCCGGCACGCATGGCACGAGAAACCGGGGTTCCTGTGGTCGGGGCCATCGGGCGATATTGAACCCGGCCCGCGACTGATGCACAAGTCAGGCATGATTGCAGTGATTCGAACCCTGCCCCTTGCGGCGACCGGCGACTTGCCTTGAAGGACGTTCGCCCTGATCTTGCCGGTTTGTGGACGCTTGCTGGCCGCCTTGGCGGGCCTGCAGAGCAAGCTAAAGCCATCATGTTTGTTGGCTGCGAGCCAGGCGAAGGCACATCCAGCTGCGCCGCAAGTTTTGCTGTTTCAGCCGCTCGGCGGACTGAAAAACCAGCCTGGCTGGTCGATCTGGATCTCGAGAACAACCCCATTTTCAAGACCTTTGAGACAGGAAACAGTGATTTTTCCGGTCGGCCCGGAAGGTCTTATGATGCATCTCTCAGGACACAGCCTTTCTACACGGTGAGCGGTGGTAACGCGCCCGAAAAGCTTCTGACGGCGCATGAGATTGAAGGTAGCAAGCTGATCATCACGCGCTTTCGGTCTGAGCATTTACAGGCCAATCAACGCGTTGAAGTCACAGGCAATCCGAATTGGTGGGCAACTTTGCGGCGTGCAGCAGGTTGGATCGTAGTCGATGCCCCGCCGCTCGCGCACTCAAAAGCAGCCTTACCGGTCTTCGCCCATATGGATGGTATCATTCTGGTGGTGCGCGCCGATCACACAAGTGCCGCAGCGGTGCGCAATGCCACTCGCCTGATCAAGGCCAGAGGCGGAACCCTGCTTGGCATTGTGATGAACAAGGTCGGACGTGACGTGCGCAGGCAAATCGCACGCTAAAGTGGCGGCAATGCCATCTGACGTTTCAGAAGCTTGTAGGCTTCAGAGACTGATACGATGTCTACGCCGTTATCCTGCGCCAAATTCGCCAGATAGCGCAAAGTCGCAGGGGTCATGCCGAGCGGACTGGGCCGGTTTTGCACATCATGGGTATAGATAATCACCCAGCCATTCACCTTGGCGACTTTTTCAATCGCCTGCTCTGCGCACTCAACTGTCCACTCGTCCGGTGTGATGCCATAGGCGCGCAGCTGCATGAGGTCTGAGCCTTTGCGGTTGATCCCCGGCAGCGTGCCCCGTGCGGTCGCCAACTGTTCCTTCAGGGATTGTTTGACGTCCGTCTTCGTCTCTCCGAACGGCCAGGCAAAATGATGCGGCGCGCCAGCGTCCGTATAGTCGCGCAAAGCCACGAGGTTCTTGGTCAGATCAACCTGGATTGTCCTGCTATTGGCAACCGAGCAATCGATATGCGAATGCGAATAGGCCGCGATATCGTGCTCGGCTTCGTAGAGATCACGCAGTGTTTCGGCTGTGAACATATTGCCTAGGCGCGTTGCCCGGCCGGTCAGGCCTGTGCAAGCATAAAAAGTTCCCTTGGCGTCAAATTCGTCCAGAACAGGCACGCCATTATCGACAGCACTGATTGGGAAATCGTCAAAAGCAAAACTGACCAAAGGGCGATCAGGCGTCTTTGGCATCGGCGCAACGGCCTTCCACTGCGTCAGCCGCCGATTGATTTTGGCGGGTAGCGTCTGTGCAGGCTTGTAGGACGACGGATCAAGCGTGCCCATTACACAAACTCCGCATAGAGTGCAGCGCGGTAGACCCGGAAGGCGATCAGCCGCCGTGAGAGGGACAAGTCTGTACGCCGTGCAAAACGCTGGGCCATGCGTCGTAGTCTCGAGCGAAGCGGCAGGCGGGATAGCAGCTTGGCCGTTCGGTAGAGGCGGGTGCGTTGCAGGCTATGTGGGTGGTTTTTCGCTGCATAGGCAAAGCTTGCGCCGGAGCGTGCATAGCGACGGATCAGGTCGATATCATAATCCAGATTGAGACGCGTCACCGTGTTTTCGACGTGCTCGACCCGGTGATGATGTGCAACATTCAACGCCCAGTCGACATGGTCCCAGAGGCCAATTGAAGGCCCCTGCCCGATACCCACAGTATGCAGAATGTATCGATGAACCAGAATGTTTGAAGAAAAATCCAGCGGCCCTGGTGAAGCAGCACGCGCATGCGGCGGTCGACAATCTGAATTGTGAGAAAAGGCAGCGTCCAGACTTGTCAGCGGCGTTTTCTCGGCAAATCTCAGGCTCAGACCGCCCGCATAAAGCGCCGGCCTTTTGCGCGATCTTGCGGCGGTCAGGTATCGAGTCAGGAATTCGAGATCATCTGGTCGACTATCGCTATCCAGCAAGACTAGCCAGTCGCTGGTTGTATGGGCCAGAAACCGCTCGCGAAGCTCTGACAGGCTTGTTGCTTGCCGGGTTGAAACAAACGTCGCAGGTCCCGGATATTGCAATAGAAAATCTTCATACTGCTGAAAATATCCATCACGTTCGCGGCCGGAATGGTAGATTACGACAGTACAGGTATCCGCATCGCGCTGCTTGATAAGGCTCGACAGGAGATCGCGCGGGTCGCCGCCATTTGACGAGACGCAAACCGTGAGAGGTGTCTCGGCCTCGACCCTGTTGGATAACACCCGTTCGGCTTCGCTGGTATGGTGAAAGCAGAGTGAGGCGGCGGAACGATCGAGCGCTGGCAATATTTGCGCGGTCATGAACTTCTCCCAAACTGTCGATCGCGTGCGCCCGGCCAGGCGTGCGATTTTCGATATTTGGGATATTCAGCTGCAAGATTCGCGCCGACTCTGTCGCCACCGCGTTAGAGTTTGTCTTTGACCCATTCGCGCGTGAGAAAACCATCGATCAGATCACACACCAGGCCAATCTCGTTCAGGGCCGAGATGAACCGCTCCGGGTCCACCAGCGGCTTCCAGATCGAACCGGCCTCGAACTGATCCTTGGCCTCCAGCGCAATGGTCAAGTGATCACCTTCGAAAACACCGCGTAACTTGCCGCCCTTGAAGTGGCGTTCCAGTGCAATCAGGCGCTCCATACGATCAGGGGTCAGCAAGGCGCGTGCCTCGACCTGATCGTTTGAATAGATCGTGAAATTGTCCTCAAGCTCTTTCGAGATGAGATCGACTTTCTTGAGGTTCTTGTCACCGAACCAACCCTTCCACCATCCCTGGCGCGCGATCAGGGTTCGGCCCAGAAAGCGGTCAGGATAGGCGATATGAAGCAATAATCCCTGGAATGTCGTAACCGTACGCCGGTTCTTCCCGGACCCTTGCTGCTGGGTAAGCTTGCACTCAACCAGCGAGAATTGAGCACCGGCGCGGTTGCCGGAGATCAGATCCTCAAATTTGCGAGCATGATAGCCGGGCATCAGTTTGGCATTATCCAAGACGTCAAAAGCCGGGGTCGGTGCTTCAGCTTTGTTATTGCTTGAGAACAGCTGACTCGCTGCGCCTGAATTCCCACCATGCTGCGTCAGCCAGGCCCCCGCCGAGCGCCAATCGGTGACGCCGGACACATCAGGATGCAAAGTGTCGTACTCAAAGCCAAAAGCCTCAGCAGCGGAACCGACCACCAGCTGCTTTGTCTGGGACTTCATCGCCATCAAAGGCATCCAGGCCATGCCGCTGGCGATTGCCGTGATCAGACCGCCAATAATGATAGCTGGTACAAAATTGCTGCCGCGCAAGATGACGATGGAGACCAGAAGCGTCAGGCCAATCACGACAGCGCCGGTCTGGATTGTCCGGGTTCTTGCCCTGGAAATAGTGGCTTTCCGCTCCAGCTCTCGTGTCTCCAATGCCGGACGCAGCGTCTCTTGCCAGGTTTGCATGGCATTTGCGAATTCCGGACGCTGGTTCGCCAGGGAGGACAGCATATTGTCCATGAAATCGACTGCCATTT
>CAYGKE010000105.1:0-9288 GCA_964350465.1 uncultured Hyphomonas sp.
CGAAATGACAGCACAATGAAGCCGCAGGGCGTCTACATTCTTAGGGGCACATCAGCCTTCCCCCTTTGCGCCAAGTTCTCGACGAACGCATGCCCACCAAAATGCTAGTCGCGGACTTCTCTGAACCTTCATGCTATGTTAGGAAAAGTTATAGTGCATGCTTAAGGAACCAGCATGAGTGCGACCGACTTACCCAATCTCAGGCATCTGAAAATTGCTCTACATATCAGCAAAAATTACGGTTTTTCTGCTGCATCCAAAGTTGTAAATCTTAGCCCCTCGGCAATAACGCAAGCTATGAGGGGTTTAGAAGAATCATTAGGCATACGGATTTTTGACCGTTCACCCAATGGTGCTTTCCCCAACCAGTTTGGCAAAATCTATCTTGCCCGCGTTGAACAGGCGTTCGAGGCACTTGCCCAAGCCGAAGCCGCACTGAATGCCGATCTGAAGCATATCGACGTCAAGTCTCGCCTCTCTGTCAGCCAGTTGCGTGCGTTCATTATGGTCTGCCATTCAGGTAGTTACAGCTTGGCGGCCAAACGGCTCGGCCTTTCACAACCAAGCATATATAAGTCTGCTCGAAGCATTGAGATTGCCTATGACTGCGAACTCTTTAGACCTTCCTCATCGGGCGTTGACCCGACCGTAAAAGCAAAGGAATTTGCACGTTTCGCAAGTATCGCTTTGTCAGAAATCGAACGAGCGCAGGAAGAAATACAGGAACACCGCGGAAAGGTTGCCGGGCGCCTCGCAATAGGGACCTTGCCGCTCATCCGCACGCGAATATTACCACGGGCTGTCACCAACTTGTTAAAGGTCTATCCGGACGCAAAAATTCAAATCGTCGACGGTGTGTATGGCGATCTACTGGACTCAATGCGGCACGGGGACCTGGACCTTGTTCTCGGTGCGTTAAGGTATCCCGCCCCAGTGAAAGACGTCGAACAGGAAAAATTGTTTGACGATGGATTGAGCATCCTGGTGCGTCGCGGCCATCCATTGCTTTCAAAAATGGAACCTGTGGCCGAACAACTCGCACAGCTCGACTGGATTGTACCAAGACGCGGCACGCCCACCCGACAATACTTCGAGGCGTTTTTCGACTCCTATGCAGACGCCGACAACATAAGACGAATTGAGTGTAGCTCTCTTATAGCGATCCGAGCCATGCTGCTGTCAAGCGATCGCGCAACAATCCTTAGCTCTCACCAAGCCGGCTATGAGATTGGTAAAGGTGATTTGCGGGTGCTAAATGTCGATCTGGTGGGGTCAGAGCGACCAATTGGGATCACAACACGCCAGAATTGGCGCCCAACCCGCCTGCAAGGCGACTTCCTCACCCATATTCGACATGAGTCTCAAACGCTATAACTAATACTGAAATGGGAGTCAGGAAATTGGGTTTGCGTTGTCCCCAAGCGCAAGACAGGATGTCAGCTGGATATTTCTAACTGGCGAGGGCCTCAACGAGTCCTGCGATAAGGAGTGATGGTGGCGAAGGTAATAACCAATATTGAGAAAGTCCCGGCTAACATACGCGACGCATTTCAGTCCATCGGGGTCGCCACAGCACACGAGGCGGCAGGTCGCAAAGGCCTTCTGGCATCTTACATGCGCCCAATATACGGCTCTACGCGTATCGCTGGTACCGCAATTACATGCGAGGTTGCGCCTGGAGACAACTGGATGATTCATGTGGCCGCTGAGCAGTGTGGAGACGGCGACATCCTTGTTGTTACACCGACAAGTCCATGTGAGGATGGCTATTTCGGTGACCTTCTCGCGACGTCTTTGAAAACCCGCGGCGTTCGCGGATTGATCATTGATGCCGGGGTTCGCGACGTCGCCGATCTCACGCGGATGCAATTTCCCGTGTGGTCGAAAGCCATATTTGCGCAAGGCACGGTCAAGGAGACTATAGCCAATGTGAACATGCCGGTGACCTGCGCCGGCGCTTACATACAGCCCGGTGACTTGATCGTTGCAGACGATGACGGCGTTGTCTGTATCCGCAGACAGAACGCTGCAAAGGTTTTGGCCAGATCGAACGAACGCGAAGCCATGGAAGAGGAAAAGCGCCAGCGCTTCCTAGCGGGAGAGCTTGGCCTTGACGTCTACAACATGCGAGATCGGCTGAAAGCGAAAGGTCTGACCTATGTAGACCAAAAGGATTTGACCTAACCGCTATGTTAGTCTCGTTTCCAGCTGATCTAATGCGCGGAGGAACCTCCAAAGGGCTCTTTATCGCTGCCTCGGATTTGCCAAGCAATGAAAGCCGCAGAAACGCCGTTCTGCTGGCCGCAATGGGTTCGCCTGACGCCCGGCAAATTGATGGAGTTGGCGGCGCGCACCCGCTTACCAGCAAAGTGGCCATTATTGCACCGCCCACACGACCGGACGCCGATATTGATTATCTTTTCCTGCAAGTCGCCGTCGACAAGGCGGAAGTGTCCGGCGCCCAAAACTGCGGAAACATGCTTGCCGGCGTAGGACCCTGGGCAATCGAAAAAGGACTCGTTGCAGCCGCATCACCAGAAACCGAAGTTCGAATTCACATGCTAAACACGGGCGGCATCGCGATTGCGCATGTGCCAGTATCAGGCGGCGATATTGTTCAGGAGGGCGATACGTCGATCAGCGGTGTGCCTGGAACATCTGCGGCAATATCGATTGACTTCCTCGACTTGGCCGGTTCGAGCTGCGGTGCCCTCCTGCCAACAGGATCAAAAATTGATACGTCCCATGGTGTAGAGGTGACTTGCGTCGATAATGGCATGCCAGTCATTCTTCTACGCGCGCGTGACCTTGGCGTCACCGGAAATGAGCCACCAGAGACTCTGGAAAATGATACAGACCTCAAGCAGAAACTGGAAGCCATCCGGCTCGACATGGCGCCAAGAATGAACCTTGGCGACGTTCGCCAGAAAACGGTGCCAAAGCTGACGCTGATTTCTGAACCCCAGACAGGCGGCCTCGTCATGACCAGAACATTCATTCCGCATCGCGTCCACCAGGCGATAGGGGTTCTGGGCGCCGTCAGTGTCGCTACCGGATGTGCAATGTCAGGCTCCGTTGCCAGCGGGTTGGCGCGACCACCCAACACCGGAACGTCAACCAAGCGGTACTCGGTTGAACATCCGACCGGAAACTTCGAAGTTGACCTTGAATTCGATGGCGACACGGTCAAACGATCCGCCTTGGTTCGAACCGCTAGAAAGCTGATGTCAGGAGAAGTGTTTGTTCCTGCCAAGGTCTGGAACGGATCATGACTTCTTTTCCGCGCATCGGACTTCTGGGCTTTGGGGAAGTCGGCCAAATTCTGGCTACCGACCTGGCTCACATCGATGTCGATCACGCGACCTATGATATCAAATTCGACGCAGCAGATGGCCTGAGGCTGAAGTCGGTGGCAAATGATTATGAGCTACGCGCGTGCGACAGTGCTCGAGAACTTGGCCAAGATTGCGATCTCATAATCTCGGCTGTTACAGCTGAACAAACCGGTGAGGCCGCGAAATCCATAGTCGAAATGATAAAGCCGGGCACATGGTTTCTGGATTTGAACTCAGCCGCTCCGAGCACGAAGAGCCAAGCCGCCGCTACCATCAACAACAAGGGTGGACGTTATGTCGAAGGCGCGGTGATGAACCCAGTGCCGCCAGAGCGTCTGGGTTGTCCGATCTTGCTCGGAGGGCCATTTGCAAAGGAATTTCTGCTCATCGGCGGTGCTATCGGTTTTACAAACCTCGATGTTTTCTCAGATACGTATGGAAAAGCCTCAGCAGCAAAGATGTGTCGGTCAGTGATGATCAAGGGCATCGAGGCTCTATTGTCAGAGTCACTGATCGCAGCCCGTGCCTACGGTGTTGAACAGACTGTTCTAAACTCTCTTCACGATTTGCTTCCCGGGTCGGATTGGTCGGAACTCGCAAAATACATGATTGGCCGTACCCTTGAGCATGGTGGGCGACGCGCCGAAGAGATGCGCGAGGTTGCAAAAACCGTCGCAGATATTGGTCTTACACCCAGCATGAGTTTGGCAACAGCCGAGCGGCAGGACTGGGCAAAGGCTCATCCCTCTATTCTGGAATTTGAGTCACTCGAAGATATCCTCGATGCGTTAGGCGATGCCGCACGTCATACAATGAAAGGAACCGCAGCATGATTATTGACTGCCACGGCCACCAAACGCTTGTACCGCAAGCCCATCTTGATTTCCGCGAAGCCCAAAAAGCCCGACTGAAGGACCCAAGCCAACCTCGTCCTTTGCAGCCGCAAATGACCGATGGCGAGATCGCAGAAATTATCGAACAGAATCAGCTGAAGTTGCTCATAGAGCGCGGCGGCGACATGACCATATTCAGTCCGCGGGCGTCCAGAATGGAACCGCATATCGGTGATTCCGAAACGTCCAAAGACTGGGCCCTCGCCTGCAATAACCTAATCCATCGTGTTACCCAAATATTCCCGGACTACTTCGCCGGTGTCTGTATGCTCCCGCAACGCCCAGACGCACCTCTTGATGATTCTGTTGAGGAGCTCGAACGCTGCGTGAATGAACTCGGCTTTATTGGTTGCAACCTCAATCCTGATCCGTCCGGCGGCCATTGGACCGCGCCGCCTCTGACTGACCGATACTGGTATCCGATTTACGAGAAGCTGGTTGAGTTAAATGTGCCCGCCATGGTTCACGTTTCCGGCTCGTGTAACCCAACTTTCCACGCAACGGGGTCTTACTATATCGCAGCAGACACCAATGCGTTCATGCAATTCTTGCAGGGCAATCTGTTCCAGGATTTTCCCGACCTCAAACTGATCATTCCGCACGGTGGCGGCGCCGTTCCGTATCATTGGGGCCGGTATCGCGGTCTGGCCGACATGATGGGACAGCCTCCACTTGGCGAACACGTCATGAAGAACGTGTTCTTCGATACATGTGTCTACCACCAACCCGGCATCGATCTTCTGTTTAAGGTCATCGATATCGAGAACATTCTGTTTGGCTCAGAAATGGTGGGCGCTGTGCGTGGCATTGATCCTGAAACAGGTCATTATTTCGACGATACCAAACGATATGTTGATAATCTGGGACTTAGTCCGAGTGATCTCAAAAAAGTCTATGAAGGCAATGCGAGGCGAGTTTATCCTAGGCTGGATGCGCTGATCAAGGCGAGGGAATCAAGTCGTGTCGCAGCAGTTTGAAAAAACACCTGGTTGGCTGGATTTTCATCCCAACCCGTCAAGACCAAGCTTTCAGCCGCCACCGGGTGCTGTCGATGCACATTGTCATGTCTTCGGGCCAGGCGATGAATTCCCATTTGCTCCTGAGCGCAAATACACGCCATGCGATGCGGGCAAAGATCAGCTTTGGGCGTTACGGGATCATCTCGGACTGTCCAGAAATGTCCTGGTTCAAGCAACCTGCCACGGTACCGACAATCGTGCTGTGCTGGACGCGATTGCACACTCAAGCGGCCGCGCTAAGGGTATCGGATCAGCTCACCCTTCTATCAGTGATGAGGAGCTTCAGGCCTTGGATGCGGGCGGGTTAAAAGGGCTGCGGTTCAACTTCGTGAAACGCCTGGTCGACCCACTGCCGCCTGAGGAATTGATGGGATTAGCCGAACGGATCAAGAAACTTGGCTGGCACATCGTTATCTATTTCGAAGCTCCCGATCTGGAAGATCTATTCGACTTTATCTCCAACATGCCCGTTGATGTTGTGATAGACCATATGGGTCGGCCAGATATGTCTCGGCCTGCCGATCAGGCGAATTTTGGGCGGTTTTTGGAACTGGCTTCTCAAGACCATGTCTACACAAAAGTGACGACTCCGGAGCGGCTGTCCATCTCAGGTCCGCCCAAATATGATGATTTTGTTCCTTTCGCCCGGGCCGTCGTAGAGTCTGCACCGGACCGAGTCTTATGGGGTACAGACTGGCCGCATCCGAATCTCAAATCCCATATGCCTGATGATGGCTGGCTGGTCGATATGATTCCACGCATCGCCCCTTCGGCGTCTCTCCAACAGAAGCTGCTCGTCGATAACCCCATGCGCCTTTATTGGCCTGAAGAGACGAAGCCGTGAAACTTGTCCTCGCCGGGCCTGGCGCATTTGGCGCCAAGCATCTCGAGGCCTTGTCCTCGATTGAGGACGCGGAAGTAGTTTCGGTTGTTGGGCCTGACCCAGCCCGCACACAATCGCTCGCGAACAAATACAACATTCCGCATACAGACACCCAGCTGGAGGAGGCGCTGGATCGACCTGGCGTAGAAGCGGCAATATTGGCAACGCCTACCCAAGTGCACGCGTCTCAGGCCATGGTTTGTCTAAGCGCAGGAAAGCACGTTTCTGTCGAGATTCCAGCGGCCGATAACTGGCAAGACGCCAAAGCCCTCGCAAAGCTGCAAGGGCAAACAAAGCTTGTGTGCATGGTCGGTCATACACGTCGATACAATCCCTCCCATCAGTGGATCAGGAAAAAAATCCAGTCTGGAGAATTCGCGCTTCAGCACATGGATGTTCAGACCTTCTTCTTTCGTCGCACAAATACAAACGCGCTTGGCGAGCCGCGTGACTGGACCGATCATTTGCTTTGGCACCACGCTGCGCATTCGGTCGACCTCTTCCAGTATCAGGCCGGCGAGTCGGTCAAAGAGGTGAATGTTCTGCAAGGGCCCATCCACCCCGAGCTGGGTATCGCCATGGACATGTCGATTCAGATGCAAACGACTTCGAGAATACTGCTAACGCTCGCGCTGTCCTTCAATAATGATGGACCATTCGGAACCAATTTCCGGTATATTGGCGACGGTGGCACATATATCGCGCGCTACGATGAACTGATGACAGGCCACAACGAACCCATCAATATGTCAGGAGTCGATATCTCTATGAATGGAATCGAGCTTCAGGATCGAGATTTTGTGTCATCAATCCGCAGCGGGACCGAACCTATTGCCTCTATAAATCGGGTACTGCCGTGTTACGAAGTTCTCGGTAAACTTGACGCCAAACTATCAGACGATGCGAGGAATTCATTATGACAGGCTTCGAGGCAGAAATTGCCCGCATCATACAGTTGGCGGTTGCACCTGTCTTTCTGATCATGGGTATTGGTGGAATCCTGAGTGTGCTACTTGGTCGGCTAAAGCTCATCTATCAAAGGTACCGCCGTGTCGTCAGCATCCTGGAAACGATACCTGATCATGAGTGGTCAGACCAGGAGCGTTTGGACCTTCAATGGCTCGATCGGCGCATGTTGCTCATGCACAGATCAATCGCCTTATCGACCCTCTCTGTTCTCTTGGTATGTTTGGTTGTCATAACGCTGTTTACTGAAGAATTTATTCGGGTCGATTTGTCCGTTCTGGTTGCAGGTCTGTTTGTGGCTGCAATGGCAGCACTGGTCTTCGCGCTCATCTTTTTCTTGATTGAAATACGCATAGCGATGCGGATGCTTCGCGTTCGTAAGGAATTGCTGCGGTCCGCGTAGAGGTCATTAAATCGCGATTTCAGTCCGTATACGACATCGCATCACGCCACTAATGCAGGGGCGAGCAGCAAGACCCTCGCACTGCTGGCCTCATCATGGCCAGGAATAGTTATGGGCGCTTACACCGGGAACAGTCTGGTTCCTCTATGGTTCCCCGAGAAAAACCGAAGCCAGCACTCTGCAAAAATATGTAAAAAATTCTGGCGACCCCGGCGCGATTCGAACGCGCGACCTACAGATTAGGAATTCGATTCAAGGGGTATCCCGTGTTATCCCGCGACGGCCTTTGAGCGGCAATTGTGTAATAATATCAATTGTTTATGTTGACGTCTGCGACTCTGGTCGTCACCCTGCATACACGCGAAGTCACTATCTGGTGCTTCCAATATGCTTCCAAATGTCAGGGCAGGATAATGAAGATCACGAAACGTTCCATCGATGCGCTGGCCCCCCAAGACCGCGAGGTGTTTCACTGGGATGGCGAGCTAAAAGGGTTTGGGGTGCGGGTTTCGCCGCGCGGCAAGAAGACGTTCGTCGTGCAATATCGCGCGGGTGGACGCACCCGGCGGATGTCGCTTGGCACTTATGGTGTGCTGACACCTGACGAGGCCAGGAATATGGCCCGTCAAAATCTCGCTGACGTGGCGCAAGGCAATGACCCATCAAATGAACGCCGGTCGCAGCGACGCGCCCCAACCGTAGCTGCCCTCTGCGACCGCTTCTTAGCTGAGCATGTAGAGGTCCGCTGCAAACCATCGACTCTGAGAGAATATCGCCGGTGCTGTAATCTCTATATTAAGCCCGCAATCGGAACGTATCGCATTCAAGATGTTACCCGCCCCGATATCAGCACCCTGCATCATGCTGGGCGAGATGCGCCTTATCAGGCAAACCGCGTCTTGGCGGCGCTCAGCAAAATGTTCAATCTCGCTGAAATTTGGGGCCTTCGACCCGATGGCTCAAATCCGACACGCCACGTCAAAAAGTACCCAGAGAAAAAGCGCGAACGATTCTTATCCCCAGAAGAGATTGCTACCCTTTGGGACACGTTGGATGCAGCGGTTCTTGAGGGAACCGAAACTGAGCATGTTGCGGCTGCATTTAAGCTCCTATTGCTGACGGGCTGTCGTCTTTCCGAAATCCAAAAGATGAAATGGTCTTACGTTCGCGGCGAAACCATCTGGTTGCCGGACGCCAAAACAGGGGCGCGCCGAGTGCTCCTTAATCAATCAGCTTTAGACGTGCTCCGCACTCTGTCCCGCTTGCCTGACAATCCTCATGTGATCGTCGGTGCTATCGAAGGGCAACATGTAACTGATTTGCAGAAGCCTTGGCGACGCATACGGAAATCCGCAAATCTTGAAGATGTTCGCATTCACGACTTGCGCCATACTTACGCGTCGATTGCGGCGATGGCTGGTCATTCTCTGCCAATGATCGGACGTCTACTAGGTCATACTCAAGCGCAAACAACCGCGCGTTATGCTCACCTAGCAGATGATACGACACGCAAGGCCGCCAACGAAGTCGATGGGTTGTTCAGTGAGTTCTTGACCAATCCATTGGACCACCATGTGGGGAATCAGCTTAAACTTGCTCGTTATGACCCATGACAAACGTACTCCACTACATGAGCTGACTGAAGATGAGTTTGCTCAGGGCTACCTATCAGGGCTAGATGCTCTATCCGAAAAATTTGAACTTAGCTGCCCGCTTGGCTTTTCCAAACAGTCATTTTGGAACTGTCCCGGTTTGATTCCGGCCTTGATAGACGATTATCTACATTCAA
>CAYGKE010000106.1:0-9267 GCA_964350465.1 uncultured Hyphomonas sp.
GAGGAATACTGCCGCGAACATACTGAGTTCGGCACGCGTGTTGTGAATAGTTGCCTGACGCTTAGCCTGATGGTTGGAATTTCGGTTGGCGATACGACGATGGGCACAGCGGTGGCAAATCTCGGATGGGACGAGGTGAAGTTTCCCAAACCCCTGTTTCACGGCGATACAATCCGGGTGGAAACCGAGGTGGTGGGCCTACGTGAGAGCAAGAGCCGACCAGACCAAGGCATCGTGACCTATGAGCACCGCGCCTATAATCAGCATGGCGATCTGGTCGGTATTTGTAAACGTGCAGGCCTGCAACGCAAACGACCTGAGGCTTGATATGGCGGTGATACGGTCCTTCCTTTTTGTACCAGGCGATAGCGAGAAGAAGCAGGCCAAATCGCTTGGCGCAGGGGCGGATGCAATCATTCTCGATCTGGAAGACGCCGTCGCGCTGGAGCGGAAACTGATTGCAAGAGACATGGTTGCCGCTTTTCTGGCCGCCCATCCCAAGGATAGCAGGCCGTGCCAGATCTGGGTGCGCATCAACCCAATCGATAAAAACCAGGCGCATGGTGATCTGGAGGCCGTGATTGGCGGCGCGCCTGACGGCATTGTCCTGCCAAAGGCCGAAGGGCCTGACGATATTGAATCTCTGTCCTGGCGGCTTGATAAGCTGGAGCGCGAGCACGCCCTGCCCGAGGGCGAGACAAAAATCCTGCCAGTGGCCACGGAAACACCAATTGCCCCGTTTCGCTTGAGCGAATATGCTAGCGCTGACCTGCCACGATTGTATGGTCTGACATGGGGCGCGGAAGACCTTGCCGCAGAGCTTGGCGCCAGTAGCAATAAGGCGCTGGATGGTGAATGGTCCTTCACGTATAAGATGGTGCGGTCGCTGACATTGATGGCGGCGCGGGCCGCGGGCGTAGAGCCGGTCGATACACTCTATGCTGATTTCAGGGATGATGCCGGTTTACGGTCGTCTTCGGAGGCGAGCCGGGCGGAGGGCTTCACCGGGCGTCTGGCGATCCACCCGGCGCAGGTCGCAGGCATCAATGCTGGGTACCAACCTTCTGAGGAAGAGATCGCCCACGCGCGGCGCGTGGTTGATGCCTTTGCCGGGTCGGGGACAGGTACCGTGGGACTAGACGGCAAGATGCTGGATATGCCTCACCTCAAGCAAGCCGAGCGTGTTCTCAAATTGGCGGAAGCGCTTGTTGCGAGAGCCTAGCGTGTTTTAAATTGCGCAAATGGTATATCATTTGACTTCAGTCGCCATACGGTGCTTTTAGTGGAAACTGAAATGGCTCGACTTAGACAGGCTTGTGATCAAATGACTGACCAAATCAAGCGGACCACAATGATGGTTCGGGACGCAGAAAAAGCGGCACAATGGTATGAAACGGTGTTCGGCATGACGCGCTGGATGGACACACCATTTACGCTGTCCGGGACACAGCTCGCGGCCGGCAAGAAGGGTGACCGGACGCGCCTTGTCATCCTCAAGTGTCAGCATGACCTGATCGGCATGATTGGTCTGCTGGAATGGCTTGAGCCGAAGATGTCTTTCGAACCACTGCCAAGGGAAGTCAAACCCGGCATGCCGATTTTCGTGGTCGCTTCAGAAGATGCGCGCGGCGCGGTCGAGCGAGCACGAGAGCTTGATTCGGTTATCCACTCTGAACCACGTGACTGGACGGTCAGTGGCGCTGATGGACGCAAGAAGGATATGGTTGGCTGTTCGTTCTGGGATCTCGATGGCTACTTCTTTGAGGTCAATCAGGTTGTGAAAGTCCACGACGCGTGAAGGGCGGCACCGATCTGTTGAGCGAGTTCAGCGAACTTGCAGAAGGCAAACGGATCAGTGACGACATGAACCATAAGTGGTGCATCGCGCGGGCGCCGGTTGGCAACGTTCGCCCTGATGATTTCACATGGGCCGCCGAACCAGTGCGGGAACCAGAAGCAGGCGAAGTCCTGCTCAAGACCCTCTATCTCAGCCTCGCCCCGGTTATGCGCGATTATATGAGCGGCAAGTCTTTCGCTGGTGAAACGCCTTTGCAGGTGGGCGACGTCATCCATGGTCGCGGCGTCGCGCAAGTGGTCAAGTCGCGCCATCCTAATTGGCATGAAGGCCAGGTGGTGCAGGGCCAGATCGGCTGGCAGACCTATAAAATCTCAAAGATGATCCCGCAGGAAAAAATGCGCGCCATGCCACCTAATGGCTTGCCGGCCAGTCTCGGACTTGGCGCGCTGGGCATGACGGGGCTTTCAGCCTGGGCCGGTTTCTATGCAGTCGGCGAACCGCGGCGCGGCGAGCGTATACTATTGTCGGGAGCTGCTGGCGGGGTTGGTTCCCTGGTCGCGCAGATGGCGGCGAATGTAACAGGTTGCGACGTCGTTGGTATCGCTGGCGGTCCGGAAAAATGTGCTGAAATCGAGCGCCTCGGCTGCCGCGCTTCAATCGATTACAAGACAGGTGACATTCGTGAGAAAATTGCGGATGCGTGTCCAGACGGCATCAATGTCTATTTCGACAATGTCGGCGGCGAAACACTTGATGCGGCGATGGATCACCTACGGCCCGGTGCGCGAATTGTCCTTTGCGGATCGATCAGTGAATATACCCGCAACGAGCCATACCGACTGCCGGACTATACTCGCTTGCGGCGGACCGACAGTCAGATGCGCGGCTTCTTCGTCTACAACCACTTGCATCGCTGGGATCAGGCGATGGAGGAAATGGCGGCGTGGATAAGGGACGGTCGTTTACAGCCGCTTGAGCAGTTCACCGAAGGTTTTGAAAACATGCCGGCGGCGCTCGCCGGTCTCTATACCGGCAGCAATATGGGCAAGCAGATTTGCCATGTGCGCGGCGAACCAACAGACTGGATATGATCAGGAGACGACACATGACCGACAAAGCCCCCATACGATTTCAGCGCGGCAATTTTGTTGTCTCGGATTTGGATCGCGCGCTGACTTTTTACCGCGATGTTCTCGGCTTTGAAGTCGCCTACACTCATGGACATAATCCAGACAGTTATTCGATACCCGTGTTCAATATTCCGGACGGCGCACAGCTGGGATTCTGTACCTTGTCGACACGTGATCAGGTCCGCGTCATGGCACTGACTGAAATCAAGGGGGTTCCTCTGGAACCGGTGCCTGCGCCGCGGCGAAGCGCAATAGTGCTCGATGTGGCCGATCCAGACGCTATCATGGAAGGGGCGGGAGCGCTTGGTCTGACGGTTTATTCTGAGGAGCGACTTGAAACCAATGACGGTCGAATTGGCCGAGAGATCGGCATTGTCGATTTCGACGACAATCTGGTTGTGATCTACAAAATCCTGGAGGCCGCGCCATGAACACTGTAGCAGGCGCCGAAGAGGAACCCTATCCACCGTCCAGCAAGGGATGGATTCTGGTTGTCGCGCTGACAGTCGCCTATGTTTTCAGCTATGCTGACCGCAAGATAATTGAGCTTCTGATTGAGCCGATCAAGGCTGACTTGAGTCTATCAGACGAACAGATTGGCTGGATACTCGGCCCTGCCTTCTCAGTGGTTTATGCCACATCAGGCCTGTTTATCGGCTGGATGGTCGACCGTTTTCGACGAACCTGGCTGGTCGGTATTGGCGTTGCGTTCTGGTCGCTGGCGACGGCGTTTTCAGGTGTCGCGCAGAACTTCTGGCAAATGTTCATGGCGCGCCTGAGTGTTGGCGCGGGAGAGGCCACGTTGAGCCCTGCCGCCTTCTCGATGATTGGTGACAGTTTCCCGCCCGAAGAGCGCGGCAAGCCGATTGCCTTCTATACGATGGCTTTGACTATTGGGGCGAGTGCCGCAGGCTTTCTGGGTGGCGCAATCCTGATCTGGGCGAAATCGACCCAGGGCATCGAAGTGCCTGTCCTTGGCGCACTGGCACCATGGCAACTGGCCTTCTTCATGATAGGACTTCCGGGGCTATTGGTTGCAGCCTGGTTTTTCTTTCTGCAAGAGCCCGAACGCCGTCTCACGACGGTTGAGGATGATAGCCTGAAAGGAAATGGCGTCGGCGATGCGCTCGGTTATGTCGCGAAACACTGGGGAACGTATCTCGGCTTTGTTTCGATTGTCTGCGTGATGACAATCATCGCCTACAGCCAAGGCTTTCTGGCCTCGACATTCAATCGGGTCTGGGGCTGGGAAACCGAGTATTATGCCTTCGTGAATGCGACGGCGATCCTGCTCATCGGGCCGGCGAACATTTTCCTTTGGGGGTTCCTGTCCGATCGTTGGACAAAGGCCGGTATGCGGGACGCGCCCTTTCGGATCATGGTGGCTGGGCTCTTGCTGATGGCGCCGACAGGAACGATTGCCATGTTCATGCCGACAGGGTGGAGCGCATATGCGGTCCTTTGCGTGAACACTGTTGGTATCGGAATGGTGTCTTCTGTGGGTGTAACCTCGCTCCTGCTGATCACACCGGCTCAGATACGTGGTCAGATTGTTGCGCTATACTATATGGCCATCTCGATGGCTGGGTTGTGGCTCGGATTCCCGACGGTTGGAATGTTATCTTCGCGGGTGTTCGGCGAGGAAAACCTGAATATCGCGGTCGGTGTCGTGCCAATTATCTATAGCGCAATCCCCATCCTGCTATTGCCAGTCATACGTCGTCTCTATCTTGCTCAGATGGACCGGATGAATGGTGGTGGTTCGAAAGCGGAGGCGGTACCATGATGATCCGCAAAGGCTATTCGGACGGGCCTGAAGGACAGGTGCACTGGCGGATCTGCGAGCCTGAAACATCGGCCAGACAACCTGATCTTTATTGCTTTGCGCCGGCTCCATTTAGCTCGATCTCGTATACCTCGATCATGCCGCATCTCGCTAAAGGACGGCGCGTGATTGCGCCAGACTATCCCGGGCAAGGTGGATCAGGTGGGGGTAGTCCCACCTCGACGATCGCCGAGTTTGCACGCTCGATGCTGGCGGTGATAGATGACCTGTCAGGCGATGCTGCAGTGGATGTGCTGGGGTTTCACTCAGGCTGCCTTGTGGCCGCCGAGACGTCTTTGCAAGCGCCAAGGCGCGTTGGCAGAATTGTATTGATCGACGCGCCCGCCTTTGATGCCGAAACGCGAGCCAAATACCTGCCAGTCATAGGTGCGCCGTTTGACTTGTCACCTGATATCGACAGCCTCGCCAAGCCTTGGGACATGGCGGTTACGAAGCGGTCGGAAACGCAGCCCCTGGGGCGCAGTCTGGCAATGTTTGCTGATATTGTGGGGAATGGACCTCGGATGAATGCAACTTTCCACGCTGCTTTCACTTATGATGTAGAGGCGCGGTTATCGAAAGTTGCGCACCCTGTATTCCTGCTGGCCACCCAGTCAGGACTGTTGGAGCCAACCCGGCGAGCGGCCGGTATGATTGCGGGTGCAGTGTTGAAAGAACGTCTTGATATAACGCGCTCTGTCCTGGACGAGGCCGCAGCTGAGACAGCAGCTGAATTTTGCGATTTCCTCGCCTGAGGCTGGCTAGAGGTCTCCGCAATCGGTCATGCCATTGGTGTCTTCTTCAATGCGTACCTCGCTGAGAGCGATGGATTGACCCTGGCGTCCATCGACGATCAGGACCTGGCCCAGTTCGGCCATGCTGACACCAGCATCAGCAAAGCAAGAGAGTGTCAGGCGAACCGTTTGCCAGTGTGGGCCGAGGGCTACGGGAAGGATCGCTTCACAGGCATCGATATTGTCAGGTTCGCAACCCATGCCGAAAGCGAACGTCGCATCGCCGCCGAGGCTATGTGCTTCAAACACCAATTCCATCGCTCCGTTCGCTTCGCGTGAGAAATCGAGCGGGTAGCTGGATCCAATGAACATTCGGCCGTCATTGCTGAAATCCAGCCGCAACGAGTCTTCCTGCGCATCCTTGTCCCAGGCGCTTATGCGAATGCCCTCGTCAGAGTAGGGCAGTGTATCGACGGGCGATATACCCACCATGAGCGTTCAGGGGTTTTGGGTACTGCCTTTGCTAAAGAAAGTTTTCTTGTCGGTGCCCACAGCATCGCCAAGGCAAGACCCTTCTGAGAGGAGCTCAAGATTGCCGTCATCGCCAAAGCAAATCCAAACCAAGGATCTCGGCGTTTAGTGCGGATGAGATGTCATCAGCGAGTCGAAGGACTCTCTCGCCAGAAGCACGGGCTGGAGTGAGGCTCGGTCCTGTGATTGACGGACTCGCACATGACTGTAGATTGTATACAAAAAGCGATCTACATATCTCTGGGAGGAGATGCCGTCATGAAAACCCGTACGACCATAGCGATACTTTCGAGTGCAACATTGCTCACCATTGCGGCCTGTTCAGAGCCCCCCGAAGCACCAGCAGAAACAGAGGTGCCGGTCACTGTTCAATTTGAAAATATCACCGAGGCTGCCGGCCTTGGGACACCGCCAAGCTGGAAATATGGTGGTCCAACGGTCGCCGATCTGAATATGGATGGCCATTACGACTTCATTCTGGGTAGTCACCATGTTGAACCGGCGGAGCTATATTGGGGGCAGGACGGGGTAGCCTATCGCAAGCATAGCGACCCGATTGCCACAGGCGACATACACGGCATTGCCGCAGGGGATTTTGACCAGGACCATGATGTCGATCTTCTGGTCTCAAAGGGCGGTGGTAATGGAACGACACCGCAACCGCCTCGCATGTTGCGAAATGACGGGGGCGTTTTCACCGACGTAACCGTTGAAGCCGGCATTTCCGAATTGGGCGCACGCGGGCGCTCGGTTCGATGGGTCGATTTCGACCTTGATGGTGATCTCGACTTCTTCCAGATCAATGCGCGGCAGCTGATCACAGAGTCCGGTCCGCGTAATATCGTTTTCGAAAACCTGGGCGGCGGTGAGTTCGAATATCGCGAGAGCCCCGGGTTTGAGCAGGTTGAAGCGGAACGCGTGTTGGTGGTCGATATTGACGGCGACCGGTATCAGGATTTTGTCATGTTCGAACCACTTAGTGTCTGGCGAGGCAACGGAGGTTTCACTTTCGACGATGTTACAGCTGAGGTTTTGCCGGAGGGGTTTGGTCATCATGAATTGATCACAGCAGCGGCGGCACCGGACATCGATAATGATGGCGATCCGGATCTGTATCTGTCGCGCGGCAATACCTACTATCAGGTCGCCAACAACTCGATCGCCTTTGACGAGGACAGCGGACGACTTGATTTGCGAGACGAAGGTAATGCCGGTCAGGACGGTCTGAGTTTCACCGCGGCTGGCCCAGTTACGCTCAGAAAGTTCTGGCACTGGCCGCGCGGGGTTGAACTCACCCTGCCAGTTTACCTAGGCGCCAACCAAGTGCGCATGGATACACCGGTTGAGGGACTGGCAGTTGATCCGGCGAATGCCGAGGGGTTTCCAGGGGAGCTTACTGAAAACGGCTGGTACCTTGGGCATCTTGGTGACGGTGAATGGCGCTTCGCCTGGTTGCTGAAGGGCAATCTGGCCTGGGATATTCGGGCCACAATCGAGGGTGTGGAAAGAGTCGCCCCGGATTGGGAGCCGCAAAACTATAATGATGTACCGGATGTTTTGTTGAGAAATGAGGGCGGTGTATACTCCGATGCCTCGTCATTGCTGCCGCCCGAAACCGAGTTCAGCAACTGGGGTATTACCCATGCTGACTTTGATAATGATGGTGATGAGGACCTGTTTGTCTATCGCTTTGGTGAGCTCAGCAAACGCCTGCCAGACGTTTTGTTGCTGAATCAGGGCGATGCGGGTTTCGAGGCGATGCTGGATCATGGTGCAAACGTTCTAGGTACTGAGGCGCACGGTGATATGGGCGCGGCGTTTGATCATAATCTCGATGGCAAGGTGGATTTGCTGAACGGCGATGATGATCAGGGGCGATGGTATCTGTATGAAAATCAGACCGAGCTTGGCGATCTTGGTCGCTACTTGCTTGTCGATGTTGGCTATTCTCAAGCTGGCATTGATCCGATGAGTGCGGTTGTGACGGTTGAAAGGCCTGGGGGTTTGAAACAAACCAAGACCATTGGATCCGCTGGATCCGTGCATTCCCAAAGTCAGCTCAGCATCATGCACTTTGGTGTCGGGGCGACCGAAGACGGAGTGTCGGTTTCGGTACGCTGGCGCGATGGCAGCATCTCGCGGCTTGCAGACCTGGAAACCAATCAACGCGTGAAGATCGGCTCGTTCTCCAAAACTGACGATCCAGAATAGGGGGTGATTATGAGCAACCCGCTTGGTGCGATGGGCATTCACCGCGTGACTGTATTTGGCTGCCTGATTGCGATGGGCAGTTGTGCTGCAGTGACCGATATGGGGTCAGAACAAAACCCAGAGGCCTTTATGCCGAATGAGCGTGTTCAGATAGAGTATGGCGACTTCGCGCTAGAACTGGCGCCGCGCAATGGCGGCAGCGTAAGCGCCTTCACCTATCAGGAGCTGGACATTATGCGACCAGCACCGGACGGACCGCACGATATTGTGGGTGTCGCGTCATTCCCGCTTGTTCCGATCGTCAACCGTATCCCGGACGGAGCGTTTGAGTTCGAGGGTACAAAGGTCCAGTTGGATGGCAACTTTCTTGGCCTACCAGATCTCATACATGGCCATGGCTGGCGCGGTGAATGGATGGTGACCGAGCAGACAGAAAGTTCGATTACGCTCAGCTTTGATCACGAGGCTGGCGCGTGGCCCTGGTCGTATCAATCAACGCAGGTGTTTCAGCTTCTGGATAGTGGGCTGCGGATGGAGCTCTCAGTCACCAATCTTAGTGATCGTGCTATGCCTGCTGCGCTTGGGTTTCACCCCTACTTTCCGACCACGCCTGAAACGACATTGACCGCCAAGTACGACGGTCACTGGGTGAACAATGAGCTTGGTCATGTTCTCCACCGGGTCGAAGGTTCATACCGGCAGGACTTTACCAAGGGCGCAGGCCTGGTTGATCCGGTGATGACAGACCAGACGCATTATGGCTGGTCTGGTCCTGCGGTTCTATCCGAACCAGGGCGGCCGACTGTGACGATTACCGCCTCGCCAGAGATTACCAATCTGCACGTCTTCTTTCCACCGAATGGGAGCTATACAGCGATTGAGCCGACGGCTGGTCGCGGAGACCCGTTCGGCACCGATCCTATTGAATACCGGGTGCTGCAACCCGGCGAAACTTACTCGATCTGGATGCAGGTGGATGTCGGCTAGAGCGGTTCAGGTTTCAGCGGAAGCATAGCCGGCATTGACGAGATAGTTGTT
>CAYGKE010000107.1:0-9196 GCA_964350465.1 uncultured Hyphomonas sp.
AGTTACAGGTGGGGGGTGGGGAAGGATTTAGGTGTTGGTAGTAGGCGATTGGCTTAGGCGAAAGGTTTGGTATTATTGGCCGAAACACTTGACTGGAGCACCATCATTCGAAATCACTAAGTGGACAAAAGTGACTTCACTTTAAACCAAAGTCGAATGGGGGACGTGGTGCGGGCCTTCTTGGTGCTATTGTTAGCAGTTCTGTTTGTTCCAGCTCTGGCAGTAGCCATGGCAGTTTGGCCATTTGTCGACATATTGGAAACCAAAAACCCAGGAGAGATAATTGAAATTGGACGCTTCTGTCTAGTTGGAGAAGGATTGGATTCTGAGTTTAATGAGGCTTGTGCTTTACTAAATCAGTTTTCGTTACTTGGACTTGGCGCATCGCTGGTGGCCGGACTTGGAGTTGGACTAATTACTGTTTCAACTCTTGTCGCTGTCACGACTGGGTGGAGCCGCTTTTTGTTGTCGTTTTCCTTTCCCGTAACTGCATTCTTTGCGATACTTCTGATATCAGTGATTACGCTTGGTCAGGCGGTACTTGCTGCAGCAGCGCTTTATTATGCAGAGAGTTATTTCTTTGGGGTGGTGCACCCTTGGGTGATTGGAGTGGTTGCAGTAGTTGGCGGGGGAGTGGCTCTTACGGTTTTGCTCAATGTTATCAGCATGTTTCGAACGGCCACTACATCAGTAATCGGAATCGCCGTTCAACCAGTTGAAGCCCCTCATATACATCGTGTGGTTATGAACATTGCACGGGAACTGAATACTAGGCCACCGAAGAATATCGTGTTGGGTTTTGATCCAACTTTTTTTGCGACTTCCGCGAAAGTCAGTATCCCATTTTTGGATAGGCCGCTGCGTGGAGAGACGCTATATCTATCATTACCGCTTCTTCGTGTTTTCTCAAAGACTGAAGCGCATTCGATCATAGGTCATGAATTGGCGCACTTTAGTGGCGCTGATACTATTTTTTCCAAGAAGTTTGCTCCTGCTTACCGAGGATTAGACGAGGCGAGATCAAATCTGGCTGGGCAAGATGGCAAAGCGTCCATTTGGTCGCTTCCTGCAACAATCACGCTTAACTTTGTGCTGAGTGTGTTTTCTCGGGCTGAGAGAAGAATTAATCGATCAAGGGAACTGCGAGCGGACCAGGTCGGAGCTCGTATTGGCTCGCCAGAAAGCCTAAGCAGTGCGCTAATCAAATTCTCAATTTTGGCCCAAATTTGGCAGCTTGAATTCGACAACATGGTAGAACGAATTCGAAAAGGTCGATTCTCAAGAAATTTGTCCCGTAATTTTACTGAACGTGCGAGATTTGATGTCGATCACGACAAAGTAGCTGGACTTGCAGCATTGGGTTTGGAGTCTGAAGTTCAGCATCCAACTGACACACATCCGACCACTAGGGTACGAATTGAAACCCTCGGTATGAACCCAGAGGAGTTTGTTGACCACGAACGATTTAAACTGAGCCTACTTCCAGATGAGACCATTATCGCAAAGTCAGACAGCATTGACGGTATCGAAGAGCGACTTACGGATGCATACCAACAGCTGATCTTGCATTTTACTGACAGCGCCGACTCCGATGAGCACAACAGCGATAATGCTTTCTCAAATCTGTTGAGTTTGTGGCTTGCCCGAATGGCAAGCATTGATGGTGAAGTAGATGATAGTGAAATTGAAGTCGCCCAAGAAGAAGCCTTCAAGTTTGATCCTAGCTTTGATCCCACTTCATTTAAGGAACATTGTCGGCATCCTGAAGATATCCCGACCACAGAGAAATTGATCTACTGGGCCAATGTCATGCTAACAGATTCGGGTGCTGAGCGATTGAAACGTATATTACGCCAAATTGCGGAAGCCGACGGCGTTATTCACCGTGCTGAGCGTGATCTTCTCATGCTGGTTGATGAGGAGCTTTTTGGCGGTATGCGTCCGGAAGATTTCGAATAGTTGGTGTGGAACTAATAGAGCCTTTGATGCTAAGCTTGTTAGGTTCAAAGCCCCAGCTCCTGTTCCCTCAGCCGCTTCACTTCATCCCTCAGCCGCGCCGCGTCTTCAAACTCTAAATTCGCGGCGGCTTCGCGCATTTGTTTCTCGAGGTCAGCGATATGCGCCTGGAGGTTATGGCCGGGGGCGTAGGTGCTGGCATCTTCGGCCACGCCCTTGAGGCGGCGCGACTTGCCGCCCTTGAGCTGCTGCGCCTTGCCGCTGGGCTTCTCGCCCAGCTCGCCAAGAATATCCGAGACGTCGCGTATGATCGTGGTCGGCGTGATGCCATGGGTGAGATTGTGGGCGTGCTGTTTCTCGCGGCGCCGGTCGGTCTCGGCCATGGCGCGCTCCATGCTGCCGGTGACCTTGTCGGCATAGAGGATGACGCGCGCCTCTGAATTACGCGCGGCGCGGCCAATGGTCTGAACCAGGCTGGTCTCCGAGCGCAGGAAGCCCTCCTTGTCGGCGTCGAGGATCGCCACCAGCGCGCATTCGGGAATGTCGAGCCCCTCGCGCAGCAGGTTGATCCCGACCAGCACGTCAAACTCGCCGAGGCGCAGGTCGCGGATGATCTCGATGCGCTCAATCGTGTCGATGTCGGAATGCATGTAGCGCACCTTGATGCCCTGTTCGTGCATGAACTCGGTGAGGTCCTCGGACATTTTCTTGGTCAGCGTCGTGACCAGGGTGCGGAAGCCCTTGGCGGCGGTCTCGCGGATTTCGGCGATGACATCATCGACCTGATTGGTCGTGCCGGTCGAGACCGGGCGGACCTCAACCGGCGGATCGAGCAGGCCGGTCGGGCGGATTACCTGTTCGGTGAAAACGCCGCCGGTGCGGTCCAGCTCCCACGGGCCGGGGGTGGCCGAAACATGCACGGTCTGGGGCCGCATCGCCTCCCACTCCTCGAACTTGAGCGGGCGATTGTCGAGGCAGGAGGGCAGGCGGAAGCCATACTCGGCGAGGGTGCGCTTGCGCGCGAAGTCGCCTTTATACATGGCCCCGATCTGGGGAATGGTCTGGTGGCTCTCATCAGCGAAGACCAGGGCATTGTCGGGCAGGTATTCGAACATGGTCGGCGGCGGCTCGCCCGGCTTGCGCCCGGTCAGGTAGCGCGAATAGTTCTCGATGCCATTGCAGGACCCGGTCGCGGTCAGCATTTCGAGGTCATACTGGACGCGCTGCTCGATACGCTGGGCCTCAAGCAGTTTGCCCTCTTTGCGAAAGTGCGCGAGCGTGGTCTTCAGCTCAGTCTTGATGCTCTCAATGGCCTGGTTCAGCGTCGGGCGCGGCGTGACATAGTGCGAGTTGGCGTAGAGCTTGATGGCGGGCAGGTCCTGGATCTTCTTGCCGGTCAGGGGGTCGAACTCGGTAATGCTCTCCAGCTCATCGCCGAAGAAGGACAGCTTCCAGGCGCGGTCTTCATAATGCGCCGGGAAGATGTCGAGTACGTCGCCTTTCATGCGGAACGTGCCGCGCGCGAAAGCCATGTCATTGCGGTTATATTGCAACGCGACCAGCTTGGCAGCGACCTCGCGCGGATCAATGCGCTGGCCAGCCTCAAGCTTGGTCGTCATTGACGTATAGGTCTCGACCGAACCGATACCGTATATGCACGACACGGAGGCGACGATAATCGTGTCATCGCGCTCGAGAATGGCGCGGGTGGCCGAGTGGCGCATCCGGTCGATCGCCTCGTTTATGCTGGACTCTTTTTCGATATAGAGGTCGCGGCGCGGGACATAGGCTTCCGGCTGGTAATAGTCGTAATAGGAGACGAAATACTCGACCGAGTTTTCCGGGAAGAAGGATTTGAACTCGCCATAGAGCTGCGCGGCGAGGGTCTTGTTGGGTGCGAGGATCAGCGCCGGGCGCTGCGTCGCCTCGATGATCTTGGCCATGGTAAACGTCTTGCCGGTGCCGGTCGCGCCGAGCAGGACCTGATCGCGCTCTTCGCCCTGGATGCCCTCGACCAGTTCTGGGATCGCTTCGACCTGATCACCCGCGGGTTCATAGGGCGAGTGAACCTTGAACGCCTTGCCACCTTCGAGTTTTTCCCACCGCCGGTCGGGTCGGTGCGGTGTCCACTCGGACGATGGCAGAAGGCCGAGCGCATCCTTGCCGGCACCGTCAAAATGAACTGCCGCCGAGGCGTCAGCGACACCGGGAGGACGACTGGAAGGGGGGGAGGGAGCCATGAGAACAGATGTAGGACAAAGCAGCGGATTCGGGAAGGGGCGTCTGCCTATTCCTCGAGTTTGATGCGCAGTGGCCCGCCATCCTTGACGTGGAAGTCACAAGCCGGACGATAATCCCGGCATTGAGCAGGTGTATTCTATTGTCCCCACCGCGCCACATAACCGCGCGCGTCGATATGCACGAACGGGCCATGCGCGGCGTTTGAGCCGTAGATGCCAATGCCGCCGGAGGGCCAGTTCTGTCCGCCTTTTTCTGCGAGGCTGGAGGCGAGTTTGGCGAGGGCGCGCGCATCATTCTTGTCGATCCGGCCATCGCCGTTCAGATCGTCCATGTTACCGTCCCGGTCATGGTCAATATAGATGTCTGCCGCACCGCCATAGAGATGCCGGGACGAGGTGGTTCGGTTGCCGATCGCGGCATTGTAGAAGGGTGTGCGATAGCCGCTCATCACGAAGAACGTATCAGCCGTCCAGCCCTTGTCATTGGCGGCTTCGAGCAGGGTTTCCAGTTTCAGCAGCATGCCGGGACGAACCAGCAGATAGGTTGGGTCATGGCCGGGTTGCTGTTTGCAGATGAACTGGCCAAGCGTGAAGTGGGGCGAGATTTTCAGGTCAGCCGGGCCGTGTGACAGGTCGATAAAGCCTTGCGGCTCGGCATAGGATTTCAGGCCGCGATAGCTGTTGCGATTATAAGCGCCGACCTTGAAGCCATTGAGGCTAGTCTGCGTGCCGTTGGCGAACGGCGTCAGGATGAAGACGTGGAGCTTGATCTGCTCGTCATTCTTTTCAAACAGGAGTTCTGCGCGGCCTGGCTGCATCGGTGCCGTCCAGATCCAGTCTGACCCGGCGAGTTGCAGGTCGCCATCACTGGCGGAGGCGCTTGCGGCAGCGGTGATGCGCAGGGTGGCGCCCGGCATGACCGCAGTTGTCACGACAGACAGGTCGCTGGTCACATCCTGAAAGCTGATCGAGAAATTGGCGCGCTGCGAGGTAAACCCTGAAGCAGGCTGCGCAGTAGCTATCGATCCGATGCCCAAAGACACAAGAAACGCGAAGAGTAGACGTCTGAAAGGGACCATGAGGGGGTGACCTGTTGCAGCAAAATCAGGGAAGAGCATGCAAGCCGGCCGTGATGATCGGGGCGGCGCCAAGCATCTATGCAGTAATGCCAAGCCACCAATCATCGCGTAACGTATCGACCTCATCCATCATCTCCAACCATCGCTCGAACAAAGAGGCTTGTTTGAACAACTCATCTATTCGAGCCGAGGATTGCGGCTAAAAGGTGATGGCTCACTGCGTGCGGAACGGGCTTTGCGAGCCCGGTAAAGTTTCGTAGCGTTGTGCGATGTCAACTCGATCCGGTTTTCCAGCAGTACAAGGATTAGTCAGCGCCATGGCCGTGCTGTTGGCCTGTTCGCAGCTCATATTGCAAGCCGGCGCAGATCCACGCGCGGCAGAGGCTGTTGAAGGTGCGGCAGCCTGCGCAAGCGGTCCTTTGCCCCGAGTTTCAATAGATGCCGGTGAAACGATGATCGGGTCAGATCGGTTTTACCGAGATGAGCGGCCCGTCAGGCGGGCACAGGTCGATGCTTTCGACATCGATGCTCATGAAGTCACCAATCGCCAGTTTGCCGAGTTTGTTGCTGAGACAGGCTATGTAACCATTGCCGAGACCGAGCCGGACCCGAACGACTTTCCCAATATACCGCCTGAGCTTTTGACGCCGGGCTCGGCCGTCTTTGTCGGCACAAAAATTCGCCAAATGACCGGCTGGGAATTTGTGGAGGGTGCGTTTTGGCGGGCTCCAGAGGGTCCCGGTTCCTCTATCACTGAGCGTATGGATCACCCGGTCGTACATGTGACCTATGCCGACGCCGAAGCCTATGCCGCGTGGGCCGGCGGCGACCTGCCAAGTGAAGAAGAGTGGGAATATGCAGCGCGCGGCGGCCTGGACGGGGCAACATATCAGTGGGGGGAGACGCCGCCCGATCAGACCGATCAGCCCTTGGCAAATACCTGGCAAGGCGTATTTCCAATCGCGAACACGCAGCGCGATGGCTATGCTGGCAGCTCACCTGTGGGCTGTTTCCCGGCGAATGGGTATGGCCTCTACGATATGACCGGAAATGTATGGGAACTGGTCAAGGGCCACGATCCTGCGGCACTGTTCGGCACAATGAAGGGCGGGTCCTATCTCTGCGCCGACAATTTCTGTCGGCGCTATCGCCCTAGTGCCCGCCACGATCACGAGGTCGGTTTCTCAGCCTCGCATGTCGGGTTCCGATTGGTTTATCGTGACAAGATGGATGACTGAGCTGTCTCGGCGTGGCATAGATTGCAGACAATAAGCAAAACTGTCTGGATGAAACGTGCGAGCATCAATGCAGAACAAGTCAGCGATGCTGTTCAGCATCATCCTTATGACGGTTGGCCTGGTCGGCTGTATGACACGGCCGAGCATAGTTTCGGAACAGGTGCCGACGACAGCAAACACACGCGATTATACCAATGTTGTGGTAATCCTGATCGATGATCTAAGCCACTATGGCATGTCGACATATGGCGCGAAAGCAATTCGCGCCAATGATGGCTCATTTGAAGACGTTGAGATTTCAACCCCGAATATCGACCAGTTGGCGTTGACAGGCTTGCGCGCTAACTTTGCCTATACGCATCCCCTTTGCGAGAATACCCGGATCGCTTTGCTGACGGGGCAGGGCAATGAGCGCAACTATCTTCATCGCAAATCCCAGCATCACTCCGACATCATGTTTTCGGACGTGTTTCAGCGCGCGGGTTACAAGACCGGCCTGTTCGGCAAGTGGAAACAAACACGTGGCACACCCGAAATCGCGGCCAAGGACTATTTGTTTGAGTTTGGCTGGGATGAATATGTCGCCTTTGATGTCGTTGAGCAGGGCCAGCGTTTCATCAACCCCAATCTCGTGATCAATGGCGAGGTCGTGAACATGATGGGCAGCGATGAAATTGATCCGCAGACAGGCCGGCGGTTCTACGGCCCTGACATATTCAACCGAGAGGCGCTGAGCTTCATCGAGCGCCACCGCGATGAGCCTTTCCTGCTCTATTATCCGATGGTGCATGTTCATGACGACCACAAGCCGACACCGGACACGCAGCCGCCAGAAATATTCGATCAGTTCGATGAGGCTGACCACAACCGGAATGGGCGTATGGGCGACGACCCGCGTTATATTGGCGATATGATTGCCTATACCGACAAATTGATCGGGAAAGTTGTGGCCAAGCTGGATGAGCTCGACCTGCGCGAAAACACCCTGATCGTGGTGATGGGTGACAATGGCACAAAAGAGATATTCACCCACGTGTTCGAGGATGGATCAACCCATCCCGGCGGTAAGGGGCGCAGCACCGACGCTGGCATGCATGTCGGACTTGTGCTGAACCAGCCTGATACAATCCCATCAGGCGAGGATGGGCCGCGCACCTATGATGGTATGATCTTCGTCACCGATATTTTCCGCACGATCACAGATGCTGCAGGCGTCGAAATTCCAGAGGACCACCAGATAGACAGTATCAGTTTCTGGCCGCAAGCGACCGGACAGCAAGAGACGCCGCCGCGTGATCACATTTATAGCTGGTATATCGCCAACACACATTACCTTGATACTGATAATCCGATGCAGGAGCGGTTCGTTTTCACCAAGGACTTCAAACGGTTTGCGCCAAATGTCAGCTTTCCGGAAGGCCGCTTCTTTGACACGCGCAGCGACCTATTCGAGCGCACTGGCGACAGGTTCGTGACTCTCAATTTCGGGATGCAGCGATTTAGTGGCTTCAGGATTAGTGATCTGGATAGCGAGCAGCGCGCGGCCTACGACATGCTCGGCGGTCTGCTGGACAGCCATGACCATGTGCCCGTCACCGGCTTGCAGATCAGCGCGCCAGAGTCAGAGATCACCGTCGGAGAGATTGTGCATCTGCAACACACCGTCTTGCCATCTTCTGCAACCCGCAAAGGCGTGCTCTGGGTTTCGAGCGACCCAAGCATTGCCAGCATCAACAAGTTTGGTGAGGTGACAGCCCTCAAAGCTGGCGCGGTCAGCATTGCGGCGTATTCGTGGGATGATGCCCAGCCCATGGCCAATGGCGAAGCCCCGGAATACAAGACGGATGGTGTGCAAGACAGTCTAACCTTGACGGTCAGACCTTAGGGTCCATCTGCCTCGAAGACGGGCAGGTGCCCGAAAAACGGACTGTGACGAACAAGTATCATTGCGCACACGATGCTTTCTTGTGCGCTGCAACCTGCAAGGCTAAAGTCATTTCGATGGGCCAGGTCAGAAGGACCGTGGGGTATGCAGTATAGACCGGAAATAGATGGATTACGGGCACTCGCTGTGCTGCCGGTTATCTTCTATCATGCGGGATATTCCGGGTTTGAGGGCGGCTTTATCGGCGTCGACATCTTTTTTGTCATCTCGGGCTACCTGATCACATCGATTATTGATCGCGAGATGTCGAAACAGCGTTTCAGCCTGATCGGCTTCTATGAACGCCGCGTTCGGCGCATTCTTCCGGCTTTGTGGCTGGTCTGTCTCGCCTGCATTCCGGCAGCGTGGATATTCATGCCGCCCGAAGCGATGGGGCGGTTTGCTGAAAGCCTTGTCTCGCAACTTTTCTTTGTCTCTAACTTCTATTTCTGGCTCGATAGCGGGTATTTCACCGAGGCGGCGGAGCTCAAGCCCTTGCTGCACACCTGGAGCCTCGCGGTTGAGGAGCAGTTCTACCTGTTCTACCCGCTCTTGCTGATGTTCTTCATGCGTCGGTCGCGGGAGCTGACCATGCTGGTGATTGCCGGACTGAGCGTGGCCAGCCTGCTACTGGCGATTATCGGCGCCAAACAGTTTCCGGATGCGAATTTCTTCCTGCTGCCAAGCCGTATTTTTGAACTTGGCGCAGGCGCGCTGGTGGCGCTGTGGTTCAGAGGCGGCAAGATTGGGGACTCAGAT
>CAYGKE010000108.1:0-9155 GCA_964350465.1 uncultured Hyphomonas sp.
AGATGGCGGTGCTTCAGGCGAATGTCTTCCGGATAGTCCGGCTCACCGAAGACTGGCAGCGGCAGTTCTGCGGCTTCGGACTGGATCGAAACCTCACCGGCCACAACCTCAATCTCTCCGGTAGCGAGGTTCGGGTTCACCAGGCTTGTCTCACGCGCAACAACAGTGCCTTCGACGGTAATCACGCTCTCTGTACGCAGGCGCTCGACAATTGGGAAACCGGGCGAGCCGGGATTGAACACGACCTGCGTCAGGCCGTAATGATCGCGCAGGTCAATGAACATAACCCCGCCATGATCCCGGCGGCGATGCAGCCAACCTGAAACCTTGACTGTCTCGCCAACCTCGGACTGGCGCAATTCGCCGCAAGTATGGGTGCGGTAGGCGTGCATGAGACGCTCCATATCGGTCAATATCCAGGCGGCTTTAGGCGTTGGCACCCGCAGAATGTCAAGTCACCGTGTCAGGCATACGCATTCCGACACGAAGTTAACGCCCTTTTCATGGATTTTGGCGACTTTCTTGCCATCATGACAATCGAGTCGACACCGCCCTCACCCACCCCCGCAGCAACGCCTTTGCCGCGCAAACGCCCCGGCGCGTTTGTTGTCGACTGCAACGGCACCGAAGCCCAGATCGCCACAGTGGCGATACCAGGATCGGATCTCGCCAATTATTGGAGTGTTGGGCAGCTCATTTCCATCCGCGTCGGACAGAACCGCGTCGTCGGTCTGCTTTACAAAGTCGAGGTCGAGGAGAAAGTCTGGTCTGCGCAAAAACCCAATGCGATCAAGCTATTCGCCGAACTTGCAGGCGAGGTTCGAACCGAAGCTGACGGCTCACAGAAGTTCTCGTCTGGTATATCGATCTACCCGAATCTCGGTGCCGAAGCTCACCGTATCCGCAAGGAAGACTTGCAGACCATCTACAAATCGAGCGACGACAGCGCCGTCACGGTTGGCAATCTTAGCCAGTCACGGGATATCCCGGCAGTGATCTCGGTCAATGCACTACTGTCGCGTCACTTCGCGGTGGTGGGAACCACAGGTACAGGTAAATCGACGGCTGTCTCGATCATCCTCCACCTGATTGCCCAGACAGCGAAGGATCAGCGTATCCTGATCCTCGACCCTCACAATGAATATACCAGCGCTTTCGGCGCGAAGGCACACACAATCACGGCCGATTCGCTCGACCTGCCATTTTGGATGCTGACACTCGAAGAGTTCGGTCAGGTCGTATTCCGTGGCCGGGCTGAGTCGGATGAAGAGCTGGACGCTCTGCGTGAATTTATCCCGAAAGCCAAAATCCTCTACAAAGAAGGTCGCCAGACCAGTCTGCGGCGACAGACAAATGGTAATGCGATCACAGCGGATACGCCGGTCCCTTACCGTATCGCTGATTTGCTGGCACTTATGGAAGAAGAAATTGGCTCGCTCGACGGTGCCTTACGGCGGCTAACGCTGCGACGCCTAAAAGCCCGACTTGAATCGTCCATCAACGACCCCCGCTTTGGCTTCCTGTTCGGATCGCACAATGCCACCGACCGCATTGACCAGGTTATCAGCGAAATCTACCGCGTCCCGTTGAACGGTAAACCGATCACAGTGTTTCAGATGTCCGGGATCCCGTCTGAAGTCGTCAACTCAGTTGCTTCAGTTTTGTGCCGGCTGGCCTTTGATCTGGCGCTCGCAAGTAATTCTCACGTAAAAACACTCGTCGTTTGCGAAGAAGCCCACCGTTACATCCCAGCTGACACATCGTCTGGCTTTGCCCCGACCCGCGCATCTATTGCCCGGATCGCCAAGGAGGGCCGGAAGTACGGCGTCTCGATCGCGATCATTACGCAGCGCCCGAATGAGCTCGATCCGACCATCCTGTCGCAGTGTAATACAATCTTCGCGCTGCGCCTCGGTAATGATGCGGACCAGGATGTCATGCGCAAAGCCATTTCCAACGGGTCACGGTCCTCAATCGCGTTCTTATCATCGCTCGCCGACCGCGAATGTATCGCCTTTGGTAGCGCGGTTGCGACACCGATGCGGATGATGTTTCGTACGCTTTCACAGGCTGCTCGTCCGTCCAGCGCTCACGTCTCTGACGACGCTGTTGACGGTGTTGGAGCAGCTCCGACCATTGCCGAAATTGTCACCGCGATGCGCGGCATCAAGGAAGGATCAGATGATCCTGAATATGGTGACGATGACTGGGTTGTCGATTCCTCCGAACCCGAACCAGTGCCTGCCGCCGCAGAACCTGAGGATCCAGTCAAGAAAATGAGGTCTTCACTGTTGCGCAAGAAAGCATCCTAAGACTTTTATGCTGCTGCCCCTCGTCAAGATTATCAGATCGGTTTAGGGCCGGTACATGACCGTTGATGTAATACGCCCGGTGACCCGGCAATCCGAACTTGACGATGTTTGCAAGCGCCTGTCTGAGGGCGACTTCCTGTGTGTGGATACCGAGTTTCACCGCGAGACGACATACTGGCCGGAGTTATGCCTGATCCAGGCGTCCTGCACGGGCTTTGAAACCATCATCGATCCGATGGCGGAAGATCTCGATATCGGTCCTTTTCTGGCGCTGTTGGAGCAGCCGCACCGTCCCAAAGTCTTCCACGCTGCTCGTCAGGACATGGAGATTTTCAACCGCATGATCGGGCAACCGCCGGGTCCCTTGTTCGACACCCAGATCGCCGCCATGGCGCTTGGTATTGGCGACTCGATTTCCTATGACAATCTGGTCCAGCGTGTTTTGAAACGGCGGATCGACAAGTCGAGCCAGTTCACAGACTGGAAGCGCCGACCTCTGACGGACAAGCAGCTGAAATACGCGCTTGGCGATGTCACTCATCTGCGCGACGCCTATATTATTATGCGCCAACAGCTTGAGGACCAGGGACGCCTGCCTTGGATCGAAGCCGAAATGGCGGCAATGGAAGATCCGGGCCTTTATGACGTATCGCCGGAAAATGCCTGGCAGCGCCTGAAGATGCGCAAACCTCAAATGGAATATACGGCCGTCTTCGCAGCGGTTGCGGCATGGCGCGAACAGAAGGCGCAGGACCTCAACAAGCCACGGCGGCGAATCCTTAAGGATGACGCGATTCAGGAAATCGCGGATCAGAAGCCCAATGCCGAAAAAGGGTTTGAGCGGCTGCGCTCCGTGCCAAACGGATTTATTCGATCAAGATATGCAGAAGGGTTAGTCGAGGCGGTTGCGGCGGCCATTGCCGACCCTGAAGCCTATGCCCCGCCGCGTCAGCCGCGGGTACAGAATCCAGAGACACCCGCTGGTGCACCAGAAATGCTGAAAGTCTTGCTAAAAGCCGTCAGTGACGAGGCGCAGGTAGTCCCTCGCCTGATCGCCAACGCCGCGGATATCGAAAAACTGGCACGCGGTGAAACCGCTCAAACGATCCCGGCGATGTCGGGCTGGCGTTATGACCTGTTCGGCAAGAAGGCGCGTGCCCTGCTCTCGGGTAAGCTCGCGCTGTCATTTGAGAACGACCAGGTGCGCCTGTTCGAGCTTTAGAACCGGTCGACAATTTCGATTGCAGGCTCGCGGCCAATCAATTCTGCCAATTGCCTCAGACGGCGCTTCACTGTGCCTGAGACCATGTCCTCATTCTTCTTCCACACCCGCAAGATCAGTTCCGAAGAGGTCTTCTCCAATTTGGCCGTGGTCAGGATGCTGGAGGATCGGCCTGAGAAAGCCCCGCCCAGCCGCATCGCTGTACCGAGGGTGCGTGCGAGTTTTACGTCCGAGTGGTCATACAATCGCTGCAGCTCGCTCGGCGCTTCGAACTTGAACGTGTAGCGAGACGCCATGGCGAAGGCGGCAATCAGGCGGCCACGATGATCGAACCAGGGCAGCGGCGCCCTGACGACTTGATGATAGATCAGGTCGGGACGGTGGTCGGGGTGCATTCTCGCGCCGGCATCGGCCATCTGGCAGGTCGCCTGGATCAGTCGGCGATCAGGATGTGAACGTTTGAAAATACCGGAAACGAAGTCGTCCAGGCTGCTGCCGAAGGCCATGCTGGCATCACCGAGGTTCAGATAGAGGCGAATGGCGTCAGTCAAGTTATCGCCGCGTTCGAGGTCCCCGAGAAGGTCAGCGATCACCCCCTCTCGCAGGCCATAGGCGGCGATTGATGCCTGTTTGAGCCCTGCCTTCAGTAATAAGCCCTCAAGCACCAGGGCGGCGTGCACCATCGTATCATAGCGTTTCTTGGCGACTTTGCCGAGGCGTTCGCGTAGAGCTTCGTCCTTCTCGGCATCCGTCACTGCGCTCAGTACCGTTGCCAGAGCTTTGCGGCTAAGAGGATACTGGTTGACCACACGAAGCGGGTAATCGGTGAGCATCATATGGACCATGGCAATGTTGCGCCACGCACCGCCAACAGCCACAAGCTGGCGAGGTGAAGTTGCCAGAAGCTTCGACTTGTCAAGGATCTTGGCGATCCGCTTGCGACGCTTCTCCAAGGACAGGTGCTGGTCCTCGATCCGGGCGAGCGGCCCAAGAAGATAGGTTTCGCCTTGGCGATCGTCGCCGACGCTGCAGCTTTCAATTTCAACGCTGGAGCCACCAAGATCGGCCGCGATGCCGTCAAATGTACCGCGCCCAAATATGACGCCGCGAGCTGACAGGCGGCCTTCGTCGGCGCCGCTAAGGATCCTGAGTCGGGTGTTGAGGGCCTGTTCGGCTTCCACCTTGAATGCCGGGCCGTCCTCAGCCTCCCTGACCGCCGCCGTGGCGACTGCAATTACGTTGGAAATGCCAAGGCCTTCAAGGATGGCCTGAAAGCGGCGGAAAGTTTCGAGCGCCTTGCGCTTGCCATTGGGGTACAGGACGCCTGACTGGGAAAGGTTACGGCCGAGACCAGCCATGCTCTTTTCGTTAAAATAGGGCAGCAGAGCTGACCCCTGGCGCTCATAGATCACCAGCCGGCAGGAATTGGAGCCGACATCAATAACTGCAACCTTTTCCGACTGCGCCATCCGCTACTTTCGTTTTCTCGGCGCAAGGCGCGGTGGTTCGCTGACGACCAGTGCACTGCCACGCCCGGAGAGGCTCGGATTGGCCATGAAGTAATTGTGGGCACTGAATGTGCTGTCGCCTTCGGCACTCTTGATGCGGTGATAATTGCCGTCCTGATCCATTTCCCAGCTTTGCGCGTCATCATTGAGATTCGCAATCATGATCTGATTGAGAACCTGGCGATGTACAGTCGGAACTTCGATCGGTACCAAAGCCTCGACCCGGCGTTTGAGGTTACGGTCCATCCAGTCGGCTGAAGACATATAGACCTTGGCTTGCGGCGATGGCAGTGCCTCACCATTCGCGAAACAGACAATCCGAGAGTGCTCAAGGAAGCGACCAACCAGGCTGCGGACCTGAATCGTCTCGGACAAGCCCGGAACCCCTGGGCGCAAACAACAGATACCCCGTACAATCAAGCGGATTGGCACTCCCGCCTGACTGGCTTTGTAGAGCGCATCAATCATGTCGCTATCCACCAGCGAGTTCATCTTTGCCCAAATGCCCGATGGCCTGCCCGCCTTTGCGGCTTTGGCCTCGGCCACGATCATCTTGATCAGATGCTCTTCCATGGCGAAGGGCGACATCACGATCTTTTCGAGCTTTGGACCTTTTTCGGGGGGCTCCCGATATGCGGTAATATAATTGAACAGACGCCCGGCATCCCGGCCCATGGCCGGATCAGCCGTAAACAGTGCAAGATCGGTATAAATCCGCGCGGTGATTGGGTGATAATTGCCAGTGCCGAAATGAGTGTAGGTTCTCAGACCGTCCTGCTCGCGGCGAACCACAAGCGAGACCTTCGCGTGGGTCTTATAATCAACAAAGCCATAGACCACCTGCACGCCGGAGCGTTCGAGGTCGCGCGCCAACCTGAGATTTGTCTCCTCATCAAAACGGGCCTTGATCTCGACCAGCGCCGTCACGTTCTTGCCAGCTTCAGCAGCTTCAATGAGAGCGGATACGATCGGCGAATTGAGGGTTGTTCGATAGAGGGTCTGTTTGATCGCAACGACATCAGGATCTTGCGCCGCCTGGCGAATGAACTGGACCACCACGTCAAATGACTCGTAGGGGTGATGGACCAGGATATCCTTGGCACGGATGGCCTCGAAACAGTCACCGCCCATCTCTCGGATACGCTCTGGAAAACGTGCTTCAAACGGTGTGAATTGTAAATCCAGCCGGTCATCGATGACGAGACCCGACAAGTCTTTCATGCCGAGCAAGCCGTCCACATAGTTGATGTCGCGCTCTTCGGCATCGAGCTCTCTGACAATGAATTCACTAAGGTCTCTTGGGCCGTCTTTGTCGATATGGATGCGAACGATCCGGCCCCGGCGTCGCTGTTTCAGCAAGAACTCAAATTCCGCGATGAGGTCCTCTGCCTCTTCCTCAATTTCGATATCGCTGTCCCTGACGATCCGGAAAACGCCGTGTCCGGTAGACTTATAGCCCGAGAACAGCATTTCCTGAAAATGCGCAATGACGCTCTCGAGCCGCACAAACCGTATTTGATTCTGCTTCTTTGCAGGCAGCCGAATGAAGCGCGGCGAGAAGGCAGGCATAGGCACAAGGCCAACCATTGTTTCGCCGCCTGCGACCATAGGCTTTAGCTGAAAGGCAACAGCGAAGCCAAGGTTTGGAATGAATGGAAATGGCTGAGCCGGATCAACCGCCTGCGGCGTGAGAATTGGGAAGACCCGTTCAACAAAGTGTTTTTCCAGCCAGGTCATGTCTGACTTTTTCAAATCAGCGACAGACTGGACAAGGATGTCCTCTGCCTCCATTTCCGACCGCAACTCCCGCCAGCTGGCCTGTTGATTTTCCATCAACTGCTCAACAACGCGCTCAATGGACTCGACCTGCTGCGCCGGCGTGCGGCCTTCCTGGCTTAACCGTTTGATCCCGGCGCGCATCTGTTCGCGAAGGCCCGCATAGCGGACCATGAAAAACTCATCCAGATTGCTGGCCGAGATGGAGAGAAAACGCAGCCGCTCAAGCAATGGATGGTTCTTGTTCTGGGCTTCCTCCAGCACACGTTCATTGAACTTCAGCCAAGACAGTTCACGGTTGAGATAATGGTCAGGCGACCGTCTCAAATTTACCGTCGGTGGCTTCACTGCCTTGACTTGATCAGCGCCCATATTCATTCCCCCGAATCTAATAACGACCCCTGCCCTAATTCCTGTTCGAGGATTTCACGCGCCAGAGGCACAGTCAGTTCCCTTCCGCTTACGGCGCCGGCCAACTGGTCAACCATCTCTTCAATCGCTGTATAGCTCAGCCCCAGCCGTGTTACGAGATAATCTTCAACGGCGCGCGGTAACTCCATAAATGCGTGCCGCGCCGAAACCCGCAATCGAGCCCGCATCATGTCTTCATCAGGCGCTGCAAGAGCGCCAAGTGGTGCAGATTTAAGCCTGGAGGCAAGATCCGGCGACTGGCTGCCCCACTGGCTCGGCGCTGTTTCGGATGTCAGCAGCAAACGCCCCTTTGTGCGCCCGATCGCACTGACCAGATTTAAAAATTGTTCGGACTTCCCAAGATGTTCGGCATTATCTATGGCGATATATTGCGGCAGTGAGCCTGTGGTGAGAGCGCTCAAATCGGTGTTGATCGCGGCGTCCAAATAGATGCCCTTGAATTGCTCTGCCCAGGCTTTAGCGATACTTGTCAGGCCACTGCGCGGCGGACCGATCAGACAAAACACATGATAAGGCCAATGCGCCGTTCGCCGGACTGCAGCAATCGCTCCGCGATTACAGGCACTTATCGTCATGTCCTCGAAAGTGGGCAAACGCTCGGGAAAGCGCAAAGGCAATTGCCGACTTCTGGACATTCTGTATGCCTCGAATGGTTATTCGCTAAACGCTCTAGCCGAGGTGACGGCAGACGTCAGGACATATCCGATATCTTCGGCGGAGATTGTCACGCCGCGATCTCGCAAGTCTGAAATCAGTCGTTGTCCATCCCCGGCAAAAACAAATGCGACGACGGCACCATCACGGGCAACCGCCTTGGTCTGGAACTCTGACACCAGAGGCGAGCGCGCCAAGGCACCGCGCAGCGTATTCCACTCGGCTAGCGAGGTATAAAGCACTGTCGCTTCGACCAGAGTCCGGGTCTTGTCGCGAATAACTGAAGATTGTTTCCACGTCTGGTCGAGCAGCGCATTGGTGGCAATAACCGCCTCTTTCAATGTGGCGACACGCCGGGTCGTTCCGAGTGGTTGACGTCCCGAGGCGGTGACCACGGTCACATCAACACTATAAGATCCAGCGGCACCGAGCAGCTGCGCAATCACCGCACGGCGGGCGCCGTAAAGAGCAGCCTCTGGTCCGAGAGCATCCCAGTCTGCATTCGCCTCATAGCCAAAAGACCGGCTGGCGACGGTCGGCGCAAGAGCCTCCTGCGAGCGGTCTGGCCAGGCTGTGTTCCAATCATATTCCAGTGCCAGTGAGGACACCGGAATGGTCACTGCCAAGGCGGCCTGCTGATCAATATATGGAATATCATAGCCATCGAGGAATGCCCGCACCATGTTCGGATTGAAGACGACGGCGAGGCGTCCGCGATAACGTCCTGCGCCGCGTGTTTCTTCCTCAACATCTACCGCGACCGCCAGCCGTTCGGCCGTGGCAAGATCAATGATGAGCTCCGATGCGCCAGCCCGGTCCTCAGGCAGCGTGATCCGGTTGATCATTTTCCAGGCGCCGGCAACCTTGGCTTCGGCGAAGGCCGCCTGCTGTGCCTCGATCACCGTCGCAGCGGTTTGATCAACAGCAATCCCCCGGACCGTATAGACATCACGGGTTTGCGCCTGTGCCAGCGAGACCGGCACAAGAACAACCATAATCAAGATCTGAAGCAATCGAATCATACAAAGCATCCTTACTTTCCAAGCACCCTATCAAGGCAATTTGCTTCCGTGAACCGCAACACAGCGCTGGCCACAAAACTGTCCACATGCTAACGCGCCTCGCCATGAGCGATGAGACCCGTGATTCCCTTTCCTACCGTGATGCCGGTGTCGATATTGAGGCAGGCGACCGGCTGGTTAAAGCCATTTCACCTCTCGCCAAGGCAACCAGCCGTGCTGGGGTTATGGG
>CAYGKE010000109.1:0-9135 GCA_964350465.1 uncultured Hyphomonas sp.
CTCCTTGCTTCCAGTTTTACCTTGCAAGGCGTCTACCGTTCTAGGGGCACATCAGGGTATTGTGAGACAACGGGTGTTGTCGATCGCCCAGAGGACGGATTTGGGGTTGCATTGATCCTCGAAAACGGTGTGCGGGCAGGAATTTCACTATCTAATCATCCTGACATTCGGTCCGGAGACGTCTTGTATGTACAAGCGAAATACTCGGTAATCGAAGGCCATTTAAGTCTGGTGCGGGATGCCGAAATTGAGGTCATCGAATAACCCAGAAAGCGAGCCGAACGAGATGAGGCGTTATGGCGATACTCGCATTTTTGCTATTCTGCACTGCCCGTGACACCGCTCTTTCCTGATGAGGTCGCTAACACGTCAAAACGCATTATCTCTCAGGGAGAGAGGAGCGCAGGTGAGGCTGCGCAATGGCGTCGCGCAATACAACCATCTCGACCATCTCGGTATTCCAGTCGCGACTAGTGCTGATCGGCCCGAAGGGACGAGGGATTTCACTTTGCTAAAGGGTCGAGTCTTCAGATTCCGAACTTTGCGGGTACATTCAAGGGTATTTAGGTAAATCAAACTCAATTAGTTAAATAAATACAATGATATAGATTTTTGGTTTGAGTCCCTCCATGGCACCATTTACGGTCTGAAATTCAACAAATATTCACCCGCGCGGTGAGGTGAACGGCGCTTCCGCGCGCTTGCGCATGACCGGAAAGCGATACCCCTTATCCGGATCGGAGCCGCCGCTTTCATATGCATCAACCAGGCGGTAGGCGAGCCAAAGGCCAAGTATGCCGAACAGCACACCGCCAATGGCCTGTCCAATCAGAACGCCTGGCGCACCGCCCCAGGCTGCACCGACGAGGACGAACGGTATTACACCAAGCGTGTTCTTTCCCCAGTTTAGAGCGGTCGAAAACAGAGGTCTGCGAAGATTGTTGAAGGCCGCGTTAGAAACAAACAGTGTGCCATTGAACAAGAAGAGTGGCGCGACCACGGCAGCGAACCAGAAAATGATCGTCCTGCCCTCATCGCTGAGCTTGAAGGCTGTGGAGATGAATCCGTTTAGCAATAGTAAGGCGACCCAAATGACAGCAACATAGATCGCAACGAACTGAACTGACTTGGTCAGCGTGCCGCGAACGCGGTCATACTGTTTGGCGCCAAAGTTTTGCCCGATGATTGGACCAACGGCGCCGGACAAGGCAAAAATAACGCAGAAAGTCAGGGGTGTAAGGCGGCCAGCAACGGCCCATGCCGCAACCGCTGAATCCCCGAACTCGGCGATGACACGGGTCATGAAGCCGTTGCCAAAAGGGGTTGCGACATTGGTCAGCATCGCTGGTGCGGCGATGGCCAGTATGGGGTTGAGATCGGGTCCAAACGCGCCTGGATCGAACCGGGCAAATCCGCCATAGTGCTTAAAGACCGGGTAGAGGGCGGTAATCGCCATGGCGCAGCGTGCGGCAACTGAAGCATAGGCTGCGCCGTCTAGTCCGAGGCCAAAGCCAAAGATCAAGATTGGGTCAAGGATCGCGTTCACCGCGCCGGCTGAGAGGGTGACCGTCATAGCCCGTCTGGCATCGCCATGCGCTCTGAGCAAGCCACTCGCCATCATCCCAATTGCGGCGATGGGCATCGAAAGGATGACGATCCGGAAATATCGGATGGCAAGCTCTGCTGTATATCCCTTTGCACCGACAAGCGCGATGAGGGAGGGCGCGGCAAGCCAGCAAATGATGCCCAGCATTGCCGTAATTGCGGTGCCAAATACCATGACGCTTGTTGTGATCCGGCGGGCCTCTGGAATGTCGCCTTTTCCAATACGCTGCGCGGCGAGGGCGCTTGCGGCAATGGTCAATCCGATCGAGATCGAGAAGGTAAAATAAAGAATTGTGCCAGCGAAACCGACGGCGGCGGCGAGTTCCTGTTCGCCCAGCATGGAAATGAACAGCAGGTCGGCAAAGTCGACGAGAAAGATCGAGATTAGTCCAATACTGGCCGAGGAAGACATGATTATGATGTGACGCATCAGGTTGCCCTGAAGAAACTTGGCCTGCTGCTGCGTCATCTTAGGTGGGGCCTTTCTTATGCGACCTTTTTGGAATGAATCGGTGCAGCAGTACTAGACCTGCGACGGGACTGCGTCGATGCACATTACGACAAAGTGCTTGTTCGGACTCAACGCCGTTTGTGGAGATCGCTCAGAACAACCGGAATTAAGCCCGCAAGGTCGTCGGCAATCAGGCCCGGTCCAAACTTGCGGCCCGCCTCGGCGTGAATCCAGACGGCAGCGCAGGCGGCAAGGTAACTTTCCATGCCTTGGGCGCACAGTCCGCCAATCAATCCGGCCAGTGTATCTCCGCTGCCTGCTGTTGCCAGCCATGGCGGTGCGTCTGACTGGCGGCATAACTCGCCTAATGGTGCCGCGATCAAAGTTTGTGGGCCTTTCAGGACAGTGACTGCGCCGGTGTCCTGCGCGGCTTTGCGCGCGGCACTTTCCCGGCCGACTTGCTGTAAAAGCCCGGAAAACAAGCGATTGAATTCGCCCTCGTGTGGTGTGATGACGTCCTGGCTGCGAAGTTTGGAAAACAGCGCCGCCGCATCATCCGAAAATACCGTCAGGGCGTCAGCATCAAGCACGGCACATTTGGCGTTCGACAAGATTGCGAGCGTGTTGTTGCGTGTTCGCTCATGGACCCCGGCGGCAGGTCCAATCAGGACACAGTCGGCGTCCGCTGCAAGGACGGCAAGATCGGTTGTATCTGCGAAAGCCTCAACCATGATCGCCGTCGCATGGCTCGCATTTACGAGCACGGCCGAAGGTGGAGAGTAAAGCGTTACCAGCCCAGCCCCAACGCGCAATCCAGCCTGTGCGGCGAGCCGGGCGGCCCCGGTAGACGAAGCCCCGCCTGTGACGACCCCTAGTGCGCCTCTTGAATGTTTGTGTGCATCACGCGCAGGCCAGGGAAAGGCGTCAAGCCAGAGGTCGGGCGAATTCTCAGTCGGTGTGGACATGCACGTAACTAGCGCGTCCGGGCAGCGTGATCTAGGCGGCCATAAGGTTAGTATCGCAGCAAGCACTCTGGATGATTTTGAGGGCGCGATTGTAGAGAACTGGTCTCGCGATATTCAGGCGGTTGCGCGCCTGATCCAGCGGTTCTCTCAAGAACTCCGGAATATTCTGCTCAATGATGCGACCGGCTTGTCGTCCGTGCCTGCGGCCTTCATTGATCACGGCGTGGATGGCGGCTTTTTTGGGAGCAACCTTGGCAATCTCGCGACCGCCCATAAAGGCAATGAAGTTTACGCCAGCGCCCTTGTGCTGCCCATAGGTATAGCCAAGCAGAGCGGCTTCGCCGAGCGCATCGCGGCCATACCCGGTCAGCACATGATAGAGGTCATGAGTGTCGCGCAGGCGATTGATGTACCAGAGCAGGTCGTCATCAAAATGCTGCTGCGCCGCGCGGTGTGTCTCGCTTTCTTTGACGAGGCCCGCAGCGCTAAGCCCTTCGCGCTCCATGAAGGCGACATAGGCTCGGCCAACTGTGTCTTCTGGCAGTTCTAGCAGAGGGCCGTGATCGTCCAGCATGGCGGGCAGGGAGGTGCGCGCCTGTATAAGCTGCTGGCCGGCGCCGGTCGCGAGAAACCGCTCCAGATCCCTTCGGGTCGCATTGCCATTCAGGGCTTCTATGATGTGAAAGACCTGTTCGGTATCTTCCTTGTCGGCAATCAGATTACGCATATGACGCCATGCCTTCAGGGGCTTCCGTCTGGCTTTTGGCCGGTCGGGATGGATATATGGAATCGCCGTGGACATTCTCGCAATCTAGCAAATCCAGTCAGGTTTTCAATTGATGTAATGGTTTGAAACGGGCCTCACCGCCGATCCACCTGCCCAAGAATTTGTCGCGGCTGCTGAAGCTTTGTGCAACACCACCAAGCGGGTGCATCTGAACCGGCCTACCCCTCCCAGTCATGGGAAGGAGGGCCTAAGCCGGACGCAATCTTGCAACTGTGAAAAGGGCTGGAAGCATGAAAAAGATTGAAGCCATCATTAAGCCGTTCAAGCTTGATGACGTAAAAGAAGCGCTACACGAGGTTGGCGTGCAGGGTATGACTGTCGTCGAGGCCAAGGGGTTTGGTCGGCAGCGGGGTCATACGGAACTCTATCGCGGCGCTGAATATGTGGTTGATTTCCTGCCGAAGCTAAAGATTGAAGTTGTGATTGCAGACAGCGGCGTTGCTGGCGCGATCGAGGCTATTTCGAAAGCTGCGCAGACAGGAAAAATTGGCGACGGTAAAATATTCGTTTCAGATATCAGCGAAGCTGTGCGTATTCGTACCGGTGAATCGGGCGACGGTGCCCTTTAACCACATAAAAGAATGTAAAAGCTCAATAATTGGAGGGCTATATGGCCGATAAGATTCTGCAAATGATGAAGGAAAACGATGTTGAATTCGTTGACCTTCGGTTTACCGACCCACGAGGCAAACTGCAGCACGTCACGTTTGACAAGGGCATGGTAGATGCTGACTTCTTCGAAGATGGTCAGATGTTCGATGGCTCTTCAGTTGCCGGCTGGAAGGCAATTAACGAGTCCGATATGATACTGATGCCGGACAAGGATACGGCAAAGATCGATCCATTCTTCCAGCAGACAACGCTGGCTGTGATGTGCGATATCCTCGACCCGATTTCGGGGCAGGCCTATAATCGTGATCCGCGCATGACGGCCAAGAAGGCCGAGGCTTATCTGAAATCGACCGGCGTCGGTGACACGGCTTATTTCGGCCCGGAGGCAGAATTCTTCGTATTTGACGATGTGCGCTGGAATACTGAGCCGCACATGACCGGCTACTCTTTCGATTCGACAGAACTTCCAGCGAATACGGGCAAATCCTATGAAATGGGCAATATGGGCCATAGGCCTGGCCCTAAAGGCGGCTATTTCCCCGTGCCGCCGGTCGACTCAGAGCAGGATATGCGTTCTGAAATGCTTTCCGTCATGGGTGAGCTCGGCCTTGAGCCGGAAAAGCATCACCACGAAGTGGCACCGGCTCAGCATGAGCTTGGCATGAAGTTCAACACACTGACGGTCATGGCTGATAATCTCCAGCTCTATAAGTATGTGATTCACAATGTTGCGGCGGCCTATGGCAAGACAGCGACCTTTATGCCGAAGCCATACTTCAACGATAATGGTTCAGGTATGCATGTGCACCAGTCGATCTGGTCTGGCGGCAAGCCGACCTTTGCAGGTGACCAATATGCGGGCCTGTCAGAGAGCTGCCTGCATTATATTGGCGGGGTGATCAAACACGCCCGCGCGCTCAATGCGCTGACCAATGCCTCAACGAATAGCTATAAGCGCCTCGTTCCTGGTTTTGAAGCGCCGGTCATGTTGGCCTATTCGGCCCGTAACCGCTCAGCTTCGATCCGCATTCCGTTTGGTTCTGGCGATAAGGCGAAGCGGATTGAAACCCGCTTCCCGGACCCAACCGCGAACCCATACTTGGCGTTTGCAGCGCTATTGATGGCTGGCCTCGATGGAATTGAGAACAAGATCCATCCTGGCGACGCCATGGACAAGGACCTTTATGATCTGCCACCGGAAGAAGCCAAAGCCATTCCTCAGGTTTGCGGTAGCTTCCGTGAGGCGCTTGAGGCGCTGGACGGTGACCGTGAATTCCTGAAAAAGGGCGGTGTCTTCGATGATGATCAAATCGATGCCTATATCGACCTGAAAATGGAAGAGGTTGAGCGCCTTCAGCTGCATCCTCACCCGGTCGAATTCGACATGTACTACAAAGTCTAAGCCTCTCGCTTCGAGACAGACAATATTGGAAACGCCGGAGCCAGTTGGTTTCGGCGTTTTTTATTCGGCGGACTGGTTAGACACGACCGATGCAAAAAAACCTTCGTAAAGTAGATCCGCCTCCGTCTTCATAAGGCCAAGTTCCACCCTAATACCTGCGGCACGCAAACGGTCCGCGCCGCCACGACCATTCGGATGTGGATCATGGGTCGCAATGACTATGCGTGTAATACCGGCCTTGATCAGCCGATCAGAGCACGAGGCTGTGTCGGTCGACCGCTCTCGGCAAGGCTCCAGCGTGACAAAGGCGGTGCCGCCGCGGCTCTCTTCCTTGCTTAGCCGTGCGAGCGCCAATTCTTCGGCGTGGGGCTGGCCGCCATCTCCCGTCGTCGCTTCGGCCAGCAGGTTGCCGCGGCGATCGACGATGATGCAGCCGACAGATGGATTTATGCCAGTGCGCCCAGTCTGATACCGCGCCAGTTTCAGGGCGCGCGCCATATAATAGGCATCATGGTTCATTCGAACACCACAGTGCGATGGCCATTCAGGAAAACCCGCCCCTCGGCGTGGGCTGTCACAGCGCGGGCGAGGACGCGCGCTTCAATATCCTTGCCGAGATCGGCCATGCGTTCAGCAGATAGCCTGTGATCAACCGGGACAACATCCTGGGCGATAATCGGGCCTTCATCCAAATCCGTCGTTACATAATGCGCGGTGGCACCAATGAGCTTTACACCGCGCGCATGAGCCTGATGATAAGGGCGCGCACCTTTGAAGCTTGGTAGGGCAGAATGGTGAATGTTGATGCAGCGATCCGACCACTCGCGGCTTAGGTCGTCGGAGAGAATTTGCATATAGCGCGCCAGGACAATCAGGTCACAGTCATACTCATCGAATAGTCTGCGAAATTCGGCCTCGGCCTGGAGCTTTGTTTCTGCTGACACAGGTACATGATGAAACGGTATGTCATGCCGGTCAGCATGCCACTTTCCCTCCGGATGATTGGAGGCGATCACCGCGATGTCAGCGCCAAGGCGGTCGCGGCGGTGTCGATAAAGCAGATCATTGAGGCAGTGATCGCCTTTAGAGACCATAATCATTGCCCGCGGCCGGTCCGTTTCGTGCCGCAGAGACCATTTGATATCTCGCCGCTCAGCCAGTGTATAGAAACCGTCCCGAAAGGCGTCTACATTGAAACCGTCTTGCGACTCAAACTTCGCCCAAATGAAAAATTGCGATGTTTCGAGGTCAGCAAAGTCATTGTTTTCGACAACGCTCACCCGGTGACTGGCGAGGTGCATCATGACATCGGCGAGAACACCAACCGCATCTGGCGCCGCAGCACGAAGTATGTAGCGATCGGCCGTCACGGCAGGTCTGGCAGCTCGGTCGCACGCGCCTCGTCGAGATACCGCGCTGATAGAGGTTTCAAGTCTTTGCTGAGCTCAATCACAAGCGGATTACCGGTTGGAATTTCAACGCCAGTAATTGTCTCGTCCGGAACGTGGAACAAGTGCTTGACGAGGGCTCTCAGTGAGTTGCCATGCGCGGAGATCAGCGTATCGGATCCATCCTTCAGGACCGGTGCGATCACGGTATCCCAATATGGCAAGACCCGCTCAAGCGTCAGTTTGAGGCTTTCCGCGCGTGGAACCTGGACGCCCTCATAGCGAGGGTCATTGGCTGGATCAAAAGCGCTGCCTGGTTCAATGTCAGGCGGCGGAATGTCGTAAGAACGGCGCCAGGTGTGGACTTGCTCCTTGCCGTGTTTTGCCGCTGTTTCGGCTTTGTCGAGGCCGGTCAGACCACCATAATGGCGTTCATTCAGACGCCAATGCTTTTCCACCGGCAGCCAGGCGCGATCCATTTCCTCGAGCGTCAGCCAAAGGGTGCGGATGGCGCGGGTCTGGAAGCTGGTGAAGGCCTGTACCGGGGCAATCTTGGCTGCTTTCAGGAGTTGTCCGCCCTTACGAGCTTCAGCCTCGCCTTTTTCCGTCAGGTCAGCGTCCCACCAGCCGGTAAACCGGTTTTCCAGGTTCCATTGGCTTTGCCCGTGTCGAGTCAGGATTAAGATCGGCATCAGTATTTCCCTGTGAGGACAGCTATGCTGCGGCTGGCTAAGGCGAGTAGCTATCAGACAGCAAAGCGAATATCCAGCGCGCCACCATGTCGCGAGGGGGACGCAAAATTCACGCTAACCTCCCGAATTCGTTAATGTATCGCTCACCGCCTGCATGTCATAGTGTTTTGATGCGCTCGATTTCGCGATTCTCTTCTTTCTGTGCCGTTGCAGCGACGGCAGTTGCTCTGGGACTAGGGGCGGCGGCCGCGGCACCTGGCGATGTATCGCGTGATGATCTGACGGAACTTGAAGAAGAATACCAAGGTCTGGTCACCCAATTGCAAGCCCTGGAAGCGGCCGAGGACATAGTTGAACGCGACCTTGGCGCACTCGAGGCGGATCTGATCAGCGCAGCGATGGAGTCGCAGCGCCGCGAAGAACAGGCGACCGCTGCAGAGTTCAAATTGCTGTCCCTGCAAACACGGCTTGGGTCGGCGCGTGACGATCTGATCAATGGCGAAGACGCCCTCGAGGGTGTGATTGCCTCACTGGCGGTTTCCGGACGCAATCGTCCGCCGGCCTTGGTTACCAAACCAGGCGACGCCAATGCCGCTATTCGGGCGGCTATCCTGATGGGTGATACTGCACCGAGAATTAAAGCGAAGACAGTCGCCCTGACTGAGGAAATACAGGCGCTTCGGCAACTGGAACGCCAAATTAAACGTGAACAAGCTCGCCTGAAATCTGCAGAGGCAGCGCTTGACCTCAAGAAGGCTGAGATCACGCGCATGACAGCGGCCAAACGCGCAGCTTTTGAAGATGTCAGCGGCGATGCGCGGGCGCTTGAAGACCGGGTTACATTGCTCGCGCGTGAGGCCGACACGATCCGTGGATTACTGGCGGCGATCGAGAAAGCCGCGCCTGCTGCACCTGCGCTGAAGCCGCGTCTGCAATATGCCAGCATCCCCAATACGACCACAGATGCACCGCCCGGACGGGTTATCTCGCCTGAGCTTAGACCTTTGGGCGAAGCTCAGTTTGGAGGGCTCGGTCAGCCCGCCACCGGCAAGCTAGTTCGCGCCTGGGGGGATAAAATGCCGGGTGGCACGAAATCTGAAGGGATAGCTATTGCAACGCGCAGCGAAGCGCAGGTGATTGCCCCAATTGACGGTAAGGTTGAGTTTGCCGGTCCGTTCCGAACTTATGGAGAGCTCTTGATTATTTCGACGAGCGATGGCTACCATGTATTAC
>CAYGKE010000110.1:0-9068 GCA_964350465.1 uncultured Hyphomonas sp.
CCCCAATCAGACGCGGGCGCACCGCGCGTCCTTCAGGTGGTTTCAAATGATCTGATGGCAGGTTGGGTCGAGCGCCTGAAGCAAGCCGGATTGGCCGAAGCCAGTCTGGTTGCAGCGCACTCAATCCTGCCGAGTGAAAATCGCTTGTACAGCGCCGCCGGCATGGTGCTTGGCCGTGTCGAGGGGCGCACATTTGCGCTTGATGAAGCGATCGGGACTGACGTGTTCATCGGGCTTGAGAATGGCGCCGCTTTACCAGTCTATGGCGAGGCCCTTGCCCAGCGCATGGGGCGGGCGGCAGCCGGAAAAGGCCTTGGCAGCCGGGAAGTCCTGCTGACACAGCTTGCGATCTGGGCTGGTCAGACATCGCTGATAGACTTGCGGCAGGGCAAGTTCAGCCCGCGCCGCGCGCTCGACCTCGGTGGTTTGAAGCGCTGGCGTCTGGCTGGGGGTATCGCAGCCGCATGGGCCGTGGTGTCAATCGCGAGCATCTTTGGTGAGACAATGGCGCTCAATACTCGCGCAGCTGAGCTCGACGCCCGCGCCGTGGAATTCGTTCGCGCCGGATGGCCTGAGGCCAATGGCGATGTCGATACAGTTGCGCGCTCCATCGGGCCGTTGCAGTCAACCGCAACCGCTCCAGTGCCATCTGCACTGACCATGATGGCAGCCTTGTATGGCGCAATTGAAAGTGTCGAGGGCAGTGAGCTTCGCGGCTTGCGTTACGATCGGGCGCGGCGGGAAATGTCGGCGCGAGTGGCATTTGGCGATTATGCCGACATAGACCGCCTGGTCGCCGCAATTCGCAATTCTGGCTTGGCGGTTGAGGCGGGCGATGCGCGCCAAAGCAGCGGCAAGATCGTTGGCGAGCTTAGTCTGGAGCCAGCGTCATGATGTCGTGGTGGCGAGGTCTTGAACTGCGTGAGCGGGTTCTGGTGGCGACGGCGGCAATTTTGACGGCGCTGGTTATCGTTTGGCAATTCGCACTGGTCCCCGCGCTAGAGGCGCGCGGCGATGCCCGCCTGGCTGCGGAAACCTCAGCACTGAAACTAACCAGGGTACAGGAAGCCTATATTCGCCAGCGTGCGAGTGACCCTGGTGCGGCGGTATCCAATAGTACCGGCGCAAGTGTCAATGCCGACTTGCTGAAAGCAGAGATAACGCGGTCGGCGCAGCAAAAAGGCATTGCCATTGCCAGACTGCAAGGCGGCGGCGATCAACCCATTGGCATTCTGATTGAACAGGTTGAGCCGCAATTGGCCCTGTTTTGGTTGGAGGAGGTCGAAACACGCTATGGCGGTACGATTATCCGATTGAGCATTGAACAGGCCGGAGGCCAGACCGTGCGCATCAGCGCAGATATTGTAGGGAATGGACCATGATCCGAAGCCTGTTTTTAATTATCATCCTGCTCGTTGTTCTGGTCATCACGCTGATCTGGACAGTTCCGCTGGAACTGGTCTTGCGCCAAAGCGGCGTTGCAAATCCGAATATTGGCTGGGCGCAGGTTGAGGGCACGGTGCGCAAAGGCCGAATCAATGGCTTGTTCACATCTGGTCAGGCTATCGGCGACGTGTCGTTGGAATTACGCCCAATGTCGCTACTTTCGCTTTCACCTGTTTACGATGTCCAATGGGGCGGGGCCGGTGGCCGCGGAACGGGTGTCGCAAAGATTTCCGGATCGACGCTGGAGCTAAGCGAGCTACGTCTGGAGCAACAGGTTTCAGCGATTGAAGGCCTAGCAACCCCGATCCGCGCGATTGGTGGGACCCTGCGGTTGATTGATGGTGAAGCAAAACTCTCCCAGCTTGGGTGCGAGCATGCGTCCGGTGAGATGACAACAGATGTACTCAGCCGGGCCGCCGATCAGTATGGTCGCGACTTTGGTGCGCTTTCCGGCCCCGTCTCATGTGAAGACGGCGCATTCGTACTGTCCATGTCGGGCCAGTCATCCAATAGTGATAGGATGCAGATGGACGCGCGCGCATCATTTCTTGGGCAAGCCGAGTTCAGCACTGAAGTCAGTACCGCAGACACCGAATTGACTTTGGTCCTGTCCCAGATTGGATTTGAATTTCGTGATGGCGCTTGGCGCTACAACTACTCAACTGGAGTAATGCCATGATGGTAAGAGCCTTGGCCTTCGGACTCAGTCTGGCGCTGGTCGCATCGTGTTCGAGCTCATCCAAGAACCGTGCGCCTCGTCTGGCAGCCTCTGGCGCAGTCAACATCATTCCTGAATCTGGGCTCGGGCCGCAGCAGTTACAGCCCGGAGAATGCGGTCTGTTCCTTTGGAGCAAGACCGACGTCAACAAGTTCATCTTTTTTTCGCGAGCTCTGTCCGGGATTGCATTGTTCAAGCAGGGCGATAGCGCGCTGACGCTGACCCAGAATGGTGCAGGCGGCGATATCTTCGGACAGTTCAACACCGATATGAGCTATGCCAGTGCCAGCGGGGGCAGCGTCCAGTTGACCTTCGATACTGGTGAAACCCTTCAAGGTGGTCAGCGCATCGAGGATGGACTTCTAACCGTGACAGATGCAGAAGGCTGGCGCACAAAGATGCCGGTGCTTGGCGTCAGGGCCTGCCAGCCGGAATGAAGGCTGTACAGCTTGCACGCATAATCACGCATGATGGCCCCGGCGAGTTTCGTGCCGCGGCGCTTGATCAGACCGGGCGACCATGTCGGTTGTTTAGCCAGCGCTGGGGCGGCGCATTTGAACCAGCGCAACCTGGCGATGTTCTTGAGGCGTATGTCAGATCAATAGCGCATGATCAGGGCGGTCTTTTCCTTGAATTGGAGGGAGGTGAGGAGGTATTCTTATCTGCCCATGACAAGGGTGATCTTACGGTCGGACAAAAGATAGTTGTTGAGGTCCTGTCTGCGCAGCGGCGAGGGAAACTGGCGCGGGTTCGACAGACCGCGCGCGCACCTGAAAAACGTGATCGCTACCCTGCATGGAAAGCCAGCTTGCCCGGTGGACCGGACCTGACACAGAGCGAAGACCCGCTGGCTGTCGCAATGGTTTTTGAGGACGCGCTGACACAATCGGTTACGTTGCTGGGGGGCGGCCAAATTCATATCGAACGAACCAAGGCACTCGTCGCAGTGGATGTGGATTCTTCTGGTCGCAGCGCTAAGGGCAGCAGCGGTGCCAACGCCCTGTCCTTGAACCGGGAGGCGGCGGCTGAAACGGCAAGGCAAGTGGCGCTTCGCGGCTTTGGCGGCGCGGTTGTTCTGGATTGTGTTGAACCAATCAACCGTGCGGCAGGCGAGCAGATCCGGGATCATTTCCTGACGGCGTTTCAGGCCGTTGATACAAGAAGGGTGAGCGCGTTGCCGCCTTCGAAGTTCGGGATGATGCAGGCGGCGCTAGCTTGGGCGGAAACGCCCGTGGAAGACAAGGTTCTGGATGAGACCGGAACACGCAGTGCCGAAGCGCGCTTGCTTGACCTTTTGCGGGATACAGAACGTGAAGCGCAGGCATCTGGCGCTAGGTTGTTCAGCTTGTCACTTTCCTCCGAGATCTATTCTGCCTATCTCAGCCGTCGTGCTGTCTGTGACAGTATCTTGATGGACAGGTTCGGTGGACGCATTCAAATCCGGCAAGGTTCTGAAGGTGAGAATAGTTTGAGGCAGCGATGAATATAAAGAAATGTACAGTCTGTGAGACCAAACCGGTCGACCCAAAATTCAAGCCGTTCTGCTCCAAAAGGTGCGCGGATGTTGATCTGTCTCGCTGGCTGAAGGGGGCTTACGCTATCCCCGGGCGACCGGCCGATCAGGCTGACGAGGTGCCGGGTAGGGAAGATAGTAGCGAAGCTTAGTCACTTAATTATGATCAACTCGATCAAGAGAGAGAAACACCATGCGATCAGTCATTATCTTGTCAGCACTGCTTTTGATAACCGGCTGCGCTCATTGGTCTTCGGACGCGCCAGCAGAGGATGCGCTTGCCGGACCTGATTATGCCAAAGTCACTGTTTCTGGTAAAATAGCGACCTCTGCGGAGCGGGCTGAATGTGAAGCGGTGGGCGGCGAAATTCGCCAGACTGGATTGGCAGGATGGGAACATTGCATCCAGGCTTATCCAGATGCTGGCGAAAAATGCAGCGATAGCCAGGACTGCGTTGGGCACTGTCTCGTCGAGAGCGAATTTGTCGATATGGATACGCCAACAGATGCTGGGCGATGTCAGGCGGCTGATAGTCCGTTTGGCTGTATGCAAATGGTCGCTGATGGCCGAGCAACACCTGCACTTTGTGTTGACTAGCCTACCAGGCGAACAAGACGTTAGTTTTGTACTTTTGGGCTTCACAAGTTCGGGGGACTCAATTAGGGAGCCAAAAAGGGAGCTCCCCACATGAAAATCCGACAAGCGATCACCTTTGACGACGTGCTTTTGCAGCCCGGCGCGAGCGAGGTCACACCATCTGAGGTTGATACAAAAACATTCCTGACCAAATCCATCGGGCTCAGCATTCCGCTGATCTCGGCGGCGATGGATACCGTCACCGAAGCAAAGCTTGCCATCGCTATGGCGCAGGCAGGCGGCATTGGTGTGATTCACCGCAATTTTTCGATTGAAGCGCAAGCGGCCGAGGTCACTCAAGTCAAGAAGTATGAGAGCGGCGTGGTGATGAACCCGGTCACGATTGCGCCGACGGCCAGTCTCGCAGAATTGAAAGAGCTCAAGGCCCGAACCGGATTTTCCGGTATCCCGGTTGTCGAAAAAGGCAAACTGGTAGGGATCATTACCAACCGGGACACCCGCTTCATTGACGACGTCAGCCAGTCTGTTGGTAGCCTGATGACGCGCGAAGTTGTCTCGGTGACCATGGATGTGCCGATTGAGGAGGCGCGCCAACTTCTGCACAAGCACCGGATTGAGCGGCTCGCCATAATCGATGACAAGGGAAACTGCGTCGGCTTGTTGACCGTCAAGGATATGGACAAGGCGGCGGTCAATCCGAACGCCGCCAAGGATGAGGGTGCCCGGCTGCGGGTCGCTGCGGCCTCTTCGGTTGGCGATGCCGGATTTGAGCGCACAGTTGCCCTGATTGAAGCAGGCGCCGATGCTGTGATTATCGACACCGCTCACGGTCACTCGAAGGCCGTTGGTGAAGCCGTGTCGCGCGCCAAGAAAATCTCCAATTCGGTACAGATCATTGCCGGGAATGTGGCAACAGCCGAAGCCACAAAGGCACTGATCGATGCCGGCGCCGACGCCGTGAAAGTGGGCATTGGCCCGGGCTCCATTTGCACGACACGGATTGTCGCAGGCGTTGGTGTCCCGCAACTGACTGCGATTGAGGACTGCGCCGAGGCTGCGCATAAGTCCGGGATACCGATCATTGCGGATGGCGGCATCAAGTTTTCAGGGGATTTTGCCAAGGCGCTCGCTGCCGGTGCGTCTACAGCGATGATGGGGTCGATGTTTGCAGGGACAGAGGAAAGCCCCGGAGAGGTGTTTCTGTATCAGGGGCGCAGCTACAAGGCCTATCGCGGCATGGGCAGCCTTGGCGCCATGGGCCGCGGGTCAGCGGATCGCTATTTTCAGGGCGACGCAGCCTCTGACAAGCTTGTGCCAGAGGGGATCGAAGGGCAGGTGCCGTTCAAAGGCCCAATGGGTCCGATTATCCACCAGATGGTTGGCGGGTTGCGTGCCGCTATGGGTTATGTCGGTGCCTCGACCATTGCGGAACTGCATGACAAGGCGACCTTCGTACAGATCACCGGCGCGGGTCTTAATGAAAGCCACGTGCATGACGTCCAGATGACGCGTGAGGCGCCAAACTACTCGCTCAGTCGAGGCTAGTCGGAACCTTATTCACAGTGTAGGCCGGATGCTGCTTTGCTAGGGTATCATCATGCTTTCAGTGCTCGACTTGTTTCGTGTCGGTATCGGGCCTTCCAGCTCGCATACGGTGGGGCCAATGCGGATCGCCTTGCGGTTCAGGAATGCTGTCGAACGCAAGGTCGACCTCAAGAATGTCTTTCGGATTACCGTCACACTGCAAGGCTCGTTGGCCCTGACAGGGGAAGGACACGGCACGCCCAAGGCGATTATCTTTGGCTTGCTGGGGCATAGACCGCAGTCGATTGATATCGACTTGGCAGAGCAACAGGTGGCCGACGTTCATGCAAATAAAGTTTTGCCCCTGGCTGACGGTATTGAGCTAAAATTCGATCCGGAACGAGACATTATCCTCGACCGCGAGACACAGCCTGACCTGCACCCAAACGCCATGAGCTTGCGCGCTATTGGGAGCGATGGCCAGACAATCCTTGAGACAGCCTATTACTCGACGGGTGGGGGCTTTATCTCAACCCGCGCGCAGCTTCTCTCCCCCGCCAAGGGCGATGTCATTTTGACCCCTGGATCGGTACCGCTCGGCTTTACTTCAGCTGCCGAATTGCTTGGGCATTGTGCCAGTCGAAATGCCCAGATCCACGAAGTTGTTTATGCCAACGAGGACACCAAGCGTTCGAGGCATGATACCGACAGGCGGCTCGATCAGATCGCAGAGGTCATGTCGGCCTGCATTGATCGCGGATTGACCAGGGAAGGTACCCTGCCGGGCGGCTTGAAGGTTACACGCCGCGCGCCGGATATGTGGAAGAAGCTACAGCGGACATTGCAGTCGAACGAGCGGGAACAATTGCTGGACTGGCTGAGCGTCTATGCGATGGCGGTGAATGAGGAAAATGCCGCGGGTGGGCAAGTTGTAACGGCGCCAACAAATGGCGCGGCGGGAATACTGCCCTCCATCCTGCGCCATTATTGTATGGCGGAGGGTGCCAAGCCGAACGCGTGCCGGGTTTTCCTGCTCACGGCCGGCGGAATTGGCCTGCTTTACAAGATGAGGGCATCAATCTCGGGCGCAGAAATGGGCTGTCAGGGTGAAGTTGGCGTGGCCTGCTCAATGGCGGCTGCAGGTCTTACAGCTGTTTGGGGCGGTACGCCGGATCAGGTGACGATGGCTGCGGAGATCGGCATGGAGCATAATTTGGGCCTGACCTGCGACCCAGTCGGCGGTCTTGTGCAAATCCCGTGCATCGAGCGCAATGCGTTTGGTGCCGTGAAGGCCGTCAATGCGGCCCGGCTTGCCCTGAACTCGGTTGGACCGGCCAAGGTTTCACTTGACCAGGTGATCGAGACCATGCGCCAGACCGGTCTGGATATGTCCAGTAAGTATAAGGAAACCAGCAAGGGCGGGCTCGCGGTGAATGTCGTTGAGTGCTGATCAGGTGTTGGTGAGCGACGACAGGAAATCGCTGATCGCCTGAACGGCTTCCGGCTCATCCAGCATCGGCGCGTGACCGACGCCTGGCACTGTCACCAGCTTGGCTTTTTTGTGCCGCTTCTGCATCAGGGCTGTCGTTTTCGGCGCGAGTATGTCCGAATTCTCGCCTCGAATAATCAGCAATGGTCGCTTTTTCATCTTGGCAAAGACGCGCCACATGGCGAGGCGGATTTTCAGGCTGGGTTTCACGTCGCCGACCCGCTCGGTGATCGCCGGATCATAGTCAGCGATAACGCGCCCGTCTTGCATCTCGCGATAGGTTCGGTGCGCAAAGGCGAGCCAATCACTGTCATCATAGGTTGGGAACACATCCGTCTGTATGTCCGCTATAGCTTTGGCCGCTGATGCCCAATCCGGCAGGGGTTCGACCTTCGAGACATAGGATGAAATCCGGTCCAGACCCGCCTGATCGACAACCGGACCAACATCATTCAACACGGTGCCAAGGATCCGTTCCGGTGCCTTGGTCATCATCACCATTGACATCAGGCCGCCCATGGATGTGCCGATCAATGCTGCGCGCGGCAGGTTCAGATGATCCATTAGCGCGATCATGTCCCCGGCATATCTGATCGGGGTGTAATTATCCGGGTTAGGATCACGTTGGGATCGTCCGCGCCCGCGTACGTCCACAGCTATATAGCGATACGGGCCGTTCACAGCAGCAATCATTGGCTCGAAATCTTTGTGATTTCGCGTCAGTCCATGCATGCACAGTACGGTCATTCCGGCGTCGTCCGGCCCGTAGCTGCGCGCATAAAGATCAAGACCATCAGGCGATTTATATGTGATATCACCACTCATGAAGGGGTCATGCCATGTTCAATCTCGAACCAGAAATTGCTCGATGGTCTCGATGAAGACAGCTTCCTGATCGAACATTATGAAGTGCATCGCATCATCAATAGCGGTCAGGGATAGATCCTGCGCCGGGGCATATAAGTTCTGATAGAGAGCCTCCACGCTATCCATATTCGGAATGGCCGGATCACGAGCATAGATGGCGGTAAGGGGAACATCGATCGCGCCGATCTGATCTCGCAGATCGGTGAGCAGGACCTCATACATGGCCTGGGCCATGACTTGGCGGTCGCTAGCCACTGACCAATCGAGCGCTGTTTGCAATCCATCCGGATCTTTAACAAGTGCAGCAAGCGCCTCTTCTTGTCGCGCCGCGAATACGTCATCGCTCTGGGCAATCAAAGTGGTTTTTGCGAACGCGGCGACGGGTGCGATTGATGCGGGCGTTGCATTCTCGTCAATCAGGACAGAAAAGAATGGCAGGACGTCAATGACCATCACGCGGTCGATCCTGGCATCATCGTCGAGCGCGACTTTGAGGCTGAGAATGCCGCCCAGCGAGTGGCCGATCAGTGCCGGTGGCTCGTCCAGCGTTCGCGTATAGCGCACAAGGTCGCTGGTTATGTCATCGAGGATGCTTGTACTATCGGCGTTGGCACCTGCAGGGGCGCCGCCAAAACCGCTGACCTGCACTGTATGCAGCGTGTAGCGGTCCTGCAGCGCGGTTACGGTACTGCTCCAAACTGCAGCATTCGAGGCAAGGCCCGGGATCAGAATGACGTCCGGTCCCGACCCTTTGGCCGTGATCTCGAACCGCTCGCTGGTGAATGCCTGATCCTCAGCGGTTGGTTGATTTGGGGCAGGCGCCCCGCAAGCTGACAGGCCAAAGAGAATGCAGGCCGCAAGTGTAGATCGGATAAAACCCATCGGAATCTCCGCTAAGCAGGCGCCAAGACCG
>CAYGKE010000111.1:0-8663 GCA_964350465.1 uncultured Hyphomonas sp.
GTGCCAGGCCACCGGAGTGCCGGTCCAGACATTCATGTAGATCTTGCTTGGCGCGGTGGGCAGGTTCGCCTCGTCGCCGGTAATCTCGTAGACCATCTCGCCATCCACAAACCAGCGGATCCGGTCCTGGCGCCATTCAAATGCGTAAATATGATAAGCACTGGCAGCATCGAACCCAAGCTCATGTACTTTATGTCCGCGGTGTTTGCCTTTCCGGAAGGTGTTGAACTCGACTTTGCGTGTATTCTTGCCTACGAACTCGATGTCTATTTCGTCGTGTGGGTCACCGAAATAGGGCCCTGTATAGGTGAAGAAGGACGAGATAACGCCGTCTTCCGCTGAGGGCTTCATCACGACTTCATAGCGCCCGTAACCGTATTTTGGGCCAGAACTGATTTCAGCGGCGGTCCATTTGTTGCGGCCAGACATATTCTCTTTGGGGCGGATAAGCAGGCTCGCACCGCTGGCGGAGCCAACGACATTGTCTTCTTGGAAGTCCACGAGGTAATGGTTGCCAGCTTTATGCTTGGCATAGTGCCAATGGCCATCATGATAACCGTTGCCAAAAAGAGTAATGAAGGCGTTCGATGACTGGCCCAGTGGGTTATCAAGCTGCTCTGGGAAAAGGTCTAGGTTTGGCATAGTGAGCAGGTCATCATCGCGCGGTCCAACGGGATCAATTTCTGCAGGAGGACCTGACATGGCGATCTGAAACGGGCCAGGGGCTTGCGGGGCTGTCTTCGCGGCAGGTTCAAGAGACAGGGTAATTGTGAGCGCAGCAATCAAACCGACACATAGAAGGCCTCCCCAAACCGGAACATCGTGTGCCAGGCTCGGCCGATAAGCATAAGTCTGCTTCTGGGTTACGCGAGAGGTGATTTTCGAACTCATTGGCATTTCATTGCAGAGATCGGGCCAATTTCATCGATCGTGTTCAGACTTTTCAGATGATGTTGATCGCCCTGAGTGCATCAATATCGTTCATTTGCACGTTTGAGCGCAAATATGCCAAAAAGTAGCGGTGAATACGGTTACTTTGGCACGATTGTTGCGGTACAACTTCCCCAAAGGCGGGTAGGAATTAGTCGCGTCGCTTACAGAAGGTAAGGTCTAATGAGAGTAGTGGTAAAAATTGGCGTTGCAGGCATGGTCGCAGCCGGCCCATTGATGAGTGCTGCTAATGCGCAGGATAACTTTTACAGCCGCGATAAGTATGAGGCTGTAACAGATCGCAACCAACCAGAATTTGATCCAGAGCCAATTCGTCTTGGCGCCATGATCCTGCGGTCAAGTGCAGAGGCGGGCCTGACATATAATAGCAACGTGTTTGCTTCTGGTGCCAATGAAGAGTCGGATACAGTCGCGCGTATTGGCGCGAGAGCGAATTTGACGACGGATTGGAGCAATCATGAAGTCGGTGCTCGCGTCTCTGCGGTAAGCTATAACTATCTCGATAATGGCGATGAATCGAACGAGGATTTGCTGGCCGAGTTTCGCGGTCGCCTTGATGTAACGCAAGCATTTGACATTGGCGGCGCGGTATTCGCGCAGCAACGGTCCGAGCAACGCACAGATTTCGCCAATGCGGTTGGTCTTGATCGTCCTGTTGAGCAATCTAGAACCGGTGCACGTATCGAAGCAAATTATCGTAATGACCGCTTCCGCTGGGAATCCGCTCTGGAAACAGCTGACACCGATTTCGAGGATGCTCGTATCGCCGATACTGGCGCAGTGTTCGACCAGGATTTCCGCGATCGCACGACAACAACGGCCCGTACGAGACTGTCCTATGCGGTGACTCCAAATGTCGCTGTGTTTGGTCAGGGTGCGATTGAAAACCGGGAATTCGACAACCTCCAGACCTTCACAGAGATCGTGAACGGTGTGCCCACGCAGGTCACACGCACACGTGACTCCGACAATGTCACTTTGGCGGCCGGTGTCGATTTCGAGCTACAATCACTGATACGCGGTGATGTCGCCATCGGTCAGTTCGAAGAGGATCGTGCAGACCCAACACGCGAAGACCGTAGCGGGCTATCCGTAGACGCACGTGTTCAGTGGTTTCCGAGCCGTCTTACGACCGTGACCGGAACAGTTGGCCGTCAAGTCGTCGATTTGGGTTTGATTGACTCAGCCACGGCAACGCAAGAACGCTATAGTGCTCGCCTTGATCACGAATTGCGTCGTAATATCGTGGTTTCGGCCTTCGCTGCGCTATCGAACGATGAGTATGACGATGTTGACCGTAGCGATGATGTCAGCGAAATTGGGGTTTCAGGCCTCTACAAGCTGAACAAGAATGTACATGCGGAGCTGTTTGCGCGCCGTCTCGACCGCGATGTTAGCGGCAGTGGGATTGTGGGCGATCCGTCTTATAGCGTTGACCTGATCGGGATTGGATTCCGGTTCTACCCATAATAACGGCTCGGGGTTTCGATAGTCGATTATAATCAAAATGGATGAAGTCCAGTGAACAAGACAATCAGTTTCGAACTTCCCCAACAGGGCGCCGGTATCGAGGCAGGTCAGAACGATGACATGCCGATTGACTTCAAGGCCTTAGTTGGCACGTTCTTCAAGCGTTTCTGGATGATCGTGATTAGCGCCTCGGTGGTTTTTCTGTCGATCGCTTTCATGACATTGACGCAGACGCCGATCTACAAGGCTGAAGCGGTGATTATTGTCGACTCCAATCAGCGCAACGTCATTGACCTTGGTGCGGTGCTTGGCGGAACGGCGATGAACACGTCGGTCCTAGACACTGAAGTTCGCGTTATTGGGTCGAAAACCTTGCTCCAGCGTGTCGCTGTGAAAGAAGAATTGCTCAATGATCCTGAATTCAATCCAACCTTGCGGGAACCAAAGCCTAGTCTGCTTGGATCGATCAGCCAGCAAATATTCGGGCTAGTTTCTGAACCCAAGGAAGAAGTCGATCCATTCGCAGGGATGACTGATGAGGAGCGCAATGCAGCGCTCACTGAATGGGTCGTCGCGAACCTTATGGGCAAAGTGCGCGTCTCGCGCGTTGGGACGACGTATCTGATTACAATTGAAGTTACGAGCGAGTCTGCGGAGACGGCTGCCAGGCTGGCAAATGCCATTGCTGATCAGTACCGCGTTGAACAGATGGACGCCAAACTTGAAGCCACACAGCGTGCGACCGAATGGTTGTCCGAAAAAGTTACTGTGCTGCGTGATGAAGTGTCGCTCAAGGAAAATTCTGTCGAACAATTCAGGAATGAGAATGGGCTTCTGATCGCGCGAGGTGACTCGCTCACCGAAGCCCGTATTGCGGAGCTTGAGCGTCAGAAGTTGGTTCTTCAGAGTCAGGCAACACAGGCACGTGCTCGCTATGAAAGCATGCGGCGCCAAATGAACAGCTCTGCCGGCGTGGCGTCGATTGCCGAAGTCTTGAACTCAGCCGTTGTCAATAACCTTAAATCACAGCAAGCGATTGTTGACCGCCGGATCGCCGAACTCGAAACGGAATTCGGGCCGCGCTATCCTGATCTGATCGCAGCCCGAAACGAAGCCATCGACCTGGATCGCCAGATGGCAGCCGAAGTCCAGCGCATTGTGGATAATATTGAAGCGGAAGTGGAAGTTGCGGAAGACCAAATCGCAACACTGAACAGGCAAATTGGCCAAGGGCGCGGTACGCTTATCCGCGAGAATACGGCCCAAGTGCGCTTGCGCGAGTTGGAGCGTGACGCTGAAGCGAGCCGGGTCATTTATGATGACTTTATCGAACGCTTCAATCAGACGCGTGAGCAGGATGACCTTGTCGAGGCTGATGCGAGGGTGTTGTCGGCAGCGTCAATTCCAAGCGCACCAAGCTCGCCTCGCGTGAAGCTAAATCTGGCTATCGGTCTTATTCTTGGCGGTGTCGTTGGCGGTATGCTGGCGTTGATCTTCGAAATCTTTGACACCAAAATCAGTTCAACCGAAGATATTGAGCGCAAGCTTGGGATTGCCTCACTTGGTTCAATTCCACTTATTTCTGGGTCCGGTTTTCTCGGGTTTGGTAAGCGCAATCCAGCAGACTTTCTCGTGGAGAACCCGCTTTCGGGCTATACTGAGGGGATACGCTATTTACGCGCTGCAATCGCTTTTTCCGATATTGATCGAGATACAAAGTCGGTTGCGATTACATCATCTCTGCCGGACGAAGGTAAAACCAGTTTGACCTTGAGCCTTGCCCGCATGTCAGCCATGTCAGGTGCTAAAACGCTTGTCATTGACGGCGATTTCAGGCGGCGCCAACTTACCGAGGCTGCGGGTATCAAGACAGATTTCGGTCTGGTCGAGCATTTGTTTGGATCGGGTAACCTTGATGACGCCATCCAGCGTGATGAAAAATCTGGAACGGATGTTTTGCCACTCTCTTTGAATGGCCATACGCCGCACGATGTTTTTGGTACACGCGCATTTGACGAGTTACACAAGAAGCTTCGTACAATGTACGATCTAATTTTGATCGATACTGGTCCGCTCTTGCTGATGGCAGAAGCCCGCGTTATCGCAGGCAAAGTCGATAAAACGATCCTTGTCGCGCGTTGGCGTCGGACAAACCGGGCCACTGCTCGTAAGTCAATGGCACTGCTCAAGACCTTCCGCGCGAATGTTCTGGGTGTCGTGCTCAATATGGTCGATATTGATCGCCGCCGTCATCATAATGAGCCGGGAACGAGCTACAAAGACTATAAAAAGTACTACATGACCGACAACAAGCGCCGTCTTTTTGGAGGAAAAAAGAAGCCCATCGGTGAAGTTGGCCCTATTCCGGAGCCGGCGACGGAAGCCTTTCCGCCCCGAGTGGCAGATCTCAAACCGGTGGCGGCTGTGCCTCGTCCTGCTGTTCGACCCGGAGATTCGAGCATGCCGAAGGATAAAATTAAGCAACAAGCTGAATAATACCGTCTACGCGGAGAGGGCCCGGTATGGCCCGCAAAGGTTTGCGTCACGAGGTTTCTTGCAATGACTAAAATTGCATTCTTCGGTCACGATGCAGATGACGCAGCGATCCGTCGCCGCATCCTCGCGCTGAAAGATGACGGTATGGCGGTCACTGGTTTGACAATGAGGCGGTCTGAGGGCGGCGTTGATGAGTGGGATAATGTGGATTTAGGGCGTACCTATGATGGTGCCTTTATACGGCGACTGGGGAGTATTTTTTCCGGAGCTCGAAAAGCGGCAGCGAATAAAGCGAAATGGCAAGATGCTGAGCTGATCTATGCCCGCAACCTTGATATGCTGGCATGTGCGTTCCTGGCCAAGCGATACGCCAAGATTAAGACGCCTGTTGTCTATGAGTGCCTGGATGTGCACCGCTTGCTGGTGAAGCAAGATCCTATCGGTGTGGTGCTTCGTTGGTTGGAGCGACGTCTCCTTAAACGAACAATCGCTCTTATTGTGAGCTCACCCGCCTTCCTCAAGAATCATTTCGAGAAATATTATCCTGGCGATTTTCGACCCTTCCTGATTGAAAATCGGCTGTCTGCTGACGCGGAGTACGGACCAAGACCGGTCGGCAAAGGCATGTGCGGTGACCACTTTACGGTCGACAGACCTTTACGGATTGGATGGGTCGGCGTTCTCAGATGTCAGCGGTCCTTCGATTTGTTGACAGCTATCGCTGACCAATTTGGTGATCGTGTTGAAATTATATTGCATGGCAAGCCGGCGAGGACTGAGATTTCTGTTTTTGAACCCGTTATTGATCAACGGTCCAACATGCACTTCATGGGGCCGTATCAGGCACCGGAAGATCTCGATCGGATATATGCCAACGTCGACGTCGTGTGGGCGGGGGACTTTATGGAGGCCGGGTTTAATTCTGTTTGGCTGCTACCAAATCGAATCTATGAGGGTGGCTATTTTGGTGCGCCGCCGATTGTCGTATCGCAAACCGAAACAGCCGAATGGGTAACAGGCAAACATAGCGGATTTGAAGTCAAGGAGCACATTGAGGTGAATCTGCCGATCCTGATTTCTGAGATTCTGGCAGATGCTCAACGGCTGAACGCTGTTCGAGGACAGCTTCTGCAGCTGCCGGATGATGTCTTCATCCAACCCAAGGGGATGCTAGCCGGTATCGTGTCCGACATTACCCAGAATAGGGCGGCGTCATGAGTGGTTATCGACAAACTGCCCCCATGGCATCCGAAGGCGCAATTTTGCTCAACGCCTATCAGGAGCCGCGGCACGTTCCGCTTTATGAACAAGGCGTTTTAACCCTCTGGTTTATCGTGACCTATATCACGATACCTTTCGCGACACCTATTCGATACCTTCTGGTGGGGGTGTTTGTCATCTATGCCTTCATGCAGTATCGCGCAGTGTGGCCGCTTTTGCTGCGGTCATGGCCGCTTATGCTTCTGCCTATTCTTGGGGCCTTTTCCTTTCTCTGGTCTGACTATTCCTCCATGGCGATGCGCCAGGGCGTGCTCTATTTGCTGACACCGCTCCTGGCCATAGTCATGGCGGCCCGTTTCGAGCTCAGAATTCTTCTGCGATGCTTCTTTTTCGCATCAGCATTTGCTGCGCTATGGTCCTTGCAATTTGCGGAATGGTATACGGGCGGCGGGCCTTATGCGAGTAAGAATTATCTTGGTCTGCATATGACATTTGCGCTGTTTTTCGCCATTATCAGGGCGTTCGATCAGAAGGAGTTGATGTGGTTGCGTCTCTCGGCCATCCCGATCATCGCCCTGACATTCTGGATCATGTTGCAAGCAAATTCGGCGACCTCGCTGGTATTTTCAGTCATCGGCAGCCTGGGATTGTTACTGGTTCGGTTCGTCTGGATGAATATCGGGCGAATGCGTCACCTTAGAACCGTAATAATGTTGAGCAGCGCCACCGCCGCACTGGCCGTTGTTATGGTGATCCTAAGCATGCAATCGAATACGCTGGTTGCCGACTTCCTTGATATGCTTGGTAAAGATGCCACGCTGACGGGAAGGGCGGATATCTGGCGAGCTGGTGAACTCGTCGCGAGCGAGAGGCCAATTCTGGGCGTCGGTCTTGAGGGGTTCTGGCAATATGATGTCGGTGCGGCCCAAACCATAAACGAAAACGACCACAAACCCTTTGGTACCAAGTTGACCTTCCACAACGCCTATTTGGAGGTTCGCGTGCATCTGGGCTATGTCGGCTACGCTTTGTTTCTGCTTCTCGTTGCCTGGTGCTTGTTCCAGATCGTGGGTGAGTGGCTTCGTCGGCCAACTCTCGAATGTTCAGCCATGCTGGTGATCGGCATGATCATCTTTGTATCGACGTTTACGGAGTCCTGGCTATGGCTGCCGCTCAATGCGATTACGAACTTGTTCTATTTCGGTGCGATAACGCCGCTCAGCAAAGAGCGACGACAATTCGTTGGGCAGATTCCAGCGCGTCTGTCGAACGCCGCTACTGCGGCCTGATCACTATTTCGCAGCATGAGCGCAGGCGCGTGCTGTGAGCGCCATAATCGTCAGTGTTGGATTCTGAATGCCAATCGATGGGAATGCGGCACCATCTGTGACGTAGAGTCCCCGTATGTCCCAGCATTCATTATTTTGATCAACCACACTGGAACGTGGGTCGGATCCCATTCTTGCGCCGCCAACTTCGTGGATGGCGGCGCCCGGTATGGATGGTGCCAGGTCCCGACTTGTCAGCGTTGCACCGAATAGGTCGGAAACTTCGAGAACGGCTTCTGATTGTTTTTTTGCTAGTTCTGCCTCTGCATTACTTATGGCGCATGAAATATGGAGGATTGGTATGCCCCAGCGATCTTTTCGCTCGGATAGACGCACGAAATTATCCCTACGCGGCAGCATCTCCGCATCGGAGACTGCAGTGAAATAGCTTTTGTCACCGGGGCCCGGCACCTGATAAAGGCGCATGCCATAGCCGCGGGTGGAAGAGGTCGATCCGTCTCGGCGTTCAAACCGCGGGATATAGACACAGTTTCCAAGATTGAATGACTGGTCCGCGATACCATTATCCGGCATCAGGCCTTCGGCTTTCACCGAAACGTGGTCCATTATGTAACGTCCAAGAGCGCCTGTATCAGATCCTGCTTCGGCCAGGACACCTTTGGCTCGTGAATTGAGAAGGAGCCTCGTTGTTTCGAGAGACGACGCACATAGAAATACAGTCTTCGCCTTTGCCTCGACCAAGCGTCCTGCTGCTTGATCAAAGAAGCGAACGCCTGCGGAATTACCGTTCTGCGTCAAAATGGAATGAGCGATCGCAGCCCCTCGCCAACTCAAACGGCCCGTTTCGGCCGCGCGCTGCATGGTATCTACCGGCTCCGTGTAGCGACCAAGCATCGGCGAAGCGCCGGCCCATGTTTCAGAGATTTTTTCCATCATGAATGATTGCGCAGGATCGGGTGCGAGGGTTTCGGCGATAAGGCTATCGGGGATCCAGGGTGATCCATTGGTTTGACCTTTGAGATTGAGCAATTGCTCAACATGCGTGTACCAAGGATCAAGTTCTCCAGGTTGCAGTGGCCAGGCAGGACTTAGGTCATCCAGTGGTGCGAAATCGCAGGGGCCGTGCCGGAGGTATTGTTTGCCATGCGCCGGAACGACCATGCGACCGCCAATGCCGCGTGCCCTGATCCAATTAAACGGTTTGCCCTCTGGGGTCTCGTATGGGCTGTCTCTATC
>CAYGKE010000112.1:0-8555 GCA_964350465.1 uncultured Hyphomonas sp.
CCCCAGCTGAACCCGCGGCCGCGCGCCCGTCAGCACCCCGCGCGCGGAGCATACCGCAACCTGCTTGGCACCGATGCCGTCAATGTCCAGCGCTTTGCGGGAAACGAAATGCTTCAGCCGTTCAACCGCCTGCGCCGGACAGGTCAGCCCGCCCGTGCAGCGACGACGGACATCGGCAACGCCTTTGTCGTCAATCTCTCTGATCGCCGCTGAACCGCATTCCGGGCAAATCTCTGGCAGGCTGTAGGGCTTAGCCCGACCAGATCGGTCTGCATCCATGACGCGTATTATTTGCGGAATGACATCGCCGGCCCTTTGAATTTCGACCTGATCGCCGACCCGCACATCCAGTCGCGCAATTTCATCCTCATTATGGAGCGTGGCGTTGGACACCACGACGCCGCCAACCGTAACCGGCTTCAGCCGGGCAACAGGGGTCAATGAACCTGTTCGCCCGACCTGAATATCGATTGCCTCCAGCACCGTGACCGCTTTTTCAGCCGGGAACTTATGCGCAATCGCCCAGCGCGGAAACCGGCTGACAAAGCCCAGCCGGTCCTGCCAATCGAGGCGGTCGACCTTATAAACCACGCCATCAATGTCATATCCAAGCGCGGCTCGGTCTTCCGCCAAGGCGTCATAGGCCTCGATCAGTCCCTTGATATCGCGGTGTTGGAAAAAGCGATCATTGACCTCAAACCCCCAGGCCGAGAATTGTGCAATGGCCTCGGTTTGGGACTTGGCAAACGGCGCCGACACGCCGCCCCAGGCATAGGCGAAGAATTTGAGGGGCCGCGACCGTGTCACCTCAACATCAAGTTGGCGCAGACTACCCGCCGCCGCATTGCGCGGATTGGCAAAAGTCTTACGCCCGGTGGCAGATTCGCGGGCGTTCAGATCAGCAAAATCGGCATGGCTCATATAGACCTCACCGCGAACCTCAACGCGGTCCGGCCAACCGTCACCGCCAAGCTGTTCAGGCACCGTATCCAGGCAACGCGCATTGGCCGTCACATCCTCACCGACGCGGCCATCGCCGCGCGTCGCCGCGCGCACAAGCTGCCCATTCTCATAGGTGAGACTGAGCGACAGGCCATCGATCTTGGGTTCACTCGTCAGCTCCAGCAGGTCATCCTCACCGAGGCCGAGAAAGCGCCGAATACGTTGCGCGAATTCCGCAACATCATCGTCAGTAAACGCATTATCGAGCGATAGCATCGGAATATCGTGCTCGATCTTGCCGAACCCGTCGCCGGGCCGAACGCCAACGCGCTCTGTGGGACTGTCGTCTCGTTTAAGATGTGGAAATCGCTTTTCGATCGCTGCATTGCGCAAGCGCAGCGTATCATAAGCTGCATCGGTCAGATCCGGAGCATCATTACTATAATAGGCTTCATCAGCCTCACGGATTGCACCTGTCAGACGCTCCAGCTCTATTTTGGCTTGCGCTTCCGTCAGATTTTGAACGTCTACATCCGCATCGCTCATGCCGCCTCCAGCAGTTTCGACGCTGCCGCGCGGGCTTCGTCGGTCACGCTGGAACCAGATAACATTCGGGCAATTTCTTCAAGTCGTTCGCCGTCATTGAGCTGCGAAACCATGGTCGTAACCGAACCATCATCCTGGTCCGTCTTGCGCACGCGCCACTGCCGGTCTGCATGCGAGGCAACCTGTGGGCTGTGCGTGATTGCAAACACCTGACACGTGCCGGACAGTTTAGCCAGCCGTTCGCCAATCGCCGCCGCAACAGCCCCGCCGACGCCTTGATCAGCTTCGTCGAAAATCAGAGTGGCGGCTTTATCCGACTGGCTGAGCGCGCATTGCAGCGCAAGTGAGAAGCGGGCCAGCTCGCCGCCCGATGCAATAGCCTGGAGCGATCCAAAGCCGGCGCCCGGATTGGTTTCGGCCTCAAAGAATACACGTTCCTGCCCACTTGCACCGCTCTCTCCAGGTTCAATCGGGTCAATGCGCACTCGCACCTGAACGCGGCCAAGATGCAGTGGGGCCAATTCCTTGGCGATACGGTCCGGCAAGGACTTGCTGGCGTTCAAGCGCGCTTTGGTCAGCGCGTCGGCAGCGCTCTGCCAGGCCTTCATAGCCACGTCCTGCTCGGCTCGCGCCTTGGCCAGAGCCGCATCGCTTTCCGCATAGGCCTCCAAGGTCGCTGAAAACCGGGACAGTAACTGATCCAGCTCATCCGGCTCAGCTTCATACTTGCGGCCAGCGGCGCGGATCGCAAACAGCCTGGCCTCGATACGGTCAAGGCTGCCGGCATCGTGGCGCGCCTGGTCGGCCAAAGCAGATATCGCGGCTTGCGCTTCAGCCAGTTCAATAAGCGTGCGCTCAATGGCATCAGCGGCGGCCCGGGCCGTCTGCAAGAGATCGCCTTCGATCGGCTCCAGCAATCGCGCGACACGCTCGCTCGCGCGCGACGCACGTGACAACCCATCCTCGATCTCATCGCAAGACAGCGCCGTCGCCGCCTCATCAATATTCTCTGTCAGTTTTTCCGTTTGCAACAAAACAGCGCGCTCCGCCGCCAGTTTTGAGGCCTCTCCGGGTTCTGCGCACAGCTCAGACAGCTCAGCGATTGCATGCTCGAGCCAGTCCATCTCCGCTTCCGACTTTGTCGCCTGCGCCTCAAGTTCGGAATAAACGGCCCTTGCCTGTTCCAACCTGTCCCAGGCTGATTTGCAGTGTGAAACCCGCTCATCATTGCCGGCAAAAGCATCGAGTATGCTGCGATGCGTCGACGGTCGCATCAGGCCAGACGCGGCATGCTGGCCGTGTATGTCAACGAGGCGTGATCCGACCAGCTCCAGCGTCGCCGCACTCACGGACTGATCATTGATAAAGGCGCGGCTTGGACGTTCGGCAAAAATCATTCGCCTGAGGACGATGGCCTCGCCTGAAGCAATCTCAATCCCGCGATCTCCAAGGACGTCCATCACATCATGATCTGGCGGCACAAAAAATTCAGCTGAAATGGTCGCGGCATCACTGCCCCGCCGGATCAGCCCGCGATCCGCAGGCCCACCCATAACCAGCGCCAATGCGTCGAGGATGATCGATTTACCTGCTCCGGTCTCACCGGTGAGCGCGGTAAACCCATTGCAACAATCGAGATCAAGTTGATCAATCAGCAAAAAGGAACGAATGGAAAGTGCGGTAATCATACCGCGCCTTATCACAGGAACAAATGAGGAACAAGCGTTACTTTCCGCCGGGAATGAGACGCTGTAACCAGGTCCGCTTTTGCGCCTCAGTCGGGGCGTCGGGATCAAGCCCCTCATTGACCAGAAGATTGTAACTGTCGCGGTACCAGACGCTGTCAGGAGAATTGTATCCAAGCACAGCGCCAGCCGCCAGGGCGTCTTCTTTCAGGCCCAAGGACAGGTAAGTCTCGACCAGCCGGTGCAGGGCCTCGTCGGAATGACTTGTTGTGTCATAGTCCTTGACCACGGTGCGGAAGCGGTTGACGGCGGCCAGATGCTGGTTGCGGCGCAGATACCAGCGACCGACCTCCATTTCTTTGCCCGCCAGATGATCCCGAACCATGTCGAGCTTGACCGTCGCATCGCGCGCATAATCAGTTTCCGGGAAACGGCGCACGACATCACGCAGGGCTTCGCGGGCGAGTTCGGTTGTCTTCTGGTCGCGGCCGACATCGACGATCTGGTCAAAGTGGCTGACCGCGATGATATAGTAGGCATAAGGCGCGCCCTGCCCAGCCGGGTTCAGCGAAATGTAGCGCTGGGCCGTTTCGATGGCGTCATTGTATTTTCGCGACTCATACGAGGCGAAGGCTGACATCAGTGTCGACCGGCGGGCCCATTCTGAATAAGGGTGCTGGCGCTCAACTTCGTTGAACAGCAGGATGGCCCCATCATAATCACGCCGGTCCAGCTCACGCGCTGCGAGTGTGTAGAGCCGCTCAACCGGGCGTTCGACATAGGCCAACTCTTCCTTTCGGCCGCCCCCCTGACAGGCGGCAAGCGCCATGGCCGAAAGAGAAATCAGGAGGAATGTGTAGGAAGATTTTCGCATGTGATAGGCCACTATGTCTGGACAGCGCGCAGTTTCATCAGCGCACGTTAATTGTAAACCCTGTCGCTGCCATGTGCAGCAGGCATTCGCAAGTCCTGACTGAATTGTCATTATCGCCTGCGTGAAGTACCGCGCCGCGAACCGCTCCAAATATTATGATATAACATATATAAATCATTGATTATATTGACTTTTTAAGAATTCTCCTGAATTGCTAGTTCATGACCGCCTCGCACAGCCATACGCATACGCACGATCACTCACATGCAGCTGTCGACACCAAGGATGGGCGGCGCCGGGTCGCTATCGCGGCGTGCCTGACCTTTGGGTTCATGATCGCAGAAATTATCGGCGGGCTTGTTTCCGGCTCACTCGCCCTGCTCGCAGATGCCGCGCACATGTTGACGGATGCCGGTTCGCTAGGGCTGGCCTGGCTCGGCTTCCGACTGGCTGAGCGCCCGGCAGATGATTCGCGCTCCTATGGCTGGGCGCGCTTCAAAGTCTTGGCAGCCTTTGTCAACGGTCTGGCTTTGCTGGTCCTCGCGGCATGGATCGTTTTCGAAGCCATTCAGCGGCTGTTCGAACCGCAGCCGGTGATGGGTTGGCTTTTGCTGGTCATAGCCAGCCTCGGCCTGTTGGTGAACCTTGCGGCATTCCGCGTCCTGCATGGCGGCGATCATGACGACCTCAATATGCAAGGGGCCATCTGGCATGTCATAGGCGACCTGCTCGGTTCGGTCGCCGCGATACTGGCCGCGATTGTCATCATGTCGACAGGATGGTTTCCGATTGATCCCATTCTCTCGGTTCTTGTCGCAGGGATCATCACGCTGGGCGGTGTCCGAATTGTTCGCCAGACCGGGCACATCCTGATTGAAGGCGTGCCAAAAGGCCTGTCGCTGCAAGAGATGAAGCGCGATCTCGAACAAGCGGTCGAAGGTGCTGAGCAGGTCAGCCACATTCATGCCTGGGCCCTGAATGAAACGCAGACCCTGGTGACGCTGAATGTGCTGCCCATCAAAGGCAGCTGCCACGACACAATCAGAGCAGAGATCAAAGCCCGCCTAAAAGACAGATTCGGGATCGGTCACGCGACCGTGGAAATTGGCCATGAAAGCACCGATTCGGACGCCTCAAATGGCTGTATTCAATAGAAAAAGGGAGGCCAAAAAGGCCTCCCTTCCACACTATACACATACTCTACTAGATTTCTCTCATACCTGAATTCTCGATTTTTGCAAATCAATTCGTCCCGGATGAGTTAGACCAGCGCTGTCGCCTGTTTCTTCCACTGGTCGCGGGTAAAGCGACCTGCGAAGCCGATTTCATTCTCGAGCTTGGTCACCTGCGCCTTAACCAGACCAGCGACCTGCCAGAAGTGGAAAATACCGGCATTGTTGAGTTTCTTCTCAAGGGCTGGACCAACGCCATTGATCAGCTTGAGATCATCAGCCTTGCCAATTGGGGCTTTCAGGCGACCATCAGCATCCGCTTTCGGGGCAGCTTTAGCCCGTGCTGGCTTGGCTTTTGCCTGTGTCTTCGCAACCGGTGTGACTTTTTTCGCTGCCGGCTTTGTCTTCTTGGCTTTCGCGCTTTTCAGACCTGCAAAGGCAGCAATTTCAGTCGCCAGACGCTCAACGCGTGCACGCACTTTGGTGTCAATTTCACCAGCCGTGGCGCGCAGTGAAGCAACTTCCTCTTCAAGCTGATCCAGCTTGCTGTGCAGCTTTTCTGTCTTCTTGCCTTTTGGGGCTTTTGACAGACCGAGGGCTTCACGCATGCGCTCCATACGCTCTTCAAGGCGCTCACGCTGCTCGTCCTGGAACTTGGACACTTGATCGGTCAGGTCTTCAGTCGCCTCGGCCATACGGCCACGCGCTTTGTCCATTTGCTTACCGACCTTTGTGATCTGCTCGCTCACCCGGCTATAGGCAGGGCTACCCTCAAGGCGGGCGCGAACATCAGATTCGATCACTTCGCCGCGCTTGACCAGGTCATCAAAAACGTCGCCGCCTTGATCGCTCAGCTTGCTGACATTTTCGGCAGCCGCGTCATAGGCCTTACCATAGGCACCAACACCGGCGAGCCAGATTTTGTGCGCCATGTCGAATCCCTGGGACTCGATCACATCACTGATAGAACGAACACGCTGCGTCGCTTTTGCCGCCGCTTTTTTCGCTTTCTTCTTCGACTTCTTGTCTTTCTTAGCCATGAAATAGCTCCTTTAAATCTCCGGATCGTCGATGTGCCAATCCTCCATGGTTTTGAAGATAAGAGGTCAGTCTAGAAAACGCATACTAATTACAGAAAAGCCCAGCAGGCTTGCCCGACACACGCGGGGGCGTGGTCGGCGGGCCGGGTATTTATTCGAAGCAGCCGCGCCAGGGCGGACTGAGGCCGGACGGAAAAAGCGGGACGGCCAAGGCGCAAAGCGCATCATCCCAAAGCCCGGCAGGTGTCGCCAGCACAGGATCGCGCCGCGTACCGTCTTGTTGCGCAACGCCGCCGCATAGCCCGCTGTCCAGGCGAAACACGGACAGTCTGTCGGCCAGCGGGCGGAAAAGCGGCTCAGGGGCCGGCTCGTCGCTGACGAACAGGACATCGACGCGGCCATACCAGGTCACGCTGAACAGAACCGCGCTTTTATTGAGGTCAGCCTAGGCTTCGATCTCGATCAGACGCCACCAAAGCAGCGGCCAGAAGATGAGGCAGCAGGCGGCAAACAGATGTGGATAGCGCTCGAAAACCATGTCGGGCAGTATAAGCCAGATTTCGAGGGGGTGGACGGATTTGCCTCCGCGCCAGCGCCTGCTGGGGCGCAGGGCGGGATAGACGGGTCAATCGGACCAATCCTCACGGCCATGGCGGATCAAGTCGCGGACATAATCAGAGGAATGGCGTATTTGCCGCCTTTGGTCTGGGCCTCGACAAAGGCTTTCATCTGGTAGGGCAAAGAGAAATTCATCGTCGCCATGGCGGGCTCCTTGAAGGCGAGATTGGGGCGCATGGTAAAGATCGTCAATTGAACAAGGCTGTCGCCTCTCAGTCAGGTGGAGGCAGTCAGTTTTTGCCACTCGACAATCGTTTCGCAAAAATCAATGAATGGAAGGTCGTTTATGTCGTAATTCAGTTCTCTACAGATCGAGGGTAACGCTAGTTCGAAATTTCGGTACCGCTCCACCACTTGAGCGGCCCCTGGCAGGGTTCTGCGCCGCGAAACTGTCCTCAGCCAATTTCGAATGGTTGAAATTATCGATTCTAAATCGCCATGGTGAGCTTCGATATCTTGCCCAGAAATATCCGAGATCGCCTGCCTGAACCGATGCGGCAATTCATCGAAGATAATCAGGCGCTTTTCCTTTTGCTTTTTATCGCCGAATCTCTTCGCACCAAGGAAAAGGCCTAATTCCAAAGGCATATTGAAGCGAGGCAGGCCGGTGACGGGGTCAAGTGCCATATTGGAAAGGTCGTGAATCCCGTATTTGCAACCTTCAATTATTCGCTCGATTTTCTGTAACCTCACGTCGCCACTATCAATATCTTCACGGGCACACCGCGGAATAAATCCACAGTCAAGAACAGAGAATGTTATTGCCCTGAAAAGGTGATCGAAGTCCGCAGTAAATGGACAGTTTATGAAGACAGAACTCGTATAATCTGGAATCATCCAGTTTTAATAAGCAACTTCTCTTCATTTACTACTCTGACCGCATCACGAATTTCGGTTTTGGATATCTTTCCACCAGAGACCGGGCTTGCAATGTTTCGACCGTCTTTGAGTTTGACATACGTCCATTGGCCGGTTTTACGCGACCGGTTTTCTATTGGTTTCGTTTGTTTGCTCATAAAGGGCTATATAGCACCTTATTGGTAGCTATTGAAGAAAATATAGTACGGTTCATGTCACGAACTCCTGAGCCAAACGACAAAACCGATATTCAGCGGCGCAGCAAAGCCTCTGCAACGAGTTTGGCTCATCCCATGAATACGGTGATAGGTCTCGTCGATGAAAAATCTACGTATCCAAGAAACTCCGCAGCTTCCGGCTCCGGCTTGGATGTTTCAGTTTCCGGAGCGCTTTGGCCTCGATCTGGCGGATGCGTTCGCGGGTCACGCTGAACTGTTGGCCAACCTCTTCCAAAGTGTGGTCAGTGTTCATGCCAATGCCGAAGCGCATACGCAGCACGCGTTCTTCGCGCGGGGTGAGCGAGGCGAGGACGCGGGTCGTGGTTTCGCGCAGGTTGGACTGGATCGCCGCCTCAACTGGCAGGAGCGCCATCTTGTCCTCGATAAAGTCGCCGAGGTTTGAATCCTCGTCGTCGCCAATCGGCGTCTCGAGCGAGATCGGCTCCTTGGCGATTTTCAGCACTTTACGGATTTTTTCCAGCGGCAGGCCGAGCTTTTCAGCCAGTTCTTCCGGGGTCGGCTCGCGGCCAATCTCGTGCAGCATCTGGCGCTGGGAGCGGACAATCTTGTTGATCGTCTCGATCATATGCACCGGGATACGG
>CAYGKE010000113.1:0-8410 GCA_964350465.1 uncultured Hyphomonas sp.
ATGGCTTTGCTGACACCAGAGCCAACAAGGATGGCCGCTTGCCCGAGTTCATGTCGAGTGCCGGTTTTGCAAATGTCGAAGAGCGCAGTGTCAGACTCACGCCCACCGGATCCATCTCGCTTTACACCGCAATCAAGCGGAAAGTATGAGGCGGGACAATTCGTCGAGCGACGGGGCGCTCCAAACTTGCTAATATAGACTTTATGCACAAACCCCGCACCGAGCTTTCGACACATGAGGTCGCCAATCAGCCAAGGCCACCTGGAGATCTTGACCTCCTGCGCGATCCGGCGCTCGCTGAGCCGCTAAAGGCGGCCTTTGCAAGATGTGATGCAGCGCGCAAAAAGAGCGGCACTGCGAGCCTCCAAATGCCCCATATCGCCGAGTTTGCCAAATTGGTTGGGTCCCAGGAGGCCCGGGAGCTTGGTCGACAGGCAGACGAAAACCCGCCTCGCCTAAAGGCGTTTAACGCGCAAGGCGCGCGCATCGATGAAGTTGAATTCCACCCGGCATATCATCGACTGATGACAATGGGCCTCCAGGGCGAAGTTTCCTCGCGCGCCTGGACCCATCCGACAGGTGGGCATATCGCGCATGCATCGCTCCTTTACATGATGAGTTGGGCCGATAGCGGTGTGACTTGCCCGATGTCGATGACCTATGCGGCTCAACCGGTCTTGCAACGGGCCGACTGGTCAACTGACTGGGCCGAGAAAGCCCGAACACCAGCCTATGACCCGAGCGCATTGCCGATACAAAACAAGTCGGCGGCGACGATCGGCATGGCGATGACCGAGAAACAAGGCGGGTCAGACTTGCGGACCAATACGACGCGCGCGCAATCGATCTCAAATGAAGAAGTCGAATTAGTGGGGCACAAATGGTTTTGTTCGGCCCCGATGTGCGATGCATTTCTGACGCTAGCCTACGACAAGGACGGCCTGTCTTGCTTTCTGACGCCGCGCTGGCGCCCTGACGGCTCGCGCAATCAAATCGAGATACAACGCCTAAAAGACAAGATGGGCGATCGCTCAAATGCTTCGTCTGAAATCGAGTATCGCGGGGCTTATGCGAGACGGATTGGCGCGGCTGGGCGTGGGATTGCCACGATTATCCAGATGGCACACCATACCCGCTATGACTGCATTATTGGCTCAGCCTCTGGCATGCGCCAGGCTGTCTGCCGGGCAGCCTTTCATGTCAGCCAGCGAACCGCGTTTCAGAGAACTCTGATTGACCAACCCCTCATGCGTGCTGTGATCGCGGACCTGGCCCTCGAGAGCGAGGCAGCGATAGCGCTCACCCTGCGCGTCGGCGCGGGATTTGATCTGAGTGCGGACACTGAATATGAAGCGGCCCTGAGCCGCGCGCTGACGCCGCTGGCCAAATTCTGGATTTGCAAGCTTCAGCCTGCTGTTGTGAGCGAAGCTTTGGAGTGTTTTGGCGGGGTTGGTTTTGTCGAGGAGACTGGAATGGCGCGGCTGTTCAGAACCTCACCGCTCAACGCGATTTGGGAGGGCTCAGGCAATATTATGGCGCTCGACCTGCAGCGCGCTTTATCTGACGAGACTGTGCGAGACGTCTTCAACGAGGAGCTCAGCCGGATTGCTGCCGACATCCCAGAGACAAAAGCGCTGGCAGATCAACTTCGCTCCAAGAGGCCTGACAATCTGCGCCTTTTCGCACAGCAAGCCGCTGTTTTGGTTTCAGCCGATGCACTCGCTGATTCGTCGTTGCGAGACTTGTATGTTCAAACACGCATTACAAATCCCTCCCCGATCTGGGGCGCATTCGCAGCGAATGTCGAGCTCGACCAGCCTATTACACGCGCCACCGAATGGATGTCCGCGTGATCCGCACCAAGCCCGTAAACGCTGAGATACATGGCCCGCATTGACAAATCAACGAATTAGAACAATACATGAACAGCTCGGAACGCACTGGTGGAACTGCGATGCGTCAAGCCCTCGGCATGACCGCACTTTTACTTGTCGAAAGGCGAATATGCGTCAAGAACGAGCATAAGGAAGCGTTTTAGCGAAGGGAGGGGACGTCTTGTCTTTGGCACTTAAACCAAGAGATCTTGAGCCGGCTTTGCAGGCCGTTTCACCGTTCCGGGAACTCGGTGCGTATGAAGCGCTCTGGCTCGAAAAGAGCGCAAGTTTCAAATCACTCGCCGATAAATTCCGGGCGGATCCACTGGCTCTGCCATCAGATTTTGTCGAACCTAAAACTGCAGATGCGGCTGCTATCGACGTGCTTAAGAAGTTTAGAGAGGCAGGCATTTCTCGCTTCGGCGTGCGGGTGAACAAGGCGGGAGACTATCCAAAACGCCTGCGGGAAGCCCGTCACCCGATCGAACTGCTTTACTATCGCGGCGCCTGGGAGCTGACAGAAACGCGGTCGGTGGCCATTGTCGGCAGCCGCAAAGCCTCATCGGAAGGGCAAAGGCGCGCAGCGCGCTTGGCGCGCCATCTTGTAGAGCGGGACATCACGGTCGTGTCAGGATTGGCTGAAGGGATCGACACCGCCGCCCATAAGGCGACGCTAGAAGCGGGTGGAAAGACAATCACAGTCGTTGGGACACCTCTGCACCACATCTACCCAAAACAGAACAAGGCGCTGCAAGAGCGTATCGCGCGTGACTTTCTGCTCATCAGTCAGGTGCCGGCGCTGCGTTACGATGCGCAAGATTACCGCCGAAATCGCACGTTTTTCCCCGAGCGCAATGTCACAATGAGCGCATTGACCGAAGCGACAATTATCGTGGAGGCCAGTGAGACATCCGGCACGCTCACTCAAGCCCGCGCCGCGCTGCATCAAGGCCGAAAATTGTTCATTTTGAATGCTTGTTTTGGTCAGGGTTTAAAATGGCCAGAACGATTTGCCGAACAGGGGGCTATTCGGGTACGGGAGCCAGACGATATCTGGAACGCTCTTGGCTGATTTGCGACTGACCAAAATCGACGAGTCGCTTCAAGAGCTGCACTATCACCTTTCCGAAGATGATAGCTGTTACTTCTTGTTCGAATACACTTCCGGCCAAGGCTTTGGCTACAGCGCGACCAATCAACTAATCGCCAACATCAAGAAGAGTCCGCTAACGCGCAATACGCTGCAATGGCGCTACAAAACGCGCGATATGGGCCAGTGCTCAGTAGATTTGGCCCGCGCCCTGCCGGACAGTGTCAAAGCACAACTCACATTCGTACCTGTTCCCCCGTCAAAGGCGCGTGATCACGTTGAACATGATGACCGCATGAAACAAATCTGCGAAGGGATCGGCGAGGGTGTCGATGTGCGCGAGCTCGTTTATCAGACCGCAAGCACTCGTGCCTCCCACGAGAATGATGAGCGCATCACCGTTGAGGAACTGATGGAGGTTTATGCCATCGACGAAGCACGCTGCGACCCAGTGCCAGCGGCGATCGCGATAATAGATGACGTCATCACGGCAGGCACCCACTACCGCGCAATGGCAGATACGCTGCGTACGAGATTTCCGGACACTCAAATCATCGGCGTATTCATCGCACGACGCGTCTATCCCGATGAGCCTGACGCGGCAGCCTAAGCGATCTCGATCGTGTTTGGCAGGTCAGTCATTCAGCTCCAGAGCCTGACACGCGGGCAGCATATCGTGATGCTCCAAGCATTCGCGTAAAGCTTCTATACTGAGCACAGTCAGATACCCGCTAGAAGAAGCCTCACCCTGGTATTCGAGGCTTTCGGTAATCATGCCGAGGACAAACCCCCACTCATGATAAACGGGTCCGCCGCTAAATCCGCCGCGCGGCACGCCTGACACAACAAATCTCACATACCGGTCTCGATATGTATCCACGACAGCGTTCAGCGTCACCCGGTCGACCACCAAAATCGCATCATTCGCGGATGGGATAGGCGGATACCCAAATACAACGCCCTCACTCAGCAACCATTGTTCATCATTGATATAGTCATCATAGTGTCCCCCGAGCTCCAGAATCGGCGTGTCGGGTTTGAGATCGCCAACCCGAAAGGCGGCGACATCTACATCAGGGTCAGAATGAAAGACGGGCTCTCCCATTAGCGTTAGCCCGGCAGCGATTTCATCCGGCGTCATTAGCACACCCGGAGCTTTGGCCAGGATAGCTTTGATTGTGTTGCCCTCAAGCACATGACGCGCCGTCAGGAATACCCCATCTCCAACATGAAATCCTGTGCCAATCGATATGTCGCCGCTCGGCAACCTCACCTCAATGGCGACGCACCCACCGAGATAGGTGCGAAAATTTCCAGTATTCACGCCCGAGCTCGTCATCTTCCCCACCTTATTTAGAGTCGTCTCAGAAGGCCATTCTGTTCAAAACTCAGTCATGCCAGTCGGGCCGTTTCAAGGGATAGAGCCACTTCAAACGTATTGAGCCATACCCGCAAATCGATCGATGAGCATAAAAGCTTTTGGCCAAATCTCTTGCATCAATTGATTCCGGCCCTTCACCGGCCTCGACGCAGCATGCCGCGCTGGCGGTTTTTGCTGCAATGCTATTGGCCTTTGTTTGGGTCAATTCTCCCGCAGTCGGGATCTATGATGTGATCCATCATACGCCATTGTCGTTGCAGGTTGGCGATATCGGACTGTCCAAGCCTCTGGTCGACTGGATCAATGAAGGCCTGATGGTTTTTTTCTTCTTCGCGATCGGGCTCGAAATCAAACGCGAAGTATTGGCCGGTGACCTCGCATCGCCGCGTAAGATCGCGCTTCCCGCGATCGGTGCCATAGGTGGCATGCTCGTCCCCGCCGCCATCTATTTGTTGTTTAATGCCGGCAACCCGGCGACCGAGCATGGCTGGGCCGTACCGGTCGCGACCGATATCGTTCTCGCGCTCGCCGTCTTGTCCGTGCTTGGCGAACGGATCCCGCCCGCACTCAAAGTCTTCTTAATGGCACTAGCCGTGTTCGACGATTTTGGCACATTGATGATTATTGCGTTCTTTTACACTGAAGGATTGAGCCTTGTTTCGCTTGCTCTGGCTGGGCTCGGTCTTGCTATCCTGATCGGCCTCAACCGCCTCAGGGTTGCGCATATGACGCCCTATGTTCTGATTGGAATCTTCGTCTGGGTCGCGGTCCTAGAATCAGGGGTCCATGCGACAATTGCCGGTGTTCTTGTGGCCTGGACAATTCCCTTGGCGATCAAGGGGCGACCGATGCTTGCGGTGGTTGAAGCCGGCATGAGACCGTGGGTCGCGTATGGAGTGGTACCGCTGTTTGCTTTCTTCAATTCCGGCATTCACTTGGCGGGTGTATCTCCGGCGTCAATAATCGGACCGGCCAGCCTCGGTGCCGGACTGGGACTTTTGCTTGGCAAACCGCTCGGCGTTTTTGGCGCAGCAGCTTTGGCCGTTGGCAGTGGGCTTGGAAAACTCCCGAGCGGCATCACCTGGCTACACTTGCTCGGCACGTCTCTGCTTGCGGGGGTTGGCTTTACGATAAGTTTGTTTGTGGCGGCGCTCGCTTTCGATCATCCGGACGCTTTGCAAGCGGTCACGTTGGGCGTGATCATCGCTTCAACCCTTTCGGCGTTCGCCGGGCTGGGCGTCCTCGCATTCGCCGCACAAACACATCAGTCCGCTAAATCTGAAGACAGGTTGAACCCATGAAAATGTCACCACCGCCTTTGCCTTGGTTGATCGCGGCGTTTGTCATCGGCGCCGTCCTCGCCATGGCAACTAAGCTACAGCTGGCGCAAGATCGACGAGCGGTACCAGCACCCCAGATTGTGATTTCATCGCAAGTAGAACGGGCCACACACGACGCGGCATATGCGCGTCTCGACGCCGAGGCGCGCCTGCGCGCCGCTTTGGCAGCGTACGCCGTCGGCGAAGAGTTACTGTCCGACAATTTTCTGGCTGATGCTGAGATGCCGATCGCATCTCTGCCTGCGAGCCTTTTGTCTGACGACGATCGTGCTCGGCTCAATCAATTGGTCTACCAGGCGCGTATGGCAATTGTGGCACAGTCTGGAGTCGCAGCCAAAATCGAGGCCGCGATAGATGACCTGCGCCAAACCCCGCTCCATGAGCCAGGGCTTCCAAGAACACGCTCGGCGATGGCAGGAGCGATCGCAGATCAAATCGAAAAAGCGATAAATGGATTTGTAGAAACGCTTTCCAGCCGAGATTATCAAACCTACTTGATGGGGTACGGCCATTACCAAACCGCCCAAGCACTGTATGGAACCCATAGAGACGACATCAAAATTTATAGCCAAACCGCAGACAAATTGATCGAAAACAGTCTGCTCCAGCTTACCGATTTCTATCCCAGTCCGCGTCTGGCTGATGCCGACATACCCTAAAGACAACGGTGCAAATTAAGTTGTCCACAGTAAGCAGTGTAATGAAGGGACCGCCTTCCCGTCTATTCGTCCATCACATCTATCTGCGTCAGATTAAAATGCGCAGAGACGAATACCCCGAAAAGGCCCCAGATGAACCAAACGCCGAGCCATCAACGACAATCTGTCGAGCATGCCAGTCCTTGCAAAATGCACGCTTCCAGCCTCTCAACCTGCATTCTCTCAACCCTAGGAATTGGTGTATTTGGCCTTGGCGTCGGCGCACTTTCCGCAACCTATTTAAAAGGATCAGCAGCGCTAATTGCGCTTCTGGGAATAACCATTCATCTCATCGCGCTTATCCATACCGCTCGAAACAAATATCGTACGCCATCTACTAGCCAATACTGGCTAACAGCGATCTATGGGAGTTGCTGGATCATTCTTATGATCCTTGGATTAGCTCTGTTTTTGAGATGGTTCAGGTAGATCCGAACCAGACCTCCTCCTCAGAAAATCATCCCCGAATTGGCTGTGTGCCGACGTTCACGGGCGCCCGCCAATTCGACGCCGGTCAAGCACTCACGGCTGGCAAAATAATCTGATCATACACTTCTCCAGCAGACCTCCCATTCCATGTTCGACTTTCAATATCGTACAAGGTCTCGCCGTCAGAGAGCGTCACACCGCCAATCGCATATCGAAGCACGACCTCACCATTTCTCACTTCCCAAGACGGAAAGCTCTCACTTACGCTCCTGAGAGCCGGCGCAATTCGAAAATGTAAATCTGTCGGAAATGCCCCTCGCGCGGCAAACTCCGCCTGAATGATATCGGACGACACATATTCATGCGCTTCGGGTTGTATACGTGTCGGGACCTCGCAGATGAGCGCTTCGGGGAGGTGTTCGGCTTCACCGCGTTGATAAGGTTGTGCCTTGAGCGCAATGTCTATGATTTCGAATGGCGGTGCGACGATCCAAGCATGGCCCGCACAAGGCTCCGTGTCATAGAGCCAAAAATGTGTTCGTGTTGAAAGGCCAGGCGCCTCAATACTCAAAGCTCCCTTCGCGGCGTAGCACCATATGCCCTGCTCTTCGAGCATCTTGCTGAGCATCATTGAAGCATCGATACAAACGCCAAGCTGGCCGTCTTTAAGAATTTCTTTCGCGAGGCGCGTCGCCATAATCGGCACGACTGCGCGCACGTGAGCATCATAGGACTGGCTTCTCGGACGCGCACGCACCCAGGCCCCATATAGCTCCAAAAACGTCGCGTCGTCACGCTCAGCGGCGAGAAAATTGGGATGATTATAGAATCCAATTTCCGCGACTGGAATATGTCGGTTTGAGAATAGGCGCGACAGCGTTTTTTGATCAGTTGGTATCGAACGTGGCATTTTTTACTCTGTCGCCTATGCTTAAAAAATTTGGGTTAAGAGAATTATCCTGCGTCGGCAATGCCCAGCCCATCCATCAAGTGGGACCACAATCGTTCCATCGAGGCGACGTTCGAACATTGTTTACTTGGCCAACGCCTCAATGCGATCACGAGGCGACGCGATAATGACCGCGGGATCAATAGCCGCGACCGATTTGTCAGTATCGGGGCAGTCGATCGTCATGATCATATGACTAAGCGTGTTGAGCCGGGCCATACGCTTATTGTCGGTATGAACAGCATGCCATGGCGCAAATGCATAATCGGTGCGGGCAAGCATCGCATTGCGAGCTGCCGTATAGTCGTCCCACTTTTGCAATGCGACCGCGTCGATCGGGCTTTTCTTCCACTGCTTCATTGGATCTCTATCGCGGTCAGCAAGTCGGCGTTCCTGCTCTTCCCGACTGATGTCGAGATAGTATTTTAGAATCTGTGTGCCATCGCGCGCCAGCATTTGTTCAAACGCGCTGACATTGTCGTAAAATGCTTGAACCTGGTCCTCACTGGCGAAGCCCATCACCGCCTCAACGCCCGCCCGATTGTACCAGGATCGATTGAAGAGGGCGATTTCACCATCAGCCGGCAAATGTGGCACATAGCGTTGGAAGTACCAGCTTCGAGTATCTCGGTCGGATGGTTTTCCGAGG
>CAYGKE010000114.1:0-8401 GCA_964350465.1 uncultured Hyphomonas sp.
GACATAATCCGGACTCATGCCATTAGCTCTTTGATTTTTCTGGCATCAATACGCCCATCCGCAAATCGGTTCAGCAGCAGCGCAGACAGTTTTGCGCGCTCGGCGAGACTGGAGACTATCATGTACTCCTCGCTCGAATGAATCCGCCCACCCATAACGCCTAGCGTATCCACGTTGGGAACCCCGGCCGCAAAGATGTTGTTGCCCTCGCACACACCGCCAGTATCGACGAACTCAAGCTCCAGGCCCAACGCCTTCCCAGTTTCAGAAACAGCATCAAACAGGGCAGATTGCGCCGCGTTGCGTGGTTTGGGTGGACGATAGAACCCGCCATGCAAGTGACTGGTTATGCCATCGCGGGCATTGGCGGCCTCGACTAGCCCTTGAATCTGTTCATTGGCCCAATCTGCTGCTTCCGCGTCAGGCGCCCTTGCGCCAAAACGGACAATCGCAAGATCTGGCACGATGTTTACAGCGCCGCCGCCATCAATGGCGCCTACATTGAACGTTACACCGTCCCTTTGGTCATTTAGCGCCTCCAACGCGGCAGCAATGTGCGCGGCCGCCTCAATAGCGCTCCGGCCGTCTTGCTTGGAGCGCCCAGCATGGGACGAGCGCCCTCGAACCACGATATCATACACGGCCGAGCCCTTACGACCGCCTGACATGGCCCCAGTGTCCATACAAGGCTCATACGTCATACCGACGAGTGCGCCGGACTGTGCGGCGACGGTGAGAGCACCTGCACTGGCGAAATTACCGATTTCCTCATCTGGAGTGATGACGATGCGATATCCAAGTTTTGACTTCAGAGGCCCCGCTTCAAACGCTTGCAGGGCACCCAGCATCACGGACAAACCGCCTTTCATATCAGCGAGGCCCGGTCCGTTCAGGCGATTATCATCCAACTCAACAATCGCATCAAAAGTGCTCGGCGGAAAAACCGTGTCATAGTGTCCGCTCATGACGATTTGCACCGGCGCATTGGGACGGGAGGTGATGCCTATTATTGGTGCGGTTTCAATGGTTTCGAGATCGCCATTGTCTACGACTTTCTCAAAAGGCTCACCCGCAATAAGTGAAACATCGGCATCAAGTGCCGCAAATGAATGGGCGAGAATTGGCGCCAATTCATCCAGCCCCACCCTGTTCCAGCTACCTGTATTTATCCGCGCCCAATCCAATGTTCTCTCAAGCAGGCGGTCGCTATATTGGTCTATGTAATCACACGCCAATTTATCTGCGGCATTGATTTCAAACAAATTCTGCATGCCGACTAGGTTTCATGAAGGCGTGTTGAGGGCAAGCCCAGCTGACCGCAGTATCTGCCATAATTCGCACATGTTCTTGCGCGAACCGAGCCCAATCTTGGAATAGCAACACAGGATACATTATGAGCTGCAAGACAATCATTATGGGAAGCGCCATTTTGGCTGCTTCATTAAACGCACATGCCGACAAAACATGGACAGGCGAAGGCTCATTGAGTGCCGGCCTGACGACAGGAAACACGGACACCAGTGATCTAGGAATTAGCGTAAATGCGGAACGTGACACCGGTGTCTGGTCGTATGGTGCAGAACTCAGCGTGGATTATGGCGAAACAGATGACGTTGAGACAAGAGATCGCTATTTCCTCGCCAGTTACCTCGACCGAGAACTGAGTGACCGTGTTTTCGCATTTACCCGTGGCTCGCACGAAGTCGACGAGTTTTCCGGCTTTGAGAGCCGAACTTTCGTTGGCGGCGGCCTCGGCTACAAGGTACTGAACGGAAACGTCACATCATGGATCATTCGTGCTGGACCGGGCTACAAAATAGATGAAATTCGCAGACAGATCGACCCGCTGACTATGGCTGTGATCACCGTGGCAGCAACCGAAAAGTCGGTTTCTGGGATTGGGCGTTCGAATTTCAATCACGCTTTCAATGATGCTGTCGCCTTTGGCAACGATACCAGCATTCTCTACGCAGAGGAATCGACACAAGTAGAGAATATTAGTGCGATAACCGCTGATCTGACAGATGCATTCTCTGCGCGGTTGTCATTTGAAGTCCGCCACGACACCAATCCCCCCATAGGATTTGAGAGCACCGATACTGCGACACGTGCATCACTTGTCTATGGGTTCTAGCCCGACAATAAAGGCCTCAAGCTTTTATCGCTCGAGGCCCTTACCCATATTTTGTCTAGCGCACTGAGCGCTTGCTTACGAACCATCTATGGCCGATAGAGCTTCTCGCGCAGCAGCAAGGCGTTCATCCACCGTCTGGCAGGCTGCCGTAGGCTCACCACCAAGAACAGCGATATCCTTACAACGTTTCTGCTCCGTTAGGGTATCTTGCACGAGGCTGGCCGCCTCAAAGCGAACCAGTGCTCTTTCTGTTTCATCCTCCGATGCCATGAAGTCAATCCAGCCGCGCCCGCCTCGATTATTGGCTTTGCGGAACGCCTCACGGGCGCCCGAACGGTCATTGCGCTCATAGCGCGATTGGCCAATCAATACCCAAGCTAAACCAGCATCTTTCAAGCCACCTTTATTTAATGCATTGGTCAGTGCTTCTTCAGCTTTTGGCCAATCTTTGAGTTCTGAGTATGATCGTCCAAGGCGCTCATACATTTCGCCCGTGCCGCTCATTGTCGCCGCTTCTTCAATGACGGGAATTGCCCGTTTAAACTCACGCGCGACTTGGTAGAGATTCGCGAGAAGCTCCATTTTTTGGTAGGTTTTCTTGATGCGTCCGGCATTCATCTCTTTTTCGAGCATTTTTGCAGACTGATATGGCGCATTGAAACGATTATAGAAATTCACAACCCGCATCAGCTCATCTTCAGTTTTAAGGATGCCACCGAGATACATGGCCTTTTGAACCTCAAACGCTTTGCGCTCGTGATCTGCTCTGAAATAATCCCCGGAAATGGCATCCCAGAGCAGTCTTTCATTGGGATTCTTCGCAAGAAGGATTTCGAGTAGCTCCGCTTTCTTGGCGAGGTTTCCTGTCGCGTCATAGAGGAAGATCAGGAAATCATAGACTTCGCGCTTTGCATTCGGGCCATCGACCGCAAATACTTTTTCCGCCCATTTCAGCGCTTCAGTGTTCTTGTCCGTTTTCTGGTTGATGACCGCCAACTGCCACATCTGAGTGCGATCGGGCTGGCCACCTGCAGCCACCCACTTATTCATATACACCAGTGAATCGACTAGGTTTTCCTGAGTCAGGTAGATCTGAGCGATATTGTAATAAGTCTGCGGTGCGTCAGCGGCTGAGATATAACCATCATTCAATGCCCGCAGAAGGTCCTGAATGGCACCGGCATAATCTTTAGTTTCGATCTTGACGGCAGCTCCGAGCCTTAATGCGGCCCCAAACTCGTAACAGTTCAGCTCTTGCGCTCGCAATTGGTTAAGATGCCCAAGCGCGGCTTGCGCGTTCTTGTTAGCGAGCAGCTCTGTTTCAGCTTTCAGGTAGAACTCGGCATTTTTCGAGGTGAATTGAGTCTCCAGGCATTCCTGCGAAAATGCGGCGCCTGATGCAATCGCAACTGCGCCAGTAGCAAAGGCCAGACTGCGAAGTTTTGCCAGTATCGTCATGGTGTTTCGCTCCTCTCCGCCGACTGCCCGACGGTTTTTGCTAGTTAATGGGAAGTCAGGCCCTCATTCAAGCGCTTAGCGGCCATTCTTCTCACATTTTTGCGGATATTCTGCACTTTTTCAATTGTCCGATAGCTCAAATACCAAGGGGTATATCACACCCGATTGGACTACTGCCTGCCCGCGTATGACCCTCGGTGCGAATTCCACCCGGCGGATTGCCCGCTCGGCCGCCGATTCAAATATTGAATGAGTGCAAACTGCCGCGACATTCATTGGCCGGCCACGCTGATCCACATCAAGATGAACTTCGCACGTCCCTTCTATTCCCAGATGCAAGGCGCGTGGCGGATAGTGCGGCGCAGGCGGCCATAGCGGAACTATCTCGCGACTCATCGAAATGTTCCGGATCGCCACTTCTTTGAAGGACCCCACTTCTACGGTTTCGGGTGTGGCTCCTAATATCAATGGTGCGGGCAGCTTAATATCATCTTGACCCGCAAACAGTTTTGGCGGTGGTGGCGGGGCCTCAACAACATCAATTGGCTCTGGTTTTATTCGCCCCTTATAATCTGCGGGCCCTACAGGTGGCAGGATAAAAGCCTCCAAAATTCTGTCCGGCACGGCTTCCGGGGCGACATAGTCTATCGCTGTCGCCGTCTGCATACCGAGATAGAGGGTCGTTGTAATAACAGCCGCTGGCACAGCTGCCGTCACGAACCGCCCACGCCAGCCAAACTGGCCATCTCTTGGAGCGCGTGTCTCTGTTTCATTTACCATAATCGTCTCCCCGCTAAAGTTACACTATTACATTATGCAATATTATAACATTGTCAAGTTAGGGGTCCGGATACAAAAAAGGGAAGCGCTACCAGCGCTTCCCTGTTCAGCTAATTTATCAGCCGAGAATTATTCAGCGAGCGTAAACTCAAGTGGGTAGACAACATTACGTCGCTCGGCAGCCTGGCCGCGAATAATTTTGGGGGCAAACTCAACTTTGCTAACAGCGCGCTCAGCCTCCCTTGTGAAAATTCGATCAGAGCACGTGGCCTCGACATTATAAGGGCGACCACGCGTATCCACGTCAAATCGGACTTCGCACTCCCCCTCGATCCCGCGCTCCGCCGCTCGAGTAGGATATGTCGGCACAGGCGGGCGAATTGGCTGAGCGTCGCGATCAGAAATCGCGACTGGATCAATGGCAAGCGAACTCATTCGGTCAAACTGCAACTCTGTAGGTGCTGCGCCCTGGATATTTGGTGTCGGTAAATCGATCTGCGATTTAGTCGTAGATAGTTTTGGCGGTGGTGGTGGCTTGTCAGCCGAAGATAGACGGCGGGGCTTGGACCGCGCGCGGCGGTTGACCTGCTGATCATCATCGGCCGGCGTAATGCGCTCAATCACGCGCTGCGCCTCGACCGGAGGTTCCTCGTATGGAGCGCTTATCAAGATGCGCATGATCTGGAATAATGCGTATGTTACGAAGATCGCAACCGGCACACCGATACCTAGACGAATCGCTGAACTTCCAAACATGTCGTCCTCCTATTCTTCCAGCGCAGAAACTGGAATTTGGGTAAGCCCATCTTCCTTGTTGATGATCTCGATGAGATCAATAAGGACCCCTGCCTCTGCATCTGCGTCAGCCTGAACAACTAGCTTGCCCTTTGGGTTGCTGTCGCGCGCTTCGCGGATACGAAACCCAACCTCCTGCAGCGTAATCTGTTCCTTCGCCATCCAGATTTCGCTTTGGTCGTCAATGGCGATAAGGATGCCTAGTGGATTTTGCTTATCGAGGTTTTCAACATCGATGCGCTTGATGTCGACACCGGGCTCGCGAATGAATTGAGCTGTCACAATGAAGAAAATCAGCAGGATGAATACAACATCCAGCATAGGCGTCAGGTTGATATCGTCCTCGCTATTGGACGTTGCAGCAGCAGAACTTTGTCGTCTAGCCATCCTGACCTCCTATTCCGCTGTCCGGATCACGTTGACCCGTTCCATTTGAGCATTGTACGCCTCATCGCGGATCCGCAAAATGGTGCCTGCCCGAGCCTTTGAATGTGCTTGAATAATCAAGGCGCTTTCTGGATTCTCCGCGCGCAAGCGTTCCATGTTTGCCCGAACGCCGCCGACATCTGTGTAGCGCCCGTTGACCTGGATCAGATTATCCTCGCCAACATAGATCAAGATCGCCGGTGTCTGCGGCTGGTTCTGTTGTGGTGGTGCCGGCGGTGGCGGTGGCTCCAAACCAAGCGCTTTCTCCTGAATGAAGGTCGACGTCACAATGAAGAAAATCAGCAGGATAAAAACAACATCCAGCATCGGCGTCAGATCGACATTTGCCTCTTCGGCGGGTCTAGTTGTACGTCCGCGCATCAGGCAATCTCCATCTGATCTTCGAGCTTCTGGATCAGTCGCGTAACTTTGCGATCCATTCCCGAGGTGAACAGGATGCCGGAAATCGAAGCAACCATGCCGGCCATTGTCGGTATTGTCGCCTGCGAGACACCGCGAGACATCGCCTTGGCGTCAGCGCCATCCGTGATCGCCATATAGTCGAACACTGTTACCATGCCCGTCACCGTGCCGAGCAGGCCAAGCAAGGGTGCGAGCGCGACAAGCGCCTTGGTGAAACCAACATTGGCCTGTGCTTTTTGACGGACTTCAGATACCAGCTTTTCCTTAATCCAGTGAGCGAAAGTCGATTTGCGATCGGAACGCGATTGCCATTCCGAAAGCGCCTCTTCTGCGTAGGCATCGTGAGCGAACCGGAAGTAAAACAACCGCTCCAGTATCAGGGCCCACATTACGAATGTAGCCGCCATGATCGCGAGCAGAACGGGTCCGCCTCGCTCAAGAAATTCCTGCAGTTCGGTTAAACCCAGCATGGGTAACTCCCGAAAGGATGACGGCCTAAGCCGTCATCGCGCCTCGTTCAGCACGCTCGGCCACCAGGCCAGCGGCTTGCTCATCTAGAATTTGCTGATTGCCTCGCGCCATCGAAGACGACACAGCATGCAGCAGCAATAGCGGGATAGCTGAACGAGGCCAAGGACCGTCGTCATCAGCGCGGTTGAAATACCACCCGCCATCAGTTTCGGATCACCCGCACCGAAATTGGTAATCGCGGTAAAGGTAATGATCATCCCGATAACTGTACCAAGTAGACCCAGCAGCGGTGCAACCGCAGCCAGAACTTTGACGACATCGTTGAAGCGTTCAATTTTTGGCGACTCACGAAGGATCTGCTCGTCGAGCTTCAGCTCAAGCGTTTCAAGGTCTGCGTTCTTGTTGGTCTCATAAGCTTCAAAAACACGCGCCAATGGGTTGCCATCGCCCGCTTGCTTTGTCTTTGCCGTCCGACGCATTGCGCCACCCATCATGAAGAGGGTGAAGATTTTGAACAGAGCAAAGAGTAGACCGATAACCAGTAGCGCGATGATTACGGCGCCAACTTCGGCACCCTGCGCAATACGCTGTGACAGCGTTGGCTTCTCGCCTTCGATCGCAAACAAGGCGCCCTTACTTGGATCAAATGGAACAGTAACAGTGTTGCCATCAGATTTTACAAGACGCCCCATGGCAGAGCGGAATTTGCCGCCGGGCTGCGCTTTCAGAACACGAAGGTATGGTTCGTCCGTTTGAGCAGTAATGGTTTCCAGGAAGCGGACATCATCGGACGTCGCCGCTGTGAAGACGCCAATCCGCGTAACCGCGACTGGTTGGGTTTCGCCATCAGAACCGACACCGGCAACATCAGTGGTGAATTCCTTCACTTCCGATTGTGCGATCATCTCTGTCAGCATCGCTTTTGGAAGCGCATCCAGGTCTGCACGGGTTGGGAGTGTTCGAGCCTGCGCAACTTCCGACAGCTTCTCAACGCGTCCAGTATACTCATACTTTGAAAGCGATGAGTTGATGACCGGCATGGTTTCGCCAGCTGCTGTCCGGAACTGGCCGAGCAGCTCACCGAAGTCACCGGCCTGCTCTTCGAGTTCGGCTGAAAGTAGTGACAATTGCGCCTCATTCACATCGAACTGGGCACCTAAGCGTGCGCCCACAGCTTCAGCAGCGGCCAATTCGCCGCGCGCTGCAGCCATCGCAGCAACTTGCGTGTCGCGATCGCGTTGGAATTGCTCGACACGCTGGCGGTCTTCGGCGCTCTGCTGTTCTGCGTCGCGCTGGACCCTGTCTAGAATGTCACTGAGAGAGACCTGCGCGGTGGCAGGTAGCGAAATGGCCAATGTGGAGCCCGCGAGAAGCGCAGCGACACCAAGAGCCTTGAAGGATTTAGTTATTTTCATTGGTTTGAACCTCACGAAGTCTGATGTGCCGTTATTGGACCGACAGCTTGGCTGCAGGGGCGTAGATCACACCAGGCGTCGTCTTACCCTGGGCAATCTTAATGGCCTTGGCGATGTCCTGCTTGAATTTGCTCTCGACATCGACCCAATCGCCGGTAGCGCGGTCAAAGCGAGCAGCATGGCGTTGATCCGGTGACATATAAACCAGGGCGACGCGGCCATACAGGAACATGTCAACTTTCACTTCATTGCCATCGATTGTGACATCTTCCGGCCAGGTGCTAACAGTGCGGCCATACTCCATTTCGGATTTGTAAGCCTCGATGATCAATCGATACTGCTCCACGATTGGAACGCGAGCGTCCTCCATGGCAGTTTTCAGCAGATCAATCCGGTCGCGCCGCTCTTCCAGTTTGAAGGGAAGGTCGGCGGCCACAAATGCTTCGAGATCAGCAATCATGTCTTGCAGCATCGGAACAGTCTGAGCCGTGATTTCATC
>CAYGKE010000115.1:0-8370 GCA_964350465.1 uncultured Hyphomonas sp.
CTGTTTCATGACCAGTGACGCGTTTGTGCCACCGAATCCAAACGAATTGGACATTGCCGCCCGAACTTGGCCTTTTTTAGCCTTGTGCGGAATAAGGTCGATTGCAGTTTCAACGCTTGGATTGTCGAGATTCAGCGTCGGCGGCATAATCTGGTCACGGATCGCAAGTGCACAGAATGCCGCTTCGATGGCGCCAGCTCCGCCAAGCAAATGCCCAACCGCAGATTTGGTCGACGACAATGACAGGTTCTTCGAGTGGTCACCGAACAGGCGTTCGACGGCCCCGACCTCACCCTCGTCTCCCTTGGGCGTCGAGGTCCCGTGCGCGTTGACATAGTCGATATCTTCCAGCGCGACATTGCAATTGCGCTTGGCATGACCCGCCGCCATTTTCATCGCGCGGTAGCCACCTTCAGAACCCTCGGCAGGCGCCGTAATGTGATAGGCGTCCCCAGTCAGACCATAACCGGCGATCTCGGCATACATCTTCGCGCCGCGAGCTTTGGCATGCTCGTATTCTTCAAGGATCAATACAGCTGCGCCTTCGCCCATGACAAAACCATCTCGGTCCTTGTCATATGGCCGCGAGGCGCGTGTCGGTTGGTCATTGAAATTTGTCGACATGGCCTTTGCCGCGCAGAAACCTGCAATTGCGATTTCGCAAATGACGGCTTCAGCACCGCCAGCGACCATGACATCAGCGTCGCCATATTCAATCAGGCGCGCCGAATCGCCAATCGCATGAGCGCCTGTGGCACAGGCGGTAACGACGGAATGATTGGGGCCTTTAAAACCATGCCGGATGGAAACCTGTCCGGAGGCCAGATTGATCAGTGACGACGGAATAAAGAATGGGCTGACACGGCGAGCCCCCTGCGTATGCAGTGTAATCGCCGTATCATAAATGCTCTGCAAGCCGCCAATTCCCGACCCAATCAGAACGCCTGTGCGCTCCTTTTGCTCGTCGGTTTCGGCAACCCAGCCAGAATCAGCAACAGCTTCATCTGCAGCTGCCATTCCGTATAGAATAAACTCATCAATACGCCGCCGCTCTTTGGCAGTGGCCGTCAGATCCGGATCAAAAGCATGTGGATCATCAGCTGACCCACCGCCACGTCCGCTCTTGTAAGGCACCTGACAGGCGATTTTGCTCGCTACGTCAGAGGGATCGAAAGCATCAATTGGGCCAGCACCAGACTGGCCCGCAATCAATCTTTCCCAGGTGGCCTCACGATTTGCGGCGAGCGGGGATACTATTCCAATGCCTGTAACGACAACGCGGCGCATAGATGAAGCCTCTTAGGAAACGTGGGCCTTGATGTGCGTCACAGCATCACCGACGGTGCGGATGCTTTCCTGAACGTCGTCAGGGATCTCGATATTGAATTCTTCCTCGAAGGCCATGACCAGCTCGACGAGATCGAGTGAGTCTGCACCCAGGTCGTCAATAAAGCTCGCAGGCTCTGTAACCTTGTCACCTTCAACGTCGAGATTTTCGACAACAATTTTTTTAACACGCTCAAGAACGTCAGACATGGATACCTCTCTGATACAGCCTGAAAGAAAAGCCGATTCTGGCCTTGTGTTGCGGTTAGCACACACTTTGCGCCAACGCCAAGCCCTAGTGCGCTGTTGTTTGCATCACCACTAGATCATGGCCATGCCACCATTCACATGTAGGGTCTGTCCTGTGACATAGGAAGCCTCATCTGATGCAAGATATACAGCAGCAGCTGCAATGTCCGCGCCTTGCCCCAATCTGCCCGCCGGAATTTGCCCCATCAGCGCTTCTTTTTGGGCATCCGGAAGAACATCCGTCATCGGCGATTGAATGAAGCCAGGGGCGATACAATTCGCCGTAATACCCCGGCTCGCGACCTCTTGCGCCATCGACTTTGTGAAACCGATCATCCCGGCTTTGGAGGCACAATAATTCGCTTGCCCGGGATTTCCGGTCACACCGACAATCGACGCGATGCCGATAATCCGTCCACCGCGCGCCTTCATCATAGGGCGGACGGCTTTCCGGCAAAGCCGGAAATAACTCTCCAGATTGACCCGGATAATGTCCTGGAAATCTTCGTCCTTCATCTGCATCAGAAGTTTGTCGCGAGTGACCCCGGCATTGGCGACAAGCACGTCGAGCTTTCCTGCTTTCTCGCTCGCGGGACCAACCAGGGCGGCGGCCTGGTCGGGATCTGAAAGATCGGATGCGGCAATATGAACTCGCCCGCCAAGTTCGCCATCAAGCGCCTCCAGCTTCCCCGTGTTGCGCCCGGAGAGCACAATTTCGGCCCCAGCTGCATGCATGGTCCGCGCAATTGCTTCACCAATTCCGCCTGTTGCGCCAGTTACCAGCGCTGTTTTTCCTGTCAGATCAAACATCTTTTCTTCTCCTATGCATTCAGCCGCTCAGCGATCGCGCCAATTTCTTCCGGTGTGCCCATGGTCAGGCCCTCGACATCTCTCACGGTCCGCCGATTCATGACGCTGAGCACTTTCCCAGCGCCCGTTTCGATCATCATCTCGACCCCTGCCGCAGCCATATATTGCGCACTTTCAGTCCAGCGCACCTGCCCCGTGACTTGCGCCACAAGCTGATCGCGGATTGCTTCTGGATCGCTGCCAGCTTGTGCGGTCACGTTCGCCACCAGAGGCGAAGACGGGGCCTTGATATCGATGCCAGCCAGCGCCTCAGCCATCGCATCGGCGGCGGGTTGCATAAGAGAACAGTGAAAAGGCGCACTGACAGGCAAAGGCACCGCTTTCTTGATCCCCAACTCCTTGGCATTTTCACAGGCGCGCTCGATCGCTGCCTTGCTACCAGAGATCACAATCTGACCCGGCGCATTATCATTGGCGATTTCACAAACCCCGGCTTGCGCACCAATCGCACATAGCTCAGCAGCCTGCTCAGGGCTGGCACCGAGCAGCGCCGCCATGGCGCCCTGACCGGCTGGCACGGCATCCTGCATGGCATTGCCCCGAATACGCAGAACCCGCGCGCAGTCAGCAACTGCGATGGCACCGGTCGAGGCCAGCGCTGAATATTCGCCGAGAGAGTGCCCAGCGACAAACTCTGCGCGGTCAGCGCCAATGCCGTGCTCTGCTTCAAGCGCCCGCGCCGCAGCGACACTGACCGCCATCAGCGCAGGCTGCGTGTTCGCCGTCAGCTTCAGGTCATCTTCCGATCCTGACCACATCAGGCCTGACAAGTTCTGTCCCAATGCTTCATCAATTTCGTCAAAAATGGCTTTCGCGGCTGGATAAGCCTCGGCCAGATCCTTGCCCATGCCAATAAACTGACTGCCCTGCCCGGGGAAGATAAATGCGAAACGGCTCACCTGCACCTCCAATACGATTTGCGCCCGCTTAAGTCGCTGCGCGACAGTGCGCAAGACGCTTGATTTTGACCCGGTTTTGCGCTTTACGAGCCGCTTCGCAAGGGTTGCGGTCCTCAATTCCGGAATGAGCCGGTGACGAGGGGCCATCGCCAGACCTGTTTCCCGCAGGACTAGCGCCGCAATCCAGAACTTTGGGAACACAATATGGCTTTCTACGAACACGTCCTCATAGCGAGGCCGGACATCTCACCTGCGCAGGTTGAGACCCTGATGGAAGAGCTCACCTCTTTCCTCAGCGAACAAGGCGCAAAGGTCGAGAAGACCGAATATTGGGGTCTGCGCAATCTTGCCTACCCAATCAACAAACAACGCAAGGGACACTATTCCCTGTTCAATATCGCTGGACCAGCTGCGGCCATCCACGAGCTTGAGCGTCAGCACCGCATTTCAGATGATGTTATGCGCTACATGACCATTCGCGTTGACGAGCTGGATGAGACCCCATCCCCCGTTATGTCCCGCAAAGATCGCGGCGATCGTCCTGATCGCGGTCCACGCCGCGACGACTAGAGGAAGGAACAAGTACCATGGCTTCCAGAAACGCCTCTGGCATGAATATCACCAACATCCCGGCCCGCCGGTCATTCGGTCGTCGTCGCAAGGTTGATCCATTTTCCGGCGCGAAAGCCCCGAAGATTGACTATAAGGATGTCAAAACACTGCAGCGCTATATCTCCGAAAAGGGCAAGATTGTCCCGTCCCGGATCACGGCTGTAAACTTCAAGAACCAGCGCAAGCTTGCCCGTGCCATAAAACGCGCCCGCATTCTTGCTCTGCTTCCGTTCACAGTGAAATAGGAGGCTCTCATGCAAATCATCCTCCTCGAGCGTGTTGAAAATCTCGGCAACCTTGGCGACGAAGTGAACGTCAAAAACGGTTTTGCGCGCAATTTCCTGCTGCCAAATGGCAAGGCTCTCGTCGCCAACGCCCAGAACCGCGCACGGTTTGAAGCCGAACGTGAAGTTCTGGAACAACGCAATGCCGAAGCCCGCAACTCCGCTGAAGCTGCCGGCAAGGCGCTGGAAGGCCAGACATTCGTGATGATCCGCCAATCTGGCGCGACCGGGCAGCTTTATGGCTCCGTGACGGCCCGCGATATCGTCGAAGTCGCAGCAGAGAACGATCACAAGATCAAGCGCGAACAGGTTCGCCTGAATGCGCCGATCAAGACGATTGGCTTGCATGAAGTTGGTATCCGGCTTCACGCTGAAGTGCGCGTTGAGATCACGATCAATGTTGCGCGTTCAACAGATGAGGCCGAGCGCCAGGCCGCTGGCGAGAATATCATCGAAACGCTTCAGAATGAGCAGCAGGCTGCGACCAAAGAACAGGCCTCTGAAATCGCCGAAGCCGCAGCCGAACTTGATACCGCGCCTGAAGGCGACGAGTAAGAACTGCAAAAAAACTTGAATAGGGGCGCCCCGGACATGGAGCGCCCCTATTTTGTTAACGGTTCGTTAACCACAACGAATCACCTAATTGTGGACACCGGGGAACGGCAACCGAACACCCCAAAGTCAAGTCTGATATTCTTCCGCATACGGGGTATTTATCGTCGCCATGAGCACCGCTATCGCACCGATCAATTCGCCGGAAGATCAAGCCCCTGATCTCCCCCATAACCTGTCTGCAGAAGCCGCTGTTATTGGCTCAATCCTGTATGACAATAATGCGTTTCAGCGGGTCGCCGACTTCCTGCGCCCGACAGATTTCTATGCGCCCGCGCACGAGGAAATCTTTTCAGCCTGCCAATTGCTGATCCAGAATGGCCGGGTCGCGGACGGCGTCACCCTGCGCGAGCAATTTGAAAAAGATGAGCGCCTGACCGCAATTGGCGGCGCGCAATACCTCGCCGAGCTTCTCGATAGCGCCGCGTTCGGCCCGGAAGTACAGGATTATGCGCGGATCATTCGCGACCTCGCCATGCGGCGGGAACTGATCAATATCGGCGCCGGCGTCCAGTCGCGCGCCATGGTTCATGACCGCGAAACCGATGGTGCCCAGCAGATTGAAGTTGCAGAACGGCAACTGTTTGACCTTGCCGAGCGCGGCTCGACCGGGCGCGGCTTCTCCAGCTTCGCTGAGGCGCTGACAGAGTCGCTCCAGATGGCCGAGGCGGCCTTCAAGCGTGATGGCAAGATTGCCGGCATTGCAACGCAGCTGGATGAACTCGACCATAAGCTTGGCGGGCTACACGGGTCGGATCTGGTCATTCTGGCAGGGCGACCCTCCATGGGGAAGACGTCGCTGGCGACCAATATCGCGTACAATGCGGCATCAGCCTGCCGGCGTGAAACGCAGGAAGACGGCTCCAAGAAAACCGTCGCCGGCGCCGTTGTCGCGTTCTTTTCACTGGAAATGTCATCCGAACAACTCGCGACACGGATCGTCGCCGAGCGGACCGGCATCAACGCCCACCGCATTCGCCAGGGTGACCTCAACAAGCATGACTTTGAGACCCTGCGTGAAGCAACGCAGGAGCTGCAGAACCTGCCGCTTTATATCGATGACCAGGGCGGCATATCTGTCAGCCAGCTCGCCGCGCGGGCCCGCCGTCTGCATCGCTCGGTTGGCCTCGATATGATCGTCATAGACTATTTGCAGCTCCTCTCCGGAACCAGTGGCAAGCAAAGCGAAAACCGGGTTCAGGAAGTGACCCAGATCACCACGACACTAAAGGCCCTCGCCAAGGAACTGAATGTCCCTGTCGTGGCACTCTCGCAGTTGTCGCGCGCGGTCGAACAACGTGACGATAAACGCCCGCAACTGTCTGACCTGCGTGAATCCGGCTCGATTGAGCAGGACGCCGATGTCGTCATGTTTGTTTACCGCGAGTCCTATTATCTCGAACGGACGGAACCCCAGGCCGATCCTTCCGATCTCGCCTCGAATGAGAAATGGGCGCAGTGGCGCGAACGCATGGACCAGGTCTATGGCACGGCTGAGGTGATTATCGGCAAACAGCGGCACGGCCCAATTGGCCGCGTGGTCCTGTCATTCGACGCCAATGTCACCCGCTTCGGCAATCTCGCCAAGCAGCCGCAAGACGATTACGCGTAGGGCTTACATTGGCCACAAAGCTGGCTATTCAGGTCCGCATGAGCCTTCGTCCGCGCGCGCGCATTCATCTAGACAATATCGCTGATAACTGGCGAACGGTGCGGGCTGCTCAGCCCGGCGCTGTCGCTGGCGGCGTGATCAAGGCCGACGCCTATGGCCATGGTCTTGCTGAGGTCGCTGAGGCGCTGCACAGCGCCGGCTGTGATCATTTCTTTGTTGCCCACGCGTTCGAGGGCATTGCGGCACGAAAGGCGCTGGGTCCAAATCCACTCATCTATGTCCTCAACGGACCAGACGCCGGTGCCGACAGAACGTATCAAGCGCACGCCCTGACCCCTGTCATCAACGCCGCAGCTCAGTTCGAGATTTTGGTGTCGTGGCTGCAAGCAGGCATGAAACTGCGTGACGGCTACGCCCTGCACTTTGATACAGGCATGAACCGGCTCGGTCTGCCGCGGCAGGATCTTGCGGCGATCAAGGACGCGACGGCGGCGCTGCCCCCTGCCCTGATCATCAGCCACCTCATCAGCTCTGAAGATGCAGCCTCGCCCCTCAATCAGTCACAAAGCCAGCGCCTGAATGAAATCAGCGCAGAGTTCCCGGACATCCCAACCAGCCTCGCCAATTCCGGCGGCATCTGGCTGGGGTCTGACTATCACCGCAACCTCACCCGGCCGGGCATTGCGCTTTATGGCGGCGGGCATCCGCCCTCTGGCATAAGTTTGAAGCCCGGCATGACCCTGGAAGCGCCGATCCTGCAAGTGCGCCGCGCCAAACGCGGTGAGACGGTGGGCTACGGGGCGACCTGCACCCTTGCCGACGACACATTGCTGGCCACAATCGCGCTTGGCTATGGCGACGGCTTCCCGCGCGCCGCATCAAATGCAGGCTTTGCGGCGCTTGGCGATCAACGCTGCAAGATCATGGGCCGGATATCGATGGATTTGATGACAATTGATGTCAATGCAGCGCAGCATCTTGCAAGACCGGGGGTTTTCGCCCAGATCATCGGGCCGCACGCCCCCCTGGAAGAACAGGCCAGCTTCGCTGGTACGATTGGATACGAACTCACCACAGGACTAACGCCACGTGTCAAACGCACCTACGAAACCTAGTATGGCCATACCCAACCCTCTACGCATGCTCGGCGCAGCTGTGCTCGGCCTGATGGGTGAGATTGGGCGGCTTTCGATCTTTGCTGGCCGGGTAAAACTCGCAGCATTTACACCACGCTGGTATCCGGCCCAGATCCTGCGCCAGATGGTGGCAATCGGGTTTTATTCGCTTCCCGTCGTCGGCCTCTCGGCTGTCTTCATTGGCGCCGCCCTGGCGCTCAACATCTATACAGGCGGCAGCCGCTATGGCGCTGAGCAGTTTGTCCCCAATATCGTGGTTCTCGGCATCACGCGGGAGCTTGGCGTAACGATTACCGGCCTGATGCTTGCCGGGCGGGTCTCTGCAGGGATCGCCGCTGAAATTGGCGCCATGCGCGTCACCGAACAGATCGACGCCCTGAAAACCCTGTCCGCCAATCCCTACCGATATCTCTACGCGCCGCGTTTTCTGGCAGGCGTCATCACGCTTCCTCTGCTGGTGATTGTCGCCGACATAATCGGCGTGCTGGGCGGCTGGGCCGTCAGCGTCTGGGGACTGGATTTCGATTCGACGACCTATTTGCGCAATACGCTCGATTTCGTCACCACCGAAGACGTCATGGTCGGCCTGATCAAAGCCGTGTTCTTTGGCGGCATCATCGCACTGATGGGCTGTTATCATGGCGATAAATCCTCGGCTGGCGCAACAGGTGTCGGCCGCGCAGCGACCTTCGCCATGGTTGGCGCTGCCGTTCTGATCCTGGCCACAAATTACGTCCTGTCGACCTTGTTCGTGGAGATCGGGCTATGAC
>CAYGKE010000116.1:0-8294 GCA_964350465.1 uncultured Hyphomonas sp.
GTTGTAGTCCTGGACAGCAGAGTTGTAGAACCGGCGCGCGGCGGCGATCTTGTCTTCAATCTGCGACAGCTCATCCTGCAAATCCAGGAAGTTGGTATTCGCCTTGAGGTCGGGATAGGCCTCAGCCAAGGCAAACAGTTTGCCCAGAGCCTGACCCAGCATGCCTTCAGCCGCGCCCATTTCGCCAGGCGTGTTGGCACTTACGGCGGCGTTCCGCGCGCTGATCACGGCGTCGAGCGTTTCTTTCTCATGGCTGGCATAGCCTTTGACGGTTTCAACCAGATTGGGAACGAGGTCCTGGCGCTGTTTGAGTTGCACGTCGATATCGGCAAAAGCCTGATTGCAGCGCTGGCGCTTCGCGACAAGGCCGTTGTAAATCATGATGACGAACACGGCCAAAGCCGCAATCACACCAAGGATAATCAAAAGTCCGTTCATCTGGGCTCCTCCCCTCAACCGGTAATGTTCTAGGGTTAACCAGCATCACGCCGACGCGCAAGCGATCAGGCAGAGATCAGCGCTTTGACCCGCGCAAACACCTGTTCGAACATCTCCTCGGTCAGACGCCGCGTGTTCGTGTTGTAGCGCGAACAATGATAGGAGGAGAGCAGGATCTGGCCATTCGCCAGGGCATACTCGCTGCCATGTCCGAACGGGTGATCCTTCAATTTCAGACCGAGGCTGCGGACCGTTGAGTCATGGCTGATCTTGCCGAGGCAGAGCATCACCTTGAGGTTTGGCAGGGCCTGCATGCGCGCCTGCAGGAAGGGACGACACTGGTTGATCTCGGCGCCAACCGGCTTGTTCTGCGGCGGGACACAGCGCACGGCATTGGTGATCATGGCGCTCTTGAGCGTCAAGCCGTCATCCGCGCGCTTGTCATAAGCGCCTGAGGAGAATCCGAACTTGTCCAGGGTCGCGTAGAGCAGGTCTCCAGCCCAGTCGCCCGTGAACGGTCGGCCGGTCCGGTTGGCTCCGGTGAGGCCCGGCGCGAGGCCGATGACGAGCAGCTCTGCGGCCGCATCACCAAAGCTTGGAACCGCGCCGTTGAACCAGTCCGGTTGCTTCACAGCGCTGTCGGCCCGAAAGGCGGCAAGGCGTGGACAAAGCGGGCAATCTCTGGGCGCCTCAGCTGGTATGGTCATTCGGCGTCTTCCCCGCGGCAGTGCCTGCGCGCCGTGAAAACCGACCAGCGCGCCTCAAAAACACTGTAATATATGCACTTTTTGACTTCTGTGCATAGGACTAGGCGTGGCCAGAAATGAATGCAAGTTCGGGTTGCACTGCTCTGCTGCACCGCATATAAAGATCGGCTACAGGAGATTTGCATGGCCCGTGTTACCGTCGAAGATTGCGTCGACAAAATTCCAAACCGATTTGACCTGATCCTCATGGCAGCGCAGCGCGCGCGGATGATCCGTGAAGGGTCGCCGATCACAGTCGAGCGAGACAATGACAAAGACCCAGTCGTGTCCCTGCGCGAAATTGCCGAGACAAGTGTCGATCTGAAAGTCGTCCGGGAATCGCTGATTGCAGATCTTCAGGAAGTTCGCCCTGGTGAAGAAGAAGAGCGCGAAGCAGATCGTTTGGCGCTTGAAACCGGCCCCAGCGCGACCGAGGATGATGTTATGCGCGCCTATCAGGCCGAGATCGAATCCGGCCGCGACGACCGAATGTAACCAATCATGGGTATAGCGACCGCCAGATTTGAGGATCGGTCGCGCGACACATTACCGCCGCGCGGCACTCGCGACGACGAACCCTTTCTGACACGCGAAGAGCTGGCCGAGACAGTCCTCGCCTATCAACCCGACGCCGACCGGGAGCGCCTGTTGCGCGCCTATGACTTTGCCCGCGAAAAGCATGGTGACCAGCTGCGCCAGTCGGGTGATCCGTATTATTCCCACCCGGTTCGGGTCGCCACGCTGCTCGCGTCCATCAAACTGGATGAAGCGACGATCATGGCCGGGCTGTTGCACGATACCGTCGAAGACTGCGACGATGTCAACCTTGGAGATATCGACGCTCAGTTTGGCGTGGATGTCGCCGAACTGGTCGATGGCGTCACCAAGCTTGGCCAACTCGAATATCAAAGCGAGGTCTCCAAGCAGGCCGAGAATTTCCAGAAGTTCATTCTGGCGACCGTCGGCGATATCCGCGTCCTATTGGTCAAACTGGCCGACCGCCTGCACAATATGCGCACGCTTCATCACAAGCCAAAGGAAGAGGCCCGTTTGCGCGTCGCACGTGAGACGATGGACCTTTATGCGCCTCTCGCCCGGCGCATCGGACTGCACTATGTGGCATCCGAAATGGAAGACCTGGCGTTCCAGCAGCTCCACCCAAATGCACGGCAACAAATCCTGCAGCAGCTGGAAACCCTGGAGGCCGAGAACGAGAATGACCTGGAAAGAATCCGGCTGGCGATCCGTGAATTGCTGGACGGTGCGGGCATCGCCGCCCGCATCAGAGGACGGCGCAAGGAGCCATATTCGATCTGGCGTAAACTCGAAAAAAAATCGATCTCATTTCGCAATGTCGCGGACATATTCGGCTTTCGCATCGTGGTTGGCACAGTCGAGGAATGCTACAAAGTGCTCGGCCTCTTCCACACAGTCTGGGCTTGCCTGCCAGACCGCTTTCGCGACTTTATTTCAGTGCCCAAACCAAACGGGTATGCCTCGCTCCACACTACGGTTCGGGCAAGCGGTAACCGGCTAGTCGAGCTACAAATCCGCACCGAAGAGATGGACGACACTGCAGAGCGCGGGGTGGCAGCGCACTGGACCTACAAAAACAGCGCCTACGGCTTCGACCCGGCATCGTCCAAGGCGGCTGGCCTCGATCCAGCGGCGAACTTGCGAGCCTTTGGCGAGTTACTGTCGCATGGCGGTGACGCCAATGATTTCCTCGAACACGCCAAGATGGAGATGTATCGCACCCACGTATTTGTTTTCACACCGAACGGACGGCTCGTGTTACTGCCTGCAGGATCGATGCCACTGGACTTCGCCTATGCTGTACATACAGCGATTGGCGATACATTTGCTGGTGCGACAATTAATGGTGAAGCTCGCAGCCCAAGAACGATCCTTGAAAACGGTGACGTGGTTGAGATTGATCGCCGTAATGAGCCGCAACCGATGGCGGGTTTTGAGGCGCTGACCGTTACCGGCCGGGCGCGCGCGGCGCAGCGCAAACTGCGGCGCGATCAAGAGATTCGGGAATTCTCCAATCTCGGCAAGGGAATGCTGGAGCGCGCCCTGCGCCGTCTCGATATTGATCCAGTTGGTGTCGATATGCGCCAGGTCAGTGAACGTGCCGGCTATGATCGTCTCGATAACATGTTTGAAGAAATCGGGCGCAGTCATGAAAGCGTCGACCGTGTCATCGGCATTGCTTTTCCGGGTGTTGAACTCAGCCGTGAAGATAATGCAGAGTCGACCACCCTGGACGACCAGCATGCCGCCGACCTGATCACTGGCGCCGGATTGCGACCTGGCATCACACTGCATTTGGGTGAATGCTGTCACCCCCTGCCCGGCGATCGGATCATCGGTATCCGCGAACCGGATAAAGGGATCGTTGTTCACGCCATATTTTGCGGAAATATCGCCAAATATGATGACCGTCCTGACCTGTGGGTCGATTTGAAATGGAATGAGTTGGCCCAGAGCGGCGTTCGCGCCGTCGGCCGGATTTCCGTAAATGCTGTCGACAAGAGGGGTGTCATGGCCCAGCAATGCTCAGTCGTTGCGCAAGCGGGCGGCAATATCCTGGGGGTTCGGACACGTGATCGCTACGGCGATTTTCAAGAGCTTGTCTTCGATATCGAAGTCGAGGATCTAAGACATCTCGAACAAATCAAGGCGGCGCTGCGCTCTCTGGCTGTGGTCGAACGGGTTGAGCGCCTGGAGGAGACTGATCTTGACGAATGAAGACGTCCTGGACGTGTTCCGGGAAGCCGGGGCATTGCTGGAAGGCCATTTTATACTGTCATCGGGGCGGCGAAGTCCGATCTTCCTGCAAAAGGCACTGGTGTTCTCCGAACCTGAACTGTCTTCCCGACTGTGCGCGGCGCTGGCGAAAAAAGTAACCGAGCGCCTCGGCAAGATCGATGTTGTTGTCGGCCCCGCCATGGGCGGCGTCATTCCGAGCTATGAACTGGCCCGCCATCTGGGGTGCCGCGCCGTCTTCGTCGAGCGCGTCGATGGCGCGTTCGAATTGCGCCGCAGTTTCGAGATCGGCGCAGAAGACAGGGTTCTGATTGCCGAGGATATTGTCACAACGGGTCTATCGTTCCGCGAAACTGTCGAAGCCCTAAACAAACTGCCCGGTACAGTGGTGGGCGGGTCTTGCATTATCGACCGTAGCGGCGGCGAGGCAGATGTCGGCTGTGAACTGGTTTCGCTCGCTGCGATCAAATTCCCTGATTTTGACGCTGATGACCTCCCTCCCGAATTGCAGGCCATTCCGGCTTACAAGCCAGGCAGCAGAGGCCTTGCCCAGTGACCAATCACCTGCGCCTTGGCGTCAATATCGACCATGTTGCGACGATCAGGAATGCCCGCGGCGGCGGCCATCCGGACCCGGCACGCGCGGCTGAACTGGCACAAAAGGCGGGGGCCGACGGTATCACGATCCACTTGCGCGAAGATCGCCGGCATATTCGCGATGACGATCTGGACCGTGTCCGCGCCGCCTGTGACCTGCCGATCAATCTTGAAATGGCGGTCACTGACGAGATGATCACAATCGGCGAACGGTTCGGTCCGCATGCGGCCTGTTTCGTGCCGGAAAAGCGCGAGGAGCGCACGACCGAAGGCGGCCTGAATGTTGCCGGCTTGCACAATCAAGTCACACCAGCGGTTGCAAGAATGCGGCAGGCTGGTGCGCGCGTATCCCTATTTATCGAACCGGACCCCGTACAGATTGCGGTTGCGGAAGTTATCGGCGCGCCCGTCGTTGAACTGCATACCGGTCGCTATGCCGAACTTTGGCAGGCGGGCGACAAGGACGGACTGGCCGAAGAGCTGGACCGCCTGCGGGTCGCCGCGACCGAGGCAGAAAAGCGCGGGATTGAACCACATGCTGGGCACGGCCTGACCTTCGAGAATGTCGGCCCGGTCGCGGCCATCCCGGAGCTGGCAGAGCTGAATATCGGTCACTTTCTGATGGGTGAAGCGCTGTTTGTCGGACTTGAAGCGTCCATCAGGGAGATGCGCCGCTTGATGGATGAAGCCCGCAATGGCGGGCAAGCATGATTATCGGGATCGGCAATGACCTCTGCAATATCGAGCGCATTCAAGGGTCGCTTGACCGCTTCGGTGAGCGGTTCGAGAAGCGCTGCTTTACGGAGGGTGAGATCGCCAAGGCGCGGCGGCGGCGACTTACCGCAGAAACCTATGCCAAGAGATTTGCCGCGAAAGAGGCCTGCGCCAAAGCCTTGGGCACCGGGGTTCCTCGGCGCGGGGTCCACTGGAAAATGATTGAAGTTGTCAATCTGCCCTCTGGCAAGCCGACACTCAAACTAACCGAAGGCGCGGCAGACCGGTTGGCTGAGCTGATCCCGGATGGGCATAGTGCGCAGGTCCACCTAACCATGACTGACGACCATCCCTGGGCCGAAGCGCAGGTCATTATCGAGGCCCTGCCAATGGCGAGAGAGCCATGAAGAAGCCCGCGCGCCCCAAGCGAACCAGGCTGCGTGCGGCTGGCAAGGCCAGGACGAAGTCACGTCCGGTTCTGAGCGATGAACAACGGGCGGAACTGGAAGGAAAGATTGGCTACACATTCACCGAAGCGGGGTGGCTTAATCGCGCCCTGACCCATCCCAGCCTGATCGACAATTATGACGGCGACGCGCAATTCTCGAACCAGCGGCTGGAGTTTCTGGGTGACCGGGTTCTCGGCCTGGTCATGGCAGAAGTCCTGACGGCGAGGTTCCCGAAGGAACGCGAAGGCTATCTGACCAAGATTTTCCACCGGCTGGTCTCAGGTGAAGCCTGCGCGGATGTCGGCGAGCAATTTGGCCTGCGAAACTACCTGTTTTTTGACAGCTCAATGGAGGGCAACAGGAAAGGCAGTTATGACAAGCCTGTTTCCGATGCGGTCGAAGCCCTGATCGCTGCGATCTATCGCGATGGCGGGCTGAATGCGGCGGCTGACTTCATTCGTCGCCACTGGATATTCACTGCGATCAAGGCCGAGGCGGACGATACGGTCAACCCCAAGACAAGATTGAGCGATTGGTGCGGTGCGAACCGGGCGCCATATGCCGTCTATACCGTGCTTGATCAGGCCGGGCCACCGCACGCCCCGGTCTTTACCGTGCGCGCCGAGGTTGACGGACACGGTCAAGCAGAGGCTAAAGGGGGCAACAAGCAGGATGCCGAGATGGCTGCTGCTTCCGCCCTACTGGATATGTTGGATCGTAATGACCGATAGTGACACCTCGACCTTGCCCGAAGCAGAAGACATTGCCCGCGCCGGTTTTGCCGCCATCATCGGGGCACCGAATGCAGGCAAGTCAACCCTGGTGAACCGGTTGGTCGGTGCCAAAGTGGCGATCGTTACACATAAGGTTCAGACCACACGTTTTCCGGTGCGCGGCGTCGCACATCATGGCGACGCCCAAATTGTCCTGGTCGATACACCGGGCATCTTCCGCGCCAAGAAACGCCTCGACAGGGCGATGGTCAAAGCCGCCTGGGCCGGTGCCGACGAGGCTGACGCCGTGGTGCACCTGATCGATGCTGCGGCCTGGGTTGCCGTTGCAAAGGATGAAGCGAGCGGCGCCGAGCGCCTGTCGGTCGAGGATGACCGGCGCGTCATGGAAAGCCTCAAAGAGAGCGGCCGCAAGGCTTTCCTCGCGCTCAACAAGATTGACCTTTTCCCGCATGAAAAAGTCCTGCCGATCATGTCGGAGTTGAATGAAGCGGGCGTCTACGAAGAAATATTCATGCTGTCGGCGCTAAATGGCGACGGGGTCGAGCGGCTATTGACGGTCCTTGCGGGGCGCATGCCGGATGGTCCAGCGCTGTACCCGCCTGAACAGACGGCTGACCTGCCGATACGGCTCTTGGCGGCCGAGATCACGCGCGAAAAACTGATGCTGCGCCTGCACCAGGAATTGCCCTACCAGTTGATGGTAGAAACAGAGAGCTGGGAGCCGTTTGACAATGGCTCCGTGCGGATCAGGCAAGCGGTCATCATTGCCCGCGAACAGCATAAAGGCATGGTGCTCGGCAAAGGCGGGCAATCGATCAAGGCGATTGGCAAGGCAGCGCGCGAAGAGCTGTCGGAGCTCCTCGGCCAAACTGTGCATCTGATCCTGTTCGTGAAAGTTGACCCAAAATGGCAGGAACGCCGGGAAGCCTATACGGCTTTCGGGCTGGAGTTTGATGTCTAGCAGGCACCCCGATGCAATGGCGCGATGAAGCTCTAATCCTTGGCGGTCGCCGGTTTGGTGAGAGCGGCCTGATCCTGGATGTGCTGACGGCGACAAATGGTCGGCGATCCGGGCTTGTCTATGGCGGAGCTAGCCGCAAAAAACGCCCGCACTTTGAACCCGGAAACACACTCGAAGTGGCATGGACCGGGCGACTGGAAGAGCAGCTTGGGCGATTTGAAGTCGCGGAGATGAAAGTCAGCCGCGCGTCGCTCTACCTCGATAACGCCCTGTCGCTGAAGGCTGTGACCACGATTGCGGCTCTATTGCGCGGCGCGGTCGATGAAGGCGATATGGCGGGCTCGGCGGTGTACGAACCGACGACAGTGCTGCTTGATACGCTTAGCGAGAAGGAACTATGGCCTGCCCTCTACGCGCGCTGGGAGCTCGGCCTGTTATCGGCGCTTGGTTTCGGGTTGGATCTGGAATCCTGCGCGCTGTCTGGCGCCAATGACGGGCTGACCCATGTCTCGCCAAAGACCGGGCGGGCGGTGCGCGGATCAGAGGCGGGCGAGTTTGTTGATCGCCTGTTTCCATTACCGGCCTTCCTGATCGATCCATCGGCCCCAGCGACACCTGAAATGGTGCAAGAAGGTCTTGCCCTGACTGGGTATTTCCTGATGCACAGACTATTCTCAGCTGTTCACAAGGGTATACCGGACGAGCGCGCGCGACTGATTGCCAAACTGACCAAAACAAGTTGAGTATCATTCAAACACCGTTCAGATTGGTCCGTGCAAGCAGAACATGTTCAGGGGCGAGATCAACAAGTTCTCAATGAGGCTGCTATTATGATGAAAACTATTCTGATTCGGGGCCAGGGCTCGGGGATGTGCGGGCTGGG
>CAYGKE010000117.1:0-8164 GCA_964350465.1 uncultured Hyphomonas sp.
GTATCAGGAAATCGCGGACCTGTTCAAACTCCACCAACGTCCTTTGATTGTAATAATCAATGTCCAACTGGTTGAATTTCTTGTCGGGAAGATTCGTCATCAGTCGCGCGATGGCGGTCTGAATGAGATGGATCGAGGTCGATTCCAAGGGCTCGAGGAACCCTGCGGACAGCCCTAGTGCGACGACATTCTTGTTCCAGGATTTCTTGCGGATGCCGGTCTTGAATCGCAAGAACTTAGGCTCCGCCCTTGGCGCGCCGTCGAGGTTCTTAGATAGCGTCGCATAGGCTTCATCATCGCTGATATACTCGCTGCAATAGACATGCCCGTTGCCAATGCGATTCTGCAACGGGATCCGCCACTGCCACCCCGCCTTATGCGCGGTCGAACGCGTATATGGAACCGGAGGACCATCCAGTTCGCAGGCCTGCGCCACAGCGCGATCGACCGGCAAGTATTGGGACCAGTCGATATAGCCCGTCTTGAGAGTCTGCTCGATCAACAAGCCGCGAAACCCGGTACAGTCGATGAATAATTCACCCGCGACGCGTTCGCCTGATTCAAGTTCAACGCTTTCGATGAACCCGTCCTCTGCACGCTGATGCACCTCAACGACCTTGCCTTCGATTCGCTTAACGCCGCGCGATTCCGCTAGGCCTCGCATGTACTGACCATAGAGTGTGGCGTCGAATTGATAGGCATATTCCAGCGTAGCGAGCGGCCCCGGTATGTTCGGTTGCGGATGGACGAACTTTGATTGCCGCGATGCGAGCACAGGCAGATTATATTCGCCAGCCCCGGGCGCACCCTCCTTCATGGCATGTTTCAGCCAATAGTGATGGAAATGGATACCATCCATATTGGTGCCGTAAGGCGCGAACGGATGGAAATATCGGTCACCCACCTGTCCCCAGTTCACGAACTCGATACCGAGCTTGAACGTCGCATTGGTCTTGCGGAGAAAATCACTCTCGTCGAGGTTCACCAGCCGGTTGAAATAGCGGATATGCGGGATGGTCGCTTCGCCAACGCCCACGATCCCAATCTGATCGGACTCGACCAGGCGGATCTTGATCGACGGATCGCGCAATAGGATCGAGAGGGCAGACGCAGCCATCCAACCTGCAGTGCCGCCACCGACGATAACAATCTCCTTGATACTCAGGTCTTCCATAAACTCATCCTATTGTCCTGCCATCGCCGCTTCGGCACGCGCATAATTGCTCAGAAATGATGTATGCGTCGGCATGCTTGTTGTGGCCCGCTCCATCGCCGCCTGCATCGAGCCGAGACTGCGGGAAATTTCGTTCGTGTCGATTTCGCTGACGAAGGGATCAATCGTCCGCGGGTATATATTCTGCCCCAACATGACGGCGACCCAGCTCGGCTTCGCGAACAGTTCATCCTCATATCGAAACACCCGTCCCGCCTCGCGAAACAGCTCCATCTTCTGGGCCAGACTGTCAGGGATTTCCATGGTCCGGCAATAGTTCCAGAAGTCGCTGTCATCTCGCTCAGTCGCCTTATAGTGAAGGATGATGAAGTCGCGAACCTGATCGAACTTCTTGATCAGCTGCCCGTTATACTCGTTACGGACTGCCGTCGGCATGTCGAGGCCCGGAAACAGGGAGATGAGCTTGCTCACCCCCTCTTGAATTAAATACAATGACGTCGATTCCAGCGGCTCAAGGAACCCGCCAGACAGGCCGATCGCGATACAATTCTTGTCCCAGAACCTGGTTCGACGCCCGGTTCGGAATTTGATCTTTCTCGGCGAACCGATCGGAGCACCATCAAGATCCTTAAGCAGGCTTTCAATCGCGCGCTCGTCATCGAGCAGATCGGTTGAATAAATGTGACCATTGCCGGTCCGGTTCTGCGTCGGAATCCGCCATTGCCATCCCGCAGACTTGGCCGTCGAACGCGTGTACGGCCAGATCTCGCTGGTGCGTTCGCAGGCAATTGTCTGCGCCGTGTCGCATGGCAGCCAGTGAGCCCAGTCCTCGAACCCGACACCCAGCGTTTTCTCAAACAGAAGCGCACGAAAACCGGTGCAATCGATGAAAAGGTCACCAGCAACCTGTTCGCCGCTCTCCAGTTGGACGCTGGACACAAAGCCGGTCTCGGGGTGGCACAAGACATCTACGACCTTGCCTTCAACGCGCTTTGCGCCGCGTGCCTCCGAATAGGTCCGCAAGAACCTAGCATAGGCCGTCGCATCAAAATGATACGCATACCGTAACTGAGAGAGCACCGATCGCGGATCATTGTTCGGACGCGTGAACTTGAACTGCTTCGCAGCCAGCGTGCTCAAGCTGAAATCTTCGATTTCGCTATCTGGATGCGCCTCGCGGTAACGCAGCCAGAATTGATGGAAATCAATCCCGCGCATGTCGGCGCCATGCGGACCAAAGGGATGAAAATAGCTATCGCCAATCCGCCCCCAATTCACGAACTCGATGCCGAGCTTAAACGTACCATTTGTCGCCCGCAAAAACTCCGCCTCGTCGACGCCGAGCATTGCGTTGAAATTGATCACATCGGGAATGGTCGCTTCGCCGACTCCGATCGTGCCGATCTGTTCCGATTCGATCAGCACAATCTCGACCGCGCGCGGCGCCATCATGCTCGACAGTGCAGCGGCCGACATCCAGCCCGCGGAGCCACCGCCGACAATCACAATTTTCCGAATGGCATTTGCGCCGACATCAGACATTAGATTGTTTCTCCAGATACCGCTTCAGGTTCGCAACATAGATTTCATGTGGTGGCATGCGTGACACTGTCTGCTCAACCGCCTGTTTCATGTCCGACAATTGCCGCGCAGAGTTGGTGGCGGAATGTCCGTCAAGTTGCCGGTCATAGCGATAAGGTCTCCGCCCCATGCCTGCATGTAAAATCATCCAGTCCTCATCATCAAAGGGTTCGAGATCATATCGCACCAACAGTCCGCGATTCTCAAACTGATCGATTTTCCGATCAAGCGCTTCGGAACGGGCCGACGCCTGCGCGGCCGACCAATAAGGTGTATCAAGCTTTTCATCTAACCGAAAAAATGCGGCCTGAAACAGACCGGCATGGGTCACATCATTTTCGAAACGGCGATTGAATTCTCTGCGCTCCATGTCCTGATCAACCAGTGCAGGTACCAAATCAAGCAGGCGCTCGATATCGCGTTGCAGGAGCATCATCGGGGCAACTGTCAAAGGTTCGAGAACGGCAGCAGAATGCCCGATCGCAACACAATTTCCTCGCCAGGGCTGATCCAGCCGCCCCAGCGAGACAGAAAGCCCTTCGCCCGATCCTTGCCCCTGACTCGCATCGCGCACCCTTAATGTCTGCATCGCATTTACCAGCTGGCTCGTCGAATCCCATCCATCGCCATTTGCCTCAACCGTGCGGTGCGGTGAACCGAGCCGGTCAGTGCGCGCTTCGGAACGGCTCGCCAGTATATCTCGCTCGCCAAGATAGCTCCCGCCGACCGCATTCGCCAATCGCCGCGCAGGACCGGTGCAATCAATATAAAGGTCCCCAGAGAAGTGCTCGCCTGTGCTCACGCGCACGGCCCGTATGTGACCGCCATCGGTCTCTATTTCGGCAATGTCGCCACTCACCCGCCTGACCTGACTCTCATCGAGCGCCCGCCCAAGAAGCGCCGTCCACTCGGTGTCGCTGAACTGGTAGCCGTACTCGGCGCGTGACAGCGCGGAGCGTCGGTCCTGCGGAGGATGCGCGAATACGCCTCTGCGCGCGGCCTGCGCTGAAATCAAGAGCGGCTCAAGCGGCGCTCCGTGTTGCGTCAGATGGTGCTGGAGCGGCACACCAGAAATCACCGGGAAAGTCAGATGGTGACATTGCAACCAGTCGGCATTCGTTGCCGGCCAGTTCTGATAGAGCGTCCCATATGAAAATGACGTCGCGCTGTTCAGAAAAAGTGTCGGCTCAGCCAGGCCAAGCGTGCGATAGAATTCATATCCGGTCGGCGCGGTCACACTGCCGTAGAAGAGATCATATCGCGCGTCGCCCGCATCCTCCAGAAGGACGATCTGGCAGGCATCGCTGAGGCTTCGCGCCAGACCCAGCGCCGTCATGCGACCAGCAAGCCCGCCACCAGCTATCACCAAGGTGCGTTCAGCCGCGCTCACCCTCCTGCCCCCTCTGATCCTGCTTGAGCGGACGCCTGCAAGGGCATGGAGTGTGAAGCGGCCCCGTATCGTGACAGAAAATCAGAGTGCTCCGGCGTGTCGGCAACTGCGTGGGCGGTTTCGGTTTTGACTCTTTGCAACGCATTCGCCAGGTCGGACAAGGCCAGACGGTCCGCACGCGGGTCATAGGCCTTCGGCAGCAGATTCTGTCCCAGCATCACTGCGATCCAGCTCGGTGGCAGGAACACGCCGAACTCATAATTGAGCACATAGCCGCGTGTGAGCCAGGCGTCGATCTTCTCCTGCAAACTGTCCGGCAATGTCATGTTTCTGAAATAGCGCCACATCTCGGAATCATCGCGCTGGGTCGCAACATAGTGCAGTAACAGGAAGTCGCGCACGCGCTCGAAATTGAGCGCCATCTTGCGATTATATTCCTCAACATCAAGCGTCCGGATCGTATCGACAGGGAACAGCTCGATCAGGGCCGTGATTCCTTCCTGGATGAGATGAATGGATGTCGATTCCAGAGGCTCCAGAAATCCGCCTGACAGGCCAATGCTGACCACGTTCTTGTTCCAGAATTTTCGCCGTCGCCCGGTTTTGAAGAAAAGCGGCTTCGGTTCGGCAAGCGCCGGACCTTCCAGCGTGCTCATTAATTGGGGAGTCGCCTCATCATCCGAAATGAACTCGTTCCAGTAGACATGTCCATTGCCGGTGCGGTGCTGTAGCGGAATGCGCCACTGCCATCCTGCTTTGCGTGCCGTCGCCCTGGTATAGGGCAATAGCTTGCCATGCGCTTCGCACGGGACAGCGACAGCTCGGTTACAGGGCAGCCACTGACTCCAGTCGTCATATCCGGTCTTCAATTCCTGCTCAATCAAGACGCCGCGAAATCCGGAGCAATCAATAAACAGGTCGGCCTCGATCCGGCTCCCGCTTTCGAGGGCGACATCGAGGATAATACCATTCCGAGCATCTCGCTGCGCACTTACAACCTTGCCTTCAGTTCGGACCACGCCATTCGCCTCGCTGAACGCGCGTAGAAACTTGGCGTACAGACTCGAATCGAATTGGTAGGCATAACCAAAATTGGACCCGATCTTGGTATTGTCGTCTCCGGGGATCTGACAGCGCCCCTGCTCCGCCGCGCCCATCCGAGAGGAGTAGTCCTCCCGCCTGGAGGCCGCACCCGGGCGGGAGCGCCGCAACCAGAGTTGATGAAAATCCAACCCATGAAGCGGCAGACCATAGTCGCCAAATGGATGAATATAGCGGTCTCCGAGTCGTCCCCAGTCGCAAAATTGGATGCCTAGCTTAAACGTCGCTTCGGTCGACTGCATGAAGCTGCGTTCGTCGATTCCGAGCGTTCGGTTAAAAAAACGGATGTGTGGCAAAGTTGCCTCACCGACACCGATCGTGCCGATCTGATCGGATTCCACAAGCTGGATTTCGAGGCCCAAATGCCTGAATTTATTGGAAAGTGCAGACGCTGTCATCCAGCCTGCTGTCCCACCGCCAAGGATACAAATCTTGCTAATTCCGGTCACGCCGACGCTCTCATCGAGAATTTATGTTTCAGTTTCATGACTCCCTCTTGCCTTAATGGGAGAAAAAATGATAGCGCTACCACAACACACAATATCGTTTGGTATCCCACATGGAATATTGAACGCAACGAGCTAGAACACAACAGGGTCAGGCATTTGATCCGAAACAAGAGCTGGCGCCAAATGATCAGCTCAACCAAAAAAATATCACTGAATTCGATCAGGGAGGTAAATCAGTGAACTCGAAAAACAGACTTGGCCGCACAGGGCCAAACAAATTCATGCTACTCGGAACGACAGCACTGATGGCCATCGGCCTTCAGAGCGCGTGGGCGCAAGCCGCGGACCCGGCAGAAGAGCCTGTGGTAGAAGATGTTAGCGATAACACGGACGAAGTTGATGAGGCCAGGCAGGACGTCGTCGTCGTTCAAGGTGTTCGCGGCGCGCTGCAAACCGCTCGAAACCTGAAGCGTGACTCAGACACATTCGTTGATTCCATCACCGCATCGGACGTCTCGCAGCTTCCGGACCTTTCGGTTGCCGAAGCGCTTGCTCGCGTACCAGGTGTTGTGACCCAGCGATTTGACCTCGGCGGCAGCGATGGTGACTTCCCGTCGCCAGAAGGCTCAGGCAACATTGTCCGCGGTCTGCAATATGTTCGCTCCGAGTTTAACGGACGCGACGCCTTCTCTGCGAATGGCGGACGCGCACTGGAATGGGCGAGTATCCCACCGGAACTGATTGGCGCGGTTGACGTGTTCAAGAACCAGACTGCCGACATGATTGAAGGCGGCATTGCAGGTACCGTGAACCTACGGACTTTGGAGCCGTTCGACCGTGATGGCCGCGTTGCCGTTATCGTCGCCGACGGAACCTATACTGATTTGCGCGAGGAATTTTCACCAGGCTTCAGTGTTATCCTCGGCGATCGCTGGGAAACTGATGCTGGCGAGTTTGGTCTGCTGGGTTCGTTCTCGACCTCGGAGTTGAATTCAGCCGTGAATGGCTTCCAATATGGACCACTTCTGGCAATCCCCAATCCAGATGTGCCCGGATCGACGATTGCGCTTCCGGGCGGATGGCAAGCACGCGATTCGCGAATTGATCGTGAGCGTGACAGCTACTACCTCGCCGGACAGTGGCGCTCGCCCGATGGCGACAAAGAGCTGACCTTGAAAGCAACGCGTGTCGAAAATGACATCCAGACACAGGAAAATACGTTCGAATTCTTCACCGATGCGGAATCCTGGGCGTCATGGTCTGTCCTTGGCGATGCCCGCACGCGGAACATTGTCGCATTCCCCTCCGCCGGCATTCCTCAGTGTAACGGTGCCGGTGAAGCTGCAAATGGCGGCGACGGCATCTGTGAAACACTGCTGCCTGTCGATGGCGGCCTGATGGAATCAGGTTTGGTTTCGAACAACCTCCGCGACTGGCTTGGCCAAACTGGAAACCTTCAGACACCGATTCAGTCGCTGGCGATCAATCAGGTCAATCAGTCTGTGACGCAGGATTTCAGCGCCAACTTCAAGTGGCGCCTCAACGATCAGTGGTTCGTCGAACTTGACGGACAGTACACTGATGCAGAGGCAACGCTCGAACGCCTCTGGGCGGGTGGTAACCATTTCGCGGATTACGGATTTGATTTCTCTGATCCAGAAAGCCCGGAAATCGAACTGTTCATTTCCGACCAGGTACGCCTTGCGGACTGGGGCGGCACGTTCCGCGGTGCAGACCCTGGATTTCTCGGCGATCTAGGGGATCCAAGATATGGCTTCCTGCTTTATGTCGCAGACCAGTTCGAGGACAATTCCGGTGAGCTCACCGCGCTTCGCGGTGATGCCACATATGAATTCGCTAATGATGGCTGGTTTGATTCGGTCAAGTTCGGGGCGCGTTACTCCGAGCGTGAACAAGTCAATCGCAGCGCTGGCCTGAACTGGGGCGGCATTGCCCCGCCATGGGACGGAAGTGGCTATCTGCCTTATGCCAACCTGCAGGATCAGGACTTCTACGAAGCCTTTGATTATTCAAACTTCCAGCGCGGCGGTGTGTTCTTGGGAGACATCACGTCTGTCGTCTTCCCAAGCCAGGCAAATATGTCGAACTACGATGCGTTCGTTGCCTCTCTGGCAGCCGAACCACTGCTGAATGTCACCACAAACAGTGATGGCAATCTGCAGATTGGTGACTGGGTACCGCTTCGCCAGAACGGCGCGATTGACTATGCAGACCCGAACCGTGGCAGCCTCGGCAATGTCCAGGAAAAAACCACCAACCTTTACGGCATGGTGAACTTTGGCCAGGAATCCGATACTGGCGTGGCAATCAACGGCAATTTAGGATTGCGTTACGTTCGCACCGAAAATACCGGTGGCGGCATCATCAATTACGGTGCCTTTGCCCCGCTGACAGGCGACCCGGTGGCTGACGCTACCAATCCGAGAAACTTCCTGCCACAACTGGCAG
>CAYGKE010000118.1:0-8121 GCA_964350465.1 uncultured Hyphomonas sp.
TTCAGAACATTGTCGATATCCTTGTTGATCCGGAAGGCTCACTTGAGCGACGCAATCACTGGGACCTGACAGCCCACGCCCTTCTGGTTGGGGTCATCCTGCATGTCCTTTATGCCGAGCGAGACAAAACGCTTTCCGGAATTGCGAGCTTCCTGTCGGACCCGGCAAGGTCAATCGAAACCACGCTTGAGCGGATGATGGGCGCAAACCACCTTGGTGATGAGGCCGATCCGGAAACGCACCCTGTTGTGGCCCAGGTTGCCCGCGAGCTGATGAACAAATCAGAAAATGAGCGGTCTGGTGTCTTATCCACCGCAATGAGTTTTCTAAGCCTCTACCGCGATCCAGTCATTAAGCGGGTTACTGCCGTGAGTGATTTCCGGATCGCTGACATTGTCGGCGAAACGCTCCCACTTTCGCTCTATCTGGTTGTACCGCCCTCTGACATATCTCGAACGCGACCGCTGATCAGGCTCATGCTCAATCAGATCGGACGCCGCCTAACTGAACGCCTTCCCGCGCCCGGTGAGACACGTCGCCAGGTCTTGCTAATGTTAGACGAGTTCCCAGCCCTCGGACGGCTCGATTTCTTCGAAACCACGCTCGGCGTCATCGCCGGTTACGGTGTTAGGGCATTCCTGATCACGCAGTCCCTCAACCAGATCGAAAAGGCTTACGGGCAGAACAATTCAATCCTCGACCATTGCCATGTCCGAGTGGCGTTCGCGACCAATGATGAGCGCACTGCCAAACGCATCTCGGACGCGCTGGGTACAGCAACGGAGCAACGCTCGCAGCGCAACTATACCGGTCATCGCCTCGCGCCTTGGCTCGCGCATGTCATGGTCTCGCGCCAGGAAACATCCCGGCCGCTCCTGACGCCTGGCGAGGTGATGCAACTGCCCGCTGACGATGAATTGGTGATGGTGTCAGGCGCGCCGCCCATTCGTGCAAAGAAGCTTCGCTACTATTCGGACCGCAATTTCACCGAGCGCGTCGGCGAGTTGAAGACGGATATGATCCCGCGCAAGTTCCCTGATGAGGGCGACCAGCATGACTGGCCCATGGACCGGTGCGTGATCGATGCCGCCGACATATTCGATGCGAAGCGTGACGCGCTGGAGGCCGATGCCCTCGACGGAGGCGGGCCGCAGCTTGAAATCCCGCTCGTCGAAACTGCGCCCGAGATAGAACCCGATGCGACGCGTGTCGCAGATTTAGATCCGGATGCGGACTTCCAAGTCGATGCAGCGGATGACGGCGAGCGTACCAGCCGCGATGCCGCCGCGCTCGACAAAGCCGACGACCGTCTGCTTCCGGATTTCTGACCCGTCATGGCCAAGCCCCGAATAAATCTTCGCCTGTCGCCTGACATCTATGACCGCCTTATGGACGCTGCCTCGCCTTCGAATGTTACCTTGGGCGATATCGTAGAAGCGGCTCTGACGGACTATTTTGAGGCCGGAGGAACGACGAAAAGCGTTTCTATGGTCTCAGACCAGCTTGATCGCATTGAAGAACTCAATGTCGACGCAGAGCACAAGATCGCGGTTCTCGCGGAGACAATTGGATTGTTTGCACGTTACTGGCTCACAGCGACGCCGCCGCTACCGGAACTCGATCAAGAGGCAGCACATGCATTGGGCGCGAAACGGTTTGAGCGGTTTATGGGCCAGGTTGTTGAGGCGGTGGTGAATTCTCGCTGATTTCGTAACCACAATATCCCAAAGCGAACATTAAAAAATTCGTCAGAAGGGGGTAGCTGCCTTAGCATTGATCAAGTCGACCGATCTGCGCGCATTAACCTCATGGGAATCTGTTTCGCAAACACTCACTATAAACCGAATCAATAAGAGGTATGAGATGGGGCTTTCAGCCGGCAACCAACACAATGATTCAGATATTCGACTCGCGCTCCGCAGGCAAAAACTTCAGCGATTTGACGAAGATGCTAATTCGCTGGTGATCGACGAGCTTGGGCTTGCCCATGCTCGAAGCCGAATTGATGTGGCCGTTCTCAATGGTTGTTTGCACGGCTATGAAATCAAAAGCGAGCGGGACACGCTGGATCGTCTACAGCGGCAACTAGAAACCTATCGGCGCACTTTGAGCCGACTCACTTATGTTTGTTCGTCCAAACACGTAGATCGCACACTTGAAGAAACGCCCCAATGGTGCGGTGTTATCGAGGCAAAGCGCGGACAACGCGGTGGAGTGATCTTCAAAACACAGAGAAGAACAAAGTCCAACCCGGACATAGAGCCGATCATGTTGGCTCATTTGTTATGGCGACAAGAAGCTATTGGGATCCTAATAGCTCGCGGCGTTGAAAGCCGGCAGCTTAAGAAACCTCGCGTTGAACTCTACGAGCAGATTTGCGAAATGCTTCCAGTGCGCGCACTTATCCAAGAAATAAGATTGGCTATAAGCCAGCGTGATATGTGGCGAGATCTTCCAGCACAGTTGTCATATGGTGATTAACGCAAACGCACTTCCAGCGTGAGAGATTGCTTGGGCCCGTCGCATGAGTCGCGCATTGCTCAATGAAATGATCTCCAAAACTATATCCTGCTCCCCGATAGACCCCATTCGATTGGATGTTCTGACTGTGCGTGTGCATCTGTTGCTGATCATCCCTGAATGATCCACCTTTTTCGACATGCCAAGCGTCTTGGATTGTGTAGATTATTTTTCCAGAGGGCTTCACTAGCCTCATATTGAGCGCAACGAAGTCAGGATGTGTCACCGTATAATCGCCGAAGCAGGGAACGCGCGCGTCATCTGGGAGCGCATCGACAATTTGTTTATAGAGGATCCAATGCTGCCTTGGGATTGTCGAGTTGCCCTTGGGAATACCCGCCATGCTTTCGGGAAAACCTGTCCCGATTAGGCTGTAATTCCTAAATCGGCGCAAATCTCCAAGCCCATTCACTTGCGCCATCAAAGCCATTTCAAAAACGTTTAATGGGTCGTAATTCGGCGCTTCGATATCGATCAGGAGATCAGTTTCCGCGGCGGTTAATCCCATTTCGGCGATGATTGCGTCTACAGCAGCCGGTGTGGCTGGATCCATGAGATCAATCAACCTCAGCCGTAAACCAACCCCCTTCTGTTCAGTTTCAACAATCGTGCATATAATCGCCCGCGTTTGGGGCGCCATATCGAGCGATACAACCGGGACTGCGTTAGCTTCATAGTCTCTAAGTTCTTGAAAAATGTAGTCATAGGTGACCCGCCCATCATCCATTAGCGCTTCTCGAAGTGTCGGATGAAGATCGATCCAACACGCTCGTTGCCCCCACTTTGCGTTCAAACGCTTGGCAAATGGGTGAATATGCTCATGAGGCGACTTTTTCGGGATTTGAAGCTCGAAATCGAATTCCACAGGTGGAATTGTGACAAGCGGGCAGATCAAGTCTTTGAGTTCTTCCGACATGAAGAACAAAGCTTGATATTCACCTTGGCGCCAACGTAGCGACGGCGTGTATTCTTTCGGATTGAGTATCACGAAAACTCTCCTTCGAATTGACGACGAACCTCGCCCTGTCCGATTAAGTCGGTCAGAATCGTGTAGTTTTCTTGCTCTCGACGGATACGCCCAGCGATGATGCTGTGGTGGACGCCAAGTTTTCTAGCATCAAGTTGAACCGCTTCTGGTGACAGAGCAAAACGCGAGAGGCAAGAATTCCAAGCGTCCTGCGGGATGAGCTGATCGAGCGCGAACTGGTCAGCCTCTAACTCCAACGCATCTTCGCCGACGGGACTATCCTCATCGAAGAAATCCAGATGGGTATGCTCAAACAGATGTCGATAAACATGACCAAGCTCATGGAAGAGAACAAACCAAAAATTATCCAAGCGATCGTATCGAAGCGTCAAAGCTATGACCGGATGCCCCGAAGCGGCGAGCATGGCAGCGCCATCAAGATAAGATCCTGGTAATTGCGGTTCGACAAAGAAAAGAATGCCATTTTCCTCAAGGAGACGAACAGCTTTCGATGGACCATCTTCCTCGACTGTTGTGCGCACTAGAGCCTTCAGCCATTCGTCATTATGTTCAAACGCAGCGATCTCTCGTTCCTGGACGCGCCGCCCTGCAACATCCAATATTCGAGCCTGCCACGCGAGAAGTGTAAGTTCATTGGGCAGGTGGTGTCCGCGTAATTTCTTTCTATGGTGGGCCGTCACGTAAGCGTCAGCGCCTGATCGAGTGAAATATGATTGCGTTGCCGAAACGAGGCTTTGGCCGAGCTCCGGTTCATACCAGCCTCTGCTCACCATCTCCTTCGCCGGTAACCTATTCCAGTCAATCTCATCGAACCCAGACCAAACCATCAGACCACCCGACCCTTCATCTGAGAAGGATGTGGCTACCTGAACATCTAATTCATCAGCAATTTCGATCAGCCGCGACAGGTTCGCACCAAGATAACCGCTCGCCTCATACCGCTGGATCTGCTGCGCTTTCATCCCAAGGCGCGCTGCTAGCTCTGTTTGGCTTAACCCTTGGGCGATGCGCGCTTGGATCAAAACCCGTGGTAGATCGGCAAGTCCATAGCGTTCAGTAAATCCGATCTCGCCATCTCGAAGCATCAGGTATTCTTGGATATCAACCTCAATATCGGCTATTTGACTACTCAGTGCGTCGGCTTGGAGTTTTCCAACCCAATCATCATCAGCCGTCGCTCGTTCAAATGCGTGATCGCGCGCCTCACTTAAATTCTCGAGTTCGCGTTGAGCGATGGAGAGTTGTTTATTGCTGAAAATCATTGCGCCCTCCTGTCTAATAGAGTGTCGGTGGTAAGTGTGACTTCGATTATTCCTTTTGCTTGTCCCGAATGACGATCAACCTGAAAAAATGAGAGGAAAGCTCGCTGAGACTGCCCCTCTACGGCCGAAGAGGGAAAGAACTCTCCCCCGAATGTTTTCTTCTGCGCTGCTCTACCATTTGAAAATTCAAAGAAAACCGGATGTAGTAATTGACGCTGAACGCCTGATGGGTCCCAACACGCATCATAGTCACCTGGTTTTGGTTTGGCGGTGACATAGCTGCCATCAATATATATGCGATCGCACCCGGCTTTCCGCAGATGATAGGCAGCCTGAACCAATCCATCGAACAACTTTCTTCGACGCCCGCTAGTCGCATATACAACCTCCACTTCCTGTAGAGTCGCCTGATGAATACCTGGTGGAAGCACCGGCCATGGAGAACCAGCAAGTGGGACGAGATCGGGAATCATAATTACAACAATAATGTTGTATCAATAAGATTGCAAGAACTTATGCAGAACAATTCTGAGAGATGCGAGTAACCGCGCAGGAAGAATCGCCAAACTAACTGCGCGTTGATTCCTATTGTTCAGCGCCGAGGGCGCATTTACGCGGTTCGTGCGACGGTTTCGGAGCGGACTCTCTGCACGAATTTGGTGATCGCACGTCATTCAAACCACGCCGATCAAATCGAGTTCTCCGCAGGTGTAATGTCCGGTTTCGCACGCAATGTGAGTATCCACAAAACCTCAAAAGTGACATTAGCGCCAGGGCGCCAAGATCCCTATGGATTGCCCTTCGGAAAACTCAGACGGAAACTGATTGGAGCGGAGACCCTCCGGATGACGTATGATAATCAAACTCCGCGCAGAGCGACCCAGCAGACCTTTCAAAATATCCCCATGAAGCGCTTGCGTTTCGAATTTGACCTAGGCGCATCGGATGCCCAATATTCACTGTGGGTTTCTTTCTGCACAGGTGCTTCGGATGACTGATCGGTCCGATGATCTGTTTCATTGAGGTCTAACATCACTGCGCTTCCCTCGTCGTCGTCAATTATTGTGGGTGGAGCTTGATCGAGAACAGATGATTGCATTCGCTGGAGCACATGATCAGGAGCCAGGTTTGAGGAGAACGCAGACATAATCACGGGATCAACGATTAATCGTTGTTTGGCGCGCGTAATTGCGACGTAAAATAATCTTGCCTCTGAGAACGGAATCTGGCCAGTTTCAGTCTGACTGAACGAGAAGTCTTCGGCAATTCTGACACTGTCCCACTCACAACCTTTAGCCTTATGCGCTGTGGACAAGATCAGATCGGCATCGTGCTCTTCTTCGACACACAAACCAATCGCACGCCAAAGTGCACTCACCCCAACCTGCTCAACCAAATTGACGAACGCCTGCAGACTCTCGCCCTCTGGACCCTGAACAAATTCGAACACCTCTTGCCAATTATAGAAGCCGAAGAACTCCGGTTGGGAACCGGGTTTGCCCTCCTTCAACTTATACACATCACTTAGTAAGGCTTTCATTTGCTTCGTGCCGCCAACAATCAGCGGCGCACGCCCCTCATCAATGGCAGTCATGACCTGACGAAATAGCATTGCGTTCGTGCGTGTAAGAATAGTCTTGGCGTGCCCGACGCTCAACACGGTACTCGAAATTGCCGTCAATCCAACAAGAGGCTGATCTTCCCCAAGTGCGTTTAGAATTCGGCTCGCTTCGCTGGCTATCGCGCTCCCAAAACGGAAAGACTGTGTGAGATGTGCCTCAGCAACGTTGGACACGGTAGCCATAGCGTTCTCTGCTCCGCGCCATTCATAGATCTGCTGATGCCGATCCCCGACATATACGATTTGGCAGCTCTGCCGTTCAAGAACAGACAATACAGCGGGGTTTGTATCCTGCGCCTCGTCCAACAAAATATAGTCGTACGGTAGTCGCGGTTCGGAAAGGGACCAGACTTTCAAGAACCCATCAAACCCAAGCGGTATGTCATGATTGATGTCGACTTTCTGAGACCAAAGGACTTTGGCTTGCGCCGCAATGGTGCTCGACAATTTCGTCCGGTTGGCCTCAGACAATCCGAGCGTCTTACCTGCAAGTTCAACGTGACGAATGTCTAGTTCTGTATCTCCAGATTGCTCGTAGCGCGTCACTGCACGTAATATCAAATGCGCCACCATATCCGGCTTTATCGCCAATGATCCAAACTCGGCGCGCTCGATATTCCACATCTCGACGAGCTTTCTGGCGTTTACTGCGCCAAACAGCTTTGCATGGGAGTTCCCGTATGAACTTCTGACTTGCTGCAGAGCTAACGCATGAGTTGTAAGGCATTTGACGTTCGGGCCGAATGTATCATTCGCCTCTACCGCGATTGCTTTGTTGAATGCGAGATACAACCCCTTTTCTTCGGGCGCAGTCGCAGCCAAAAACTTGAGGGTCGATGTCTTACCTGTTCCAGCGAATGCTGACACTTTCATGGATTGGCGGCTAAGGAACAAGTCTACAATTTCCTCTTGTTCAGAGGTTGCCGCAAAATCAAAAAGAGTAGCCCAGTTTTCAGGTCGGGCGCGGTCTCGAGTTTGATTGGTTCGCTCTGATCGAGCAAAGCTAGAAGCAGAAGTCCCCAAAGGCTCTTGCGCATCCGACATCCGGGATTGCGTGAGCGAATTTTTTAGTCGAGCCGCCGCGCGAGATCTCCGGTGATTCAGCTCTTCGACGATGAGCGGTATATCTTCTGGATGAGAGCGAGCTCGAGCCGTGAGGTCGTCTATACCTAAAGCTAGAAATACGCGCGTCATCTGTTTTGCCGTCCCAAACAAATTCACTAACAGTGCAACGGAATCATTTCGGCGCACAAAAAAAGAGGCACGCACCTTAAACAACTCTTGAGCAAAGGCCTTTGCCAACATAGCGTACTAATTGATGAGGAAGATAGTATGCCAAACGAAAAACCGCTTTTCTTAGTGCAAGGTGAACGAGCCCGACTATTCCCGGTTCTGTCGGATAGTTCCAAAGAAGGACGGGCAACATCTATATTTTTGGCTTGCCTCGCAAACGTCGATGAGTTTGCAGATACTTTGCTGTCGTCAGTCGGTCGGAAAATCGGAAAACTGTCGCAAGTTCGAACTTACACTGAGGTTTGCTTCGCTAAGGAAAGCGACGACATGCGCGGCCGCCCGGATGGGTTGATAGAGGTTAAAACTGGAAGTGCTAAATGGAACGCACTGGTCGAGGCAAAGATCGGGAATGCGGAACTCAGTAGCGAACAAATCGAAAGCTACCTCAAGATCGCAAAAGCTAAGGGCATTGACGCGGTGATCACCATATCGAACCA
>CAYGKE010000119.1:0-8011 GCA_964350465.1 uncultured Hyphomonas sp.
TCGAAAATCAGATCGCTGTCGATAGTTCAAACATCGAACTCAAGGACACGCAGGAGGAGCTAAAAAAGGCGCAAGAGGCAGAGCAAGCAGCGGACGCCAAGCTTCGAAGCCAACTCGATACGGCAAAAGTCGAAAGCCTCGTCGAGAAAGCGGGGATCAATAAGAATCTATCGGAATACAGGCGCCTTAATCTCGAGAACCTTTTGGAGCTTTTCTCCGAAAAACCCGACGTGCCGGAGAAAACTTTCGTCAGTATTCTCTCTGACTTGGACAGCCTGAAGTCTATTCCAGCAGAGCCTGTCTATCCGGAAACGTTAGATTTAGTTGGTAGCGAAGACATCGATCTAAAAGCGCTCGAAAAGTGCCTCCAGAAGGTTACGTCCCCTTCAAGCGTGTCCGAGGAGATCAAAAAGAAGATCGATGCCCATCACGGCTTCTATGAGACTGGCACCCAAATAATTCAGGACGAACATCGCACCACATGTCCGTTCTGTGAGCAAGGGATTACAGCTCCTGATCCGAAGACAATCATAGATGCCTATGTCAGTTACTTCGCCGATGAGGAGGAGAAACACAAAAAGGAGCTGAGGGCTTACTTCAGCAAGCTCAATCAAAAAGACTCTAGCCTGAAAGAAATCGAGACGCAGCTCACCCGGCAGAAGTCCCGCTATGACGAATTAAAGCACTATGTACCGTCAAAAAAGGATGTCGAAATCGCTGATGGCGAGGCCGCACTCAAGAATGCGCGCGCTGCCATTTCTGCAATCAAGTCAACTTTAGAACATAAGGCTAAGACGCTTGTCTCTGCACACTCGCTACCCGCTGAAGATCTTGCCGCACACCTCGCCACGATCAACGAGATCATTGAAGATAACAACACAAAGATTGCTGAGCTCACTAGCGCGGTCGAGAAAGCTGATGATGAACGGAAGGCCTTACAGCGCAAGGCCTGTGATGTCTTTGTACAAGAGTTTGCCATAAATGGTTGGTTCGAAATTGAAGCCCTCCGGAACCTCCACAAGGCCGTTCAATCAAAACAAAAGGAACTAATCGATCTGGAAAAGGCGGCTCCGTCAACGAATGCAAGAGATCGTGTTGCAGATACGTTTGAGCTGCTCCTCAAGGAGTTTTTTGCCGAAAAATACGTGTTTGATAGGAAGAATTTTGTCCTCAAACGTGGCGATAAGGAAATGGAGAGGGGGCCGCATCGCACACTAAGCGACGGCGAAAAGACAGCCATAGCATTTTGCTATTTCGTAGCCTGCATACATCGGAAAGTCGCATCGAACAGTGACTATAGAAAACTGTTTCTTGTTTTCGACGATCCAATAACTTCGATGTCCTATGACTTCGTGTTCTCAATTGCTCAAACGCTTAAGAACCTGAACATTTCAGATCAAGGTGAGGTTTCGATCAATCCGGCCAAAATAGATGGCAACAAAAATAGGCGTCCAGACCTGTTGGTGCTGACCCACAGCAGCTACTTCTTCAATATATCGCGGACCAACAGCGTCATTAAAAAGGACGCGACATTCTCATTTTACAAAGACGGAAGTACGCACAAATTAGTTCATTTGCACAGCTATGTTGCGCCCTTTGAGCAACAACTTGAGCACGTATATCGCGTCGCGAACGGTGATGATCCCGATCATGCTACTGGGAATGCGATTAGGCAGGTATTGGAGGCTGTCGGCCGTTTTTGTAGGCCTGACAAATCGCATGACTTATCGAACTTCATTACATTTTTGGCGGGTGACCAAGGCTTCCAAATAAAGAGTGTTCTGATCAATTCTTTGAGCCATGGAACGTACTATGATGAGACGCCATCGCCGGATGACCTTAAGTTGGCCTGCGAGGAGGCAATCGCTGTGGTAGAACGATTTGCGATTGGGCAGTTAGAGCTATTGAAGAAAACGGGCTGAAAACTCAACAGGGAGCGGTACCGAACCCAGATCTATATCGTCCAGCATTTTGGCCCTATTTTGACGGGTTATTCTTCGATTTCCATTGTTGGTCAAAACACCTGCTAATAGGGAATATTAGCTTAAGACCAAATGATGCTTTGCAGCCTTTCATCGCTTGCCCACTGCGTAGGCGAAACACTGAACTTCTCTTCGAGAAATTCACAAATCGCATGAACCCCGGCCTTGTTGAACCATAGACGCCAGGTCTGGTTTTGTGTCGGTACCGGTGCTGCGAAGGCTTCACACGTCAGGATGGCTGCATTGGGTTTGTGATCTGGGTCGCGGACGGACGCATAGTGGATGAGCTGTATGTCTTCTGCGCGCGCAGCCTTTTCGAGTTGCTGGCACGGTTCATAGTCTGACGGGTGCATCCAGATATCGCTGGCGTCTGAGAACGGCTTTGCTGTCAGGTTGATGGCCGCTTTTGTTTTGACGGGCACATCAAATGCTGTGTGCTCGCTTGGCTGGGCTGGAAAGGGCGTGCCCGGAGAGTCCGAATAGAAAAGTAACAGATGAAATGCGGTTTCGATGATCGCGGTCCTTGGTTCTTCAGAGACATAGTAGACGCCGGGTGTTGGTCCGGCTTTCCGGAAGCGCGAACCGTTCGGGTAAAGCCCGTAGCGAAACGGTGTCATGTAGAGATAATGCAAACCTTCGCATTCCGGCGGAACGGGCGTCTTGGTTTCTTCCAGAATGTCTTCCAGCAGGCGTTGCTCATCCAGCGTATCGACAAGCTGAAGCGTGGAGACGACATGTTGCGCCTCCACGCAGCGCCAGTAGGTTTTCTTTACGGGCGACTGCTCAGAGCGGAGCGCGTCTGGAATCCAGATAGGCAAGGCCATGGGTCAGTCCTTTAATCGTCTTGATCTGATCGAGAGGACGACCGCCAAGCGCCCGGTTGTCATTGCGCAGCCAGGCATGCGCCACTGTTCCATCGCCGCCCGTGATCGCATCGAGCGAGCGGAATAGCCGAACGAACAGCGCGCCGAGTTCAAAAGCCTTGGAGCCTTCTTCCAGCCTAAACTCATCTTTGCGCATCCGGGATATGGTCGGTTCCGAAACCCCCAGAATCGTGGCGAGATCCTTTCCGGAAAGCCCAAGCTTCTCAGCAGCGCGCACAACAGCCATGGTCATGACGCGTGCCCGTTCCGGGCTATCCGCAGCGAGTGTCTGTGACATCGAACCATCCTTTCTTTCGAAAGAATATGTATCATTTCTTTCTGTAGAAATCAAGGTGGTGGGCTTTCGCGTTGTATTTCAGGGACTTGCCGACCAATAGCTGCTTCAATCCGGTCGGCTGCGGATCGGCGCTTCTGCACCTCGCGGTCAAAGCGATCGAAGACCGGAAAGTACTTCTCCCCACAATAACGCACGACGAGGGCAGCGATCCTGCGGCCTTCTTCGAGCTCTTTGAGGGAAATGCTCATTCTACCGCTCATTGATCCGTCAGTTGGATTTCGCCCGGTTCCAGACCATGACGCCTGTACCGTCATTTTCATTCTCGAAGAAGGCGGCACGCACGGGGCTCGCGAAGCTTGGATCATCAAGCTTGACAGCAAGATAAGGCGTTTCCCCTTGCTTGCTTTCCTGACGCCAGGCAGCGCCGAGTTCAGCGCCGCCCGCATAGAGTCGGAAGTCCGGTGCGCCATCGCTTGCCTTTTCCTTGTTAGGAACAAGCTGCGCTTTCACATTTATGGTCATGGTACGGATGGTGCCGGTATAGGCTCCATCCTTTGCGGTGAACGTTCCAATCTGTGCCATGGGTCTAATCTCCTGTATTGGCGTGAAGAGCGCGGCGCGCTCGTTTGAACCCGGCATCCGAGCCGAGAAAGCTTTCCAGCATGGCCGGGATCAGCGCTTCGGGTTTTTCCTCCGCGCCATAAGTCTGGCGATAGATTTCAGCATAGTCGCTGAGCGCGCTCGCAAGGTCTGGATCGACCGAAAGGCTCATGCGTACCGGCGTGCGGTCAGGGAGTTTGTCGAGGCGCAGGGGCATCAGTGCGCTCCCGTTGCAGGCCGCACATACTCAACAAACTGGGCATTGGAGGCCTTGGCAATTGCGCTCAGATGCTGATCGCTTACCTCATAGGCGACAATGCGAGCATATTCGATCTGCGCCGGTGGGCGTAAAGCCCAGTTCCAGTAGTCCCGGGTCAAGAGCACTCCGCAGAGCAAGCAGGCAATCGCAATAAAGACGCCATATGCTGACCCACCCGAGATCTGTGAGGCCTGAGATACCGCACTGAAAGAAAGTGCCGCGCCTTGCAGCGCTAATACCGCATATAGAGCTGATGCTTTTGCCGGTGTCAGCGGTGCTTGACCTTCACGTTCGATCAGCACCTGCCGATCGGCACATAAATCTGCGATCTGTCTTTGTCGTGGCGGTGGCGGGATGTGAAACATGATTTATCTCCTTTTCACTGAGGTCTGAGAATGAGGTCACGGGTGACAACGACGCGCACAGGCCAGCCAGGGCGCACACGGATAGTCGGTTGAATTCCAAGATTGCGGTCGACGACGCGCTGGCCCGCCTGATTGATCGTGTCTGTTGTCCCGCGCCGGATGGCGCGCTCAATGTCGCCATCACCATCCGCGCCAAGCTCTGCGCCAACACCAAGAATGGTGGCGAGCCCCGCTGCGATGAAGACGCGGTCCCAATGGTGATCCGTTCTGTCGGAGAGACCCGCATACCCTTGTGCATCTGCACCCGGCGCGGAGATGACAATCGACGACCCATCAGGGAAAATGATCCGATCCCAGGTCACCAGTGCACGGTTTTGCCCGAATGAGACTTCAGACTGATAACGTCCGATCAGGCGTGACCCCTGCGGGATCAGAACATATTGCCCAGTCACTGTATCGTAGACCGGCTGAGTAACTTGAGCGACGATCGTTCCTGGCAGGTCGGAGTTGATGCCGGTAACGAGTGATGCCGGGATTAGCGTTCCCGCCATGACCTGATAGGGCGAAGCGGGGTCTTCGACGCCGTGCTGGTTATAAATATCGCCGCCCGCACCTTCACCGGCAAATGCAAGCTTGCGGGATTGGAGATTTGTATCAGCGGCTTGACTGAACGCTGACGGCGCGCCTTGCGGCAGCGCGGCGAGCGCAAGAAGTTCCGATCCAAGATCAAGTGTAGGATCACGATATGACGGCCTGGAATCGGAAACGGTCTGGCCACCGGTTTCGGATTGAAGCTGAAAGAAGACCGGCGCGCGGGCCGCCTCATCGGCAAGCGCCGCTTCTCGCATGCGCCTCGCCCTCTCGGCTTCATCGACGGGACTTGGCCGGAAATCATCTTCCACCCTTGTAACGAATTCGGGTTCCAGCCCAAGTTCGCGCTCGGCGCGGAGCATGGTCGCTCCAAGATCGCCGGAGAGCGGCGGGCCAAGCCGGGTTATGCGGGTCTCAATCGGTGAAATGTCGCTGTAGCTGGCGGGCAGCGCCCCAAGCCCCTCAGGCGTTCTGGTGTTCGTAGTGTTGTAGAGTTCCCGTCTCGCATCGGGATCGACCGCAGTAGGCGGTTTTAGGGCGATGCTCATCGCTGCGAATAAGCCGAGCACGCCTAGACCTGCGCCCACCATTAGAACCTTGCGATTGATCCGGGTGACGGGTTTCGGGCTAGAGCGGATCTTCAACCGCTCAGCATGCTCGTCAAAGGGAATGGGCTCGGACATCTTCCTAGCCCCCAAAGATTGCGGCGAGCGGCGAACGGCGTTCATGACGGGAAATGCGGACCACGGTCTGGTTGCGCTCGCCGAGGCGCAGCTCGGCTGCGCGGAACAGTCGATCCACGACATAGTAATTGCTGCGCACACGATAGTTTACGAGTTCGGCGTCACCGTCTTCGCCGAGCACGAAGAGCGGCGGCATGTCGGTGGCCATGATGTTATCCGGCATCTGGATGAAGACTTGCCGCCCATCATCAAAGACGCGCACAGGTTTCCAGGCGGGGCTGTCACCGCTCATGCGGTAGTCAAAGTTTAGCCCCTCCAATGTTAGGCCACTTCCAATGCTACCAGCCTCACGGGCAACAGCACGCTCATTTCGGGCGGTAAGACCCGCCAACTCATCTGCAGGATAGCGCCAGGACAGGGCAGCCATATAGCCGCCTTCGACGCTTTCCAATTCAAGGTGATAAGTGCGACGGTCGGTGGCGATCATGAGATTGGTGCGGATGCCAGATGAGATGGGTTTGACCAGTACATGCGCTCGGGCTGTGTTGCCCGATCCGGAAACCGTATCTCCAACCACCCAACGCACTGTGTCGCCTGCAGAAACCGAGACCAGCTCTTCGCCCGGTTGAAGCGCAACATCACTGACCTGGCCGGGGCTTGCATATAACCGGTAGAGCGCCCCCTCAGTGTAGGGATAGACCTGGATCGCATTCACATAGCCGTCGACCGATGGTTCTATCAGCGCGCTTGTCCGACCTTCTTCAATAGCCTGGCGAGGCGAGACGCGCGGCGAAGAAACGGTTTCTATGGCCTTCATCTGCCCCGGCAATGGAAGTGGTACCGCCGTTTCTATGATCCGGGCAGGATATTCAGTTTCATTTTCTAATGGCATCGCGGCGACGAAGGCGCCGGAATCAATGGGTTCCAGTTCAGTCGTTGCGCAAGCAGTTGTAAGCGCGAGTGCGGATGTGGCGAGGATAAAGCGAAACATGGGAATCATTCTCCTGTGACAAGGTCCTGTCCCCAGTTGAGGGCATGGACATAAATGCCGAGCGGATTGGCACGGAGCGTCTCTGCGTCCGTCGGCGGTTGCGTGATGATTGTGAAATTTCCGGTGAAGCGCTGCGCCTGCATAAGCGCGCCATTTTCATAGGTCTTTTCGATCCAGCGAGCTTGGAAGCTGTCATCGGAGACGCGCACCACACTGACGACATCCACTGTGCGGGACTTGCGTCCGACATCGGCGAAGGGGTCATTTTCTTGCGCATACTGATTGAGCGTTGTGGAGGCGCGATCCGTCACGAATTCATAAGCGCGCAGCCAGTTCTCACGGACGACAACTGGGTCGACACTCAGGCCTCTGACATGCTCAATGAAGCCCGCGAGGTGATGCGCGATCTGCGCATCGGTTGGATTATAGCGCTCCGTTGCCGGACCAATCGCGCGGGCTGCACCTGACTGATCGAGTTCGATTACATAGGGAGTCGCGGTTGATTGAAGGCTTCGCCAGACCAGCGCGCCCGAGGTCACGAAGCACAGCGCGAGGCATCCCAGCGCCATCAATCGCCAGTTCTTCGCCTGCACACGGGCAAACCCGATGCGTTCATCCCAGACCTGACCCGCCTTCTGATAGGGCGTTTCCGGAAACGGGCTTGGGCCGTATGAGTTAGAGGAGCGCTTGAACATCTATTCGTCCTTGTCATTAAGTTGCGGGGCTGCGCCGGACGAACCGCGATCACCGTCGCGAAGACTGTGGGCAGCCATCTGACCGGCCTGGCTGGCATTCTGACGAGCTTGCATCCGGCGCGCCCATCCCGGGCTTGAACTTGAAGTGGATGATCCGGACCCGTCGCTTCCACCGGAGCCGCCGGTTGCGCGCCACGCGCCCTGACTGCCGCGTCTGTGGGCGTCTCTGAGAGACTGAGCTGGTCGACCGGCGGTTCTGCGTATGGCGTCGCTCCCTGCGCGGGCCATGCCCGCAACGCCAGCGGCGACTGCGCCCACACCGCTTGTTCCCGATGCGACTGAGCCGAGCGTATAGGAGGTACGCGCAGCGCCAGCCATGCTGGCACCTGCTTTGACAGCGCTTGACGCGCCGCCCGCAGCCGCGCCAATCGCTGCGCGCCCACCAGCCCCTGCAACATAAGTCCCGGCAGCCGCACCTGCGACAGCGCCTGCAGCCGAGCCTGCACCCAGTTGCGGCGCGCCCGTGATTAGGCCGCTCGCCACGCCCGGCGCAAAGATGCCCATCCAGAAGAAGACAATCGCCGCAAGCACCGTCCCCATGACTTGTGCCAGCGTGACATCATCGCCGGTGCGGAACGCGTCGGTCACCGACGCAAAAAGCGTTGAGCCGATGCCGATGATGAC
>CAYGKE010000120.1:0-7993 GCA_964350465.1 uncultured Hyphomonas sp.
GCCTGATCAGTTATAGCGCCTATCTCTGGCACGTACCGCTTTTCGTATTTGCCAGGTTCGCGAATTTTTCTGGAGGTCCCTTGCCCAATTATCCGCTGCTGATCTTGCTTACCTTTGTTCTCGCCTGGCTGACCTGGCGGTTTGTTGAGACGCCGTTCCGCGACAGGTCGCTGGTGTCCTTGCACCGTTTGCGGACCGTCCTGGTCTCGTCACTCGGCGTCTTGCTGACATTTGGCTGCGCTGCCGCCGCAACCAATGGCTTGCAGTCGATGCGAACGGGCGACCGGGCTGAAGTCTTCATGGAAACGGCAAAGCGTTCGAAGCGGCGCAGTGATTGTCATGCCAGCAGCAATAAGCCGATCAAGCCAGCTGATGCCTGTCGCTATTTTGTCGATGATCCGAGCTGGGCGACCTTTGGTGACAGCCATGTGGTCGAGCTGGGGCTGGCCCTGGCGCAGAATCTGGAACCGCTCGGTGAGGGCATTGCGCATCACAGCTTCAGCAATTGCAAGCCGCGTTTTGGCGTTACAAAAAAAGGCGACAAATGCACTGAATGGACGACTGAGACGATTGAAGCGCTCGCTGAAGATCCGAACTATTCCACGATCGTGGTTTCATATCGGATCATGAATTATCTCTATGGCGATCATCGGAAGGTATACCCGGGCCATCCAGACAAGAGTGACGATAAAGGGCGTCACCGGGTGTGGACGTCCTACCTCAACACGATCAAGAAGTTCCACAGCTCGGGCAAACGGGTGGTGCTTGTGTTGCAGGCACCTGAATTGCCCTACCCAGTTGATGTCATGGTCCGCAAACCGCTGAGTGACAGAGGATATGTTCCGGGTGTTTCGCGGGATTGGTGGGAGACACGGCGCGCCTATGTGACCGAGCGCCTGGGCGAGATTCCTGAAGGCGTGATTATTGTCGACCCGACAGACCTGTTGTGCGACGAGAAGGTGTGCCGGGTCAGTGATGCCGAGACATTCCTCTATTTTGATACCAATCATCTCAGTGTTGCCGGCATGGACCGGGTCGCCAAGGCGATCCTCGCTGCCGCACCGGTTGAGCCGCCAGCGCCGTAGAGCTCACGTCTTCCCCTGCAAGGGGAATTGCGCTTGAATGGTACAGCAGATCGGAGGGACGAATGCTGCGCTCGTGTCTGGCCCTTATCCTCATCTTTATGCTGCCGGCGGCGGCAAGTGCGGACAAACGCGCCTTTATCGTCGGGGTTGGTGACTATGCTGAACTGACCGACCTGCAAAAGACGATTGGCGATGCTGGCGGCTATGAAGCGGCATTTGGCGGTGATCTCGGATTTCAGGTTACCCGTCTGACTGATCCGGACAGTGATACATTCCTGTCGCGTTTCGAGATGTTCCTACAGTCGATCGCACCTGGTGATCAGGTTGTGTTTGTGTTCTCCGGGCATGGCTGGTCTGACGGCTCCGACAATTATCTCGCGCTGACAGATGCGCCGCGCGAAAGCTCCGAATTCATCCTCAAGCGCCGGACGATATCGCTGTCCAATGATATACTGTCGCAAATCAATGCGCGGCGTCCCGGCTTGGTGTTCGCGATCATTGATGCCTGCCGCGACAATCCCTTTGATCTCGGCACGCGGTCGGTGACCAAGGGACTGGTCCGGCAGGAACTGGTGCAGGGCACATTGGTCGTTTACGCAGCGGGCGCGCGCCAGAAAGCGCTGGACCGGCTTGGGCCAGGCGATGCCTCACCCTATTCGGTGTTTACTCGGTCGCTGCTGCCGCGGCTAAAGGATGGCTCGAAGCCGCTTTTGCGCAGCGTTGATGAGGCGCGCAATGAAGTCGCGGCACTTGCAAGTACGATTGAGCACAATCAGCGCCCGGCTATCTATTCCGATATATCACTCGATTTCTGTTTTGACGGGGCATGCAGAAATGCGCTGGTTGCCCAGCAAGAAGCCTTTGCCTGGGACCTCACAAAGCGGCTTGGCACGCTCCAGGCCTACACGCTCTTTATCCAGGACTATCCGACATCTGTCTTTGCTGCAGAGGCCGCCGAAGTGTTGGTTCTGATGGAAAATGCCGGCGTCACCAAACTCGACCCGCTGGCTCTTGCGGCCTTGCGCGAGAAGCAGAAAGCAGCGCCGCCTGCCATGTTTCTGACGGCCGAACCGGACACACCGCCGCCGGATCCGGCTGCAGACCTGCAATATGCCGAGCGACAATTATATCGAACGCGGGATTTGTATCAGCAAGGCATGGCGACGCAGGAGGACCTAGAGCTTGCTGAGAAGACCGTCGCGGCATTGCGGGCTGAGTCTGGGCAATAAGCATTGCGCAAATAGGCTTGCATTTGTCCGTCCCGTGAACATCGTGATCGAGATCACCGGCTCGTGAATTTCAAGTGATCGGTTTGTGCCCTATCTCGAACAGGCGCCATCTCCTCCCGGCGCAGCCTCAACGGAGCCGCTCTTGTGTCCCCTCTCTCCCCCCGGCCGGCGCATCCCCGCGCTGACAGGACATGAGGGCGGCCTCCAGTCTTTCATGTGCAGTTATGGCCACAAAAAAGAGGCCCCGAGAGGCCTCTTTGAAGTTCGGCTGATGGAAGCAACACCGACCCGTACAATATATTGATCGGCGAGAGGAGTAGTCTCAGCCCGCGCTGTCATCCTGCATGGCAGAAGTGGCAACGCGATTATCAATCGGAGAGACCCGACCCTTTTTATTAAGATGAATGGCTGCAAGATCAGGCTTGTGGATGTGCTCAACGAACTGATCCAGAAGGTCTTGTTCGCAAGCGTGTTCACGCCGAGCGACCTGCGCGCCCATCTCGCCATGAATGTCACAGGCGCGCTTCGCGACGCGTTGTGCGCGTTGATAGGTGACGTGGAGCGGGTCTGAGGCTGAGTACAGAAACTCTGCGTTAATCGCCTCGGTTCGGGGTTCCGCAACAGCTAAGGGCATAGTTGCGACCCATGCTGAGAACGCTGCAACAGATCGAAGTGTAGAGTGCATGATAATCTCCATGTCGCGCCGCATTTGGTACGGGCTGAAGACATATTGGCAGACTGGATGTGCTGGGGAATCGAGAACAATTCCGGTCGGCTATGAGAAATGATCGGCGCTCACGATTTGCTCTTGGAGGGCCGTCTTCATCTCGGCCAGGTCTTGCTTCAGCCAGGTCATCACAGATGCCGCCCTGCGGTTTCGCTCTTTGCCAGGCAGGTAGGCCAGGAAATAGGCCATGGGCCATTCAATCGTGATTGGCGAGAATACCTTTAACTCGCCTTTTAGGACGGGTTCGGCGATGAGGCTGTCGGGCAACAGGCCAACCCCTTGAGCGGCCTGTACAGATCGCAGCGCAACAAGGAAATCTTCCAGGAACAGAATGTCCGATGATGGGGCGAAACTGCTCGATGCGGCGACCGTCCAATCTTTCCACTCATCCTTGGAGAAAGCCTGGATTCGTCGTTGAGATTTGATCCAATCGTCAAAATTGGATTTTTGTGTTGGGAGTAGATCGGGGTGACAGACCGGGACAAGTGTTCGACCCGATAACTCCTCCATGCTGAGGCCTTTCCAGCCGCCCATGCCATAACGGATGCTGAAATCGATCTCTTCAAGGTCCAAATCCAGCAGGCGATCCGAGGCGTGGATCTCGATATCGAGATCCGGGAACTCCGCCGAAAAGCGATCAATTCGAGGAACGAGCGTCTGAGCCGCAAATGAGCCAACAGTTGCGATCCGAAACCTGCGTGATCTCGGTTCTCGTCTCTGATAATGGGCGAAGGCGGTCTCAAGCATGTCAAAAGCCGGCAGGATGGCGACTTTCAGGGAATGGCCAGCCACGGTTAGCTCAAGACCGGAGGCCTGCCGAATAAACAATTGCGACCCGATATAGTTTTCCAGTGCATTGACCTGTTTGCTGACGGCGCCCTGTGTGACGCCGAGTTCCTCGGCAGCGCGTGAGAAATTCAGGTGACGTGCGGCAGCCTGGAAAGCCCTGACGGCATTAAGTGGCGGTAGGCTTGCGGCCATGGTGTGTCCTTTCACAGTCCACAAGCTTTACGTTGATTGGTGCCTGGGTGAAACCGGCACGGCATCGATCTCGGTCTCCAGCAGGTCGAGGAATGCGCGGCGCCGCTATGAGAAATATTCATACTCGCCCAAAAAAAGAGGCCCCGAAGGGCCTCTGTAAAGGTGCAGTGAAAGTGGTGATCAGGCTGGAACGGCCAGCCTGGGTGCCGCAGCTCGCACAGCGGCGTCGACATGCGCTTCATATTGCTTGAAATTCTGCACGAACATATCCGCGAGTTTGGCCGCTTGTGCGTCATAGGCCCTTGCGTCAGCCCATGTGCTGCGTGGGTCGAGGACGGCAGGATCGACGCCGATCAGGCCCTTGGGCACGTCGAAACCAAACGTCTCGTCGCGGCGGTATTCAGCTTCAAGCAGCGAGCCGTCCAGCGCCGCATTCAGCAAGGTCCGTGTCGCCTTGATCGGCATCCGGTGGCCATCCCCGTGCGCCCCCCCAGTCCACCCTGTCGATACCAGCCAGCAAGTGACATTATATTTCTCAATCAGCTGACCCAGCAGTTTGCCATACTCGCTTGGATGGCGCGGCATGAATGGCCCGCCAAAGCAGGTCGAGAATGTTGCTGTCGGTTCCGTAACGCCCTTCTCTGTCCCGGCTACTTTCGCCGTATAGCCTGACAGGAAGTGGTACATCGCCTGTTCAGGCGTCAGGCGCGCAATCGGCGGCATCACCCCAAACGCATCGCAGGTCAGCATGATCAGGTTTTTCGGCTGTCCACAGCGCCCGCTCAGTGATGCATTCTCGATTGCCGAGATCGGATAGGCGCCGCGCGAATTCTCGGCCAGTGCATTGTCGCTGAAATCAAGCTCGCGAGTCTCGTCGTCCATCACGACATTTTCCAGCACAGTGCCCCACATGCTGGTGGTGGCATAGATTTCTGGCTCTGCCTCTTTCGACAGGTTGATCATCTTGGCGTAGCAGCCACCTTCAAAATTAAACAGGCCACTATCCGACCAGCCATGCTCGTCGTCACCGATCAGCGTCCGGCTGGCATCGGCAGAGAGCGTCGTCTTACCCGTGCCAGAGAGGCCGAAAAAGATTGCGGCATCATCATCGCCGCCGCAATTGACCGAGCAATGCATCGGCATCACGCCCTTGGTCGGCAGCAGGTAATTGAGGATGGTGAAGACCGATTTCTTGGTTTCACCGGCATAGCTCGTGCCACCAATCAGCACGAGTTTCTTTGTCATGTTTACAGCAATCACCGTGTCGGAAACTGTGCCGTGCCGCGCTGGCGTGGCACGGAAGGACGGGGCATTGATGATCGTGAACTCGGACGCGAAATCCTGATATTCTGCTTCAGTGGGAATGCGCAGAAGGTGGCGAATAAAAAGTGAGTGCCAGGCATACTCGTTGACAATCCGAACCGGCAGGCGATGCACCGGATCGGCTCCGCCAAACAGCTCCTGTACATATAGATCCATGCCTTCCAGATGGGCGCGGAAGTCATCCCACAGGAGATCAAACTGCTCAGGCGTGATCGAGGCATTATTGTCCCACCAGACCGTGTCCTCGGTTGTTTCGTCGCGTACCGTGAACTTGTCCTTGGCAGACCGCCCGGTGTGCTTACCCGTTTCAACCAGAAGAGCGCCGCCCTTGGCAATCCGGCCCTCGCCGTCCTGAACCGATTTTTCGTACAGCCGCTCTTCGTTCCAGTTCTTGAAGACTGATCCCGGCGCAATGCCCAGATCTGCAAGTTCCGTTGTGAATTCTGTCACCCTTGACTCCCTTTGAGCAGCGCCGCTGCCATACCACTTTACTCCGCGTGAGCCTTCAGGCGCACAATCACGTGATGACAGAAACTGATTTGGGAAAGACTGGCCAGATGGGATTGATTGGTCATACCAATTGTCAGCGCTGTCTTTCAGTTTTGTCAGCGCTGTCGGTCTAGACCGTTGTATTTTTACAAGTTTATTGCAAACAATTATATTGTTGACAATAATTTCGGTGATGAACTTCACAAATATGAGAGAGTTGTCTACACTCTGGTTCAATTGGCGGAGAATTGGGGCATTCAAATACGATTATCTGAAGCAAACCATCTCCTTTGCGAATGAGTAGAGTACTCCTCCCAAAACTCAGAGCCCCGGACAGCGCGAACTGACCGGGGCTTATTTTGTCGCTGAACAGGGCCGCGCGCTAAAGGCTCTTGACGATTTCCTCGACCATTTTCTTGGCGTCTGAAAGCAGCATCATCGTGTTGTCCCGAAAGAACAGTTCGTTCTGGATGCCAGCATAACCCGAGCCCATGCTCCGTTTGATGAAAAGCACTGTCCCGGCATTCTCCACATCCAAAACCGGCATGCCATAAATTGGGCTTGTCTTGTCGGTTTTGGCGGATGGGTTGGTGACGTCATTCGCACCGATCACGAAAGCGACCTCAGAGTTGCGGAAATCCGAGTTGATGTCCTCAAGTTCGAACACTTCATCATACGGCACCTGAGCTTCAGCGAGCAGTACGTTCATATGCCCAGGCATCCGGCCCGCCACCGGGTGAATGGCATACTTCACCTCAACGCCTTCCTCTTTCAGCTTGTCGCACATCTCTTTCAGGGCGTGCTGGGCTTGCGCCACCGCCATGCCATAGCCGGGCACGATGATGACTTTCGAGGCATTCTTCATGATGAAGGCTGCGTCTTCGGCGCTGCCGCGCTTGAACGGACGGTCTTCCTGGCCGCCAGCTGCCTCAGCAGCATCCTCGCCGCCAAAGCCGCCCAGGATAACCGAGATGAAGCTCCGGTTCATCCCCTTGCACATGATGTAGGACAGGATAGCGCCGGACGAACCGACGAGCGCGCCAGTTATGATCAGGGCAAAGTTTCCAAGCGTGAAACCGAGCGCCGCAGCGGCCCATCCGGAATAAGAGTTTAGCATGGAAACGACGACAGGCATATCCGCGCCGCCAATCGGGATGATTAAAGTTACGCCAAGAATGAGGGCGAGCACGGTCAGGCCCCAGAAGGCCCAGGTCGCATTGCCGCCGCTGAGCACCAGCACAACAACCAGCGCGACAATGCCAACCGCGATGGCGATGTTGAGGACGTGGCGCGCTGGCAGCATGATCGGTGCGCCGCCCATATTGCCGTTAAGCTTGGCAAAGGCGATGATCGACCCGGTAAAGGTGAGCGCACCAATGGCAGAGCCGAGCGACAGCTCAATCAGCGATGCCGTGGCGAGATTGCCGACAGTGCCAATACCAAAGCCCATTGGTGCATAGAGTGCCGCGGCTGCCACCAGTACTGCTGCCAATCCAACCAGACTATGAAACGCTGCCACAAGCTGCGGCATGGCGGTCATTGGGATCTTGCGTGCAATATAGGCCCCGACGCCTCCGCCGAGCGCAGCGCCGCCAAGCAGGATCGCCCAGGTTGTCGGGTCGAGACTTTCCCAGAACAGAATGAGCGTCGTGGCAATGGCGATGGCCATACCGATCATGCCATTGCGGTTCCCGGCGCGGCTGGTCGCCGGGCTGGACAGGCCGCGCAAGGCGAGGATGAAGAGGATGCCGGCTACCAGATAAAGTAGCGGGGCCCAGGTTGACTGGAACTGTTCCATGTCTCTAGTCCCCCTTCTTCTTGTACATCGCGAGCATGCGCTGGGTGACCAGGAAGCCGCCAAAGATGTTGACGCTGGCGAGTGCGACAGCGACCCCGCCGAGGCCCTTGGCAATCCATCCGCCATTGATTGCGCCGGAAGCCATGACCGCAACGATCGCGCCGACAATGATCACGGACGAGATCGCATTGGTCACCGCCATTAGCGGTGTGTGCAGCGCCGGGGTCACCGACCAGACAACATAGTAGCCGACGAAACAGGCCATCGCGAAAATCGCCGCTAGATAGACCGTTGGGTTGGCGCCCGCATAACTGGCGGCATGGGCGGGCAGGGCAAGGGCGAGAGCCAGCGCGCCTGAAGC
>CAYGKE010000121.1:0-7977 GCA_964350465.1 uncultured Hyphomonas sp.
ATCGCAAGGAGGCTCAGAGTCAGGCGGATCGTCGCCTTCCAATAGCCGCTCGCATCGGTAGGTTTTTCTTCTGACATGAGACTGTCTCCCCCTGATTTTTCTAGATAACTAGATGAGCGCGCTCAAAAAGTCTTCATGCTTCGGGCGAGAGATGTAGGAATTGCGCTATTCCGCAGACGCTGCGTCCATCACTTCGAACTGGCCAGTGCGGCGGCCATTCCATTCATTGATCTTGATCCGTCCAGCCAAGTGAACGCGGCCACGCCGCAGCAAGGCATCGCCTAGCGGCGTTCCGATACAGCGCCAGACCAGAGCCTCGACCTTGCCGCCCATATTCTCCACCGTGATCTTGAGATGGTTCTCACCAATCGGACGCGTGTAGGTGATGGCGACATCCTGCATCACGAAGACCGGTTCTGGCGCGCCCTGCCCGAACGGTCCCAGTGTCTCGACCTGATCGACAAGGTCCGGTGTCACCATGCCCGGCGCGACCGCGGCGTCGAGGACAAGCTGGCGCGCGGCGCTGCGTTCTTCCTTGAAGTCAGCCATATGCGTGGCCATCCATTCGCGCAGAGCGGGGAGTTGATCCGGCTCGAGGCTGAGCCCGCCAGCCATGGCGTGACCGCCGCCGGAGAGGACAATGCCTTGCTTGGCCGCCGCAGCGATGGCGTCACCAATATTGACGCCGTGAACCGATCGGGCCGAGCCCTTGGCCACCGGGCCAAGCCCCTCGCCCCAGCCGATGACAATGGCAGGCAGATGGAAACGGTCCTTCAGACGGCCAGCGACAATGCCGATAACACCGGGATGCCAGCCCTCGCCCGCCGCGATCAGGATGCCGCAATCAGGGTCTTTCTCCAGCGTCTTTTTGGCTTCGACGGTTGCCGCTTCGAGGATGGCGGCTTCAACCGCCTTGCGCTCATCATTGAGGGCGTGCAGGCGCTCCGCCAGGGCAATCGCCTCAGTACGGTCATCAGTGGCGAGGAGTTTGGCGGCGAGCCATGGATCACCGACCCGCCCGCCAGCATTGAGCCGTGGGCCGAGGATGAAGGTGGCGTGATAGACGCTGTCTATCTTGCCGATGCCCGCAACATCAGCGAGCGCGCGCAGGCCGGTATTGCCGCCGCGCTCAAGGATTTTCAGGCCCTGACGCACAAAGGCGCGGTTGACGCCCTCAAGTGGGGACATGTCGCACAGCGTGCCGAGCGCGCAGAGATCGAGCCAGTCGAGAATATCTGGCAGGCCGCCCTCCGGGGCGATGCCGCGTGTACGCGCCAGCTTGTTCATCGCCGCAACAAAAACATAGACCACACCAGCAGCGGCGAGGTGGCCCTGCCCGGATGTATCGTCCGGACGGTTCGGGTTGACCAGTGCAGCAGCTGGCGGCTGATCGCCTGACATCAGGTGGTGGTCGATCACGACGACGGGCAGGTCAATCTCGGCTGCGGTTTCAAGGGCGGCGCGAGCCGCAGCGCCGCAATCGACCGTGATGACAAGATCTGCGCCGGTGTCTTTCAGGTGCCGGAAGGCCTCTGGCGATGGGCCATAGCCTTCTTTCAGACGGTCCGGGACATAGAGGCCAATGTCCCGTCCCCAGGCGCGGAAATAGCGCGCCAGTGTGGCAGACGACGTACCGCCATCGACATCATAATCAGCAAAAACCGTGACTTTCTTGTTTTCAAGCAAGGCATCCAGCACCAGCTCTGCGGCCTTTTCCATATCGGCAAAACTGGCTGGGTCCGGAAACAGCGCGCGCAGGGTTGGCTGCAAATAGGTTTCTGCTTCGGCGCTGGTGACGCCGCGCGGGGCCAGCAGACGCGCCAGCAGGTCCGACCCGCCAACATGTGGCAGCAGATCGCGCACGGCGGCTTCATCGGGCTGGCGCAGCGTCCAGTAGCGGCCTGAAAAGGAGTCGGCGACTGAGAAGGCGGGCGATGTCATGACTTAGTCAAGCATGACTCGATGCGTGGTGGAATGATCTCTGTGTCAGGTGCGATGCCAGGACTTGATCTTGCGGACCATGCCATCGGCGCTGCTCATCACCAGTGTATCGGTTTCGATGGTGTCGCCGCGGCGGGTCACGCCGTCGACCAAACCGCCCTTGGTGACGCCGGTCGCACAGAACACGGTCTCGCCAGACGCCAGACCATTCAGGTCATACTTCTTGTCAAAATCGGTAATGCCTGTGCGCTCGGCGCGCTTGCGCTCATCATCATTGCGGAAGATTAGACGGCCCTGCATCTGTCCACCGACACATTTCAGCGCTGCCGCGGCAAGGACACCCTCTGGCGCGCCGCCAGACCCGACATAGAAATCAATGCCGGTCATTGGATTGGTCGTGTTGATGACACCGGCGACATCACCATCGGTGATGAGGTGAATACGGGCACCAACCGAACGCAGGCTTTCAATGATTTCGCCATGGCGCGGTCGGTCGAGGACGCAGGCGGTCATGTCTGACACCGCGACACCCTTATGCTTGGCCAGAGCGGCAATATTGTCCGCCGGGGTCGCATCAAGATCAATGATGCCTTCTGGATAGCCCGGCCCGATCGCGACTTTCTGCATATAGGTGTCGGGGGCAAAGAGCAGTCCGCCGCGCGGCGCAATGGCGAGCACGGCGAGCGCGTTCGACATCGCCTTTGCGGTCAATGTTGTGCCTTCGAGCGGGTCAAGCGCAATGTCGATTTCCGGGCCGTTTCCGGTGCCGACCTCTTCACCGATATACAGCATCGGGGCCTCGTCGCGTTCGCCTTCGCCGATCACCACGCGGCCCTTGAAGTCGACTTCGTTGAAGCTCTGGCGCATGGCATCAACAGCTGCGGCGTCGGCGGCTTTCTCGTCGCCGCACCCCACCAGTCTTTCAGCGGCGATCGCCGCGCGCTCGGTCACCCGGACCATCGCATCAGCGAGGTTTGGTATCAGTACACTTGTTGTCATTTTACGCTCCCCCAGGCCATCGCGCCTGAATTCCCTCTTCTTACACCCGCTCGATCTGAATGATCTGCGGCACTCCTATAACTGTTTCCAAGCCCGTCAGTCGCTCTGCGGCGGCATTCATGTCCCCGCGACTACACACGTGGGTCACAATTGCAACCGGGGATGCCCCCATATCGTCGGCCGAATCCTGCAACAGCTGGTCTACAGAGACATCGTGCGCGGCCAAGGCTTCGGTCAAACTGGCCAGAGCGCCGGGACGGTCTGCCAGCTTTACGCGCACAAAAAACGCCGAACGCTCGCTTGGTAGCGCTTCGGTGAATTTGCTGACCGCGTGATGCGCAGCGCGCCCGAACGGCGAACGGGTCATCGGCGAGAACAGTTTGGCGATATCGCCCATGACGGCGCTGGCGGTTGGGCCGGGTCCGGCGCCGGGGCCGGTCAGGGTCACCGAGCCAAGTGGGTCGCCTTCGACCCGAACCGTGTTCAGGGCGCCATTGACGCGCGCCAGAGGGTGAGCCACTGGCAGCGCCATTGGTGCGACGCGGCAGACCACACCATCACTGGTCAGTACGCCTTCAGCAATCAGTTTGATGCGCAGACGCAGTCGCTTAGCCAGATTGAGGTCAAGCAGCTCAATATTTTCCACGCCCGAGACAGACACCTTGTCGAAGTCGAGATCGGCCGTGAACGCAATTGAAGCAAGGATCGCCGCCTTGTGCGCAGCGTCCATTCCGGACACATCGAGCGTCGGGTCAGCCTCGGCAAAACCAAGGCGCTGGGCATCGGCCAGGACTTCATCATAGGAGCGCCCGGATTCCAGCATCTCTGTCGTCAGGTAGTTACACGTGCCATTGAGAATGCCCGTCACACGTGTGATCGCCACACCTGTGAGCGAATCGCGCAGCACCCGCACGACCGGAACGCCGCCAGCGACCGCCGCTTCGAACATTAAATCGACATCGTTATCTTCGGACAAGGCTTCGAGCGCCTGACCATGCATAGCGATCAGAGCCTTGTTTGCCGTGACAACCGGTTTGCCGGCTTTGAGGGCCGCCTCAACGGCTGCTTTGGCCGGCCCATCGGAGCCGCCGACGAGTTCAACAAAGACGTCGACATCCGGATCATTTGCCAGAGCGACAGGGTCGTCGAACCAACGATAGTCGGACACGTCGACGATGCGGTTCCTGTTGCGGTTGCGCGCTGAAACGCCGCTGATCTCAACTTTGCCCGGCAAACGCAACTCAGCTTGTCGTTCGACGAGATCGACCAGACCGCAGCCAACATGGCCAAGCCCGGCAATCCCCAATTTCAATGTCTTCAAGACCCGGTTCTCCTGACGTCGCTATAATCGCGAGCGCCCATATCCTGCAGGAAGCGCTTCACGTTGCGCGCTGCTTGCCTGATCCTCTGCTCATTTTCAACCAGTGCAATTCGAACATGCCGGTCGCCATGCTCGCCAAAGCCCGACCCAGGCGCCACGGCAACGTGGGCTTCTTCCATCAGTTTCAGTGAAAATTCGAGACTGTTCATGTCGCTGCATTGCGGCGGAATTTCCGCCCAACAGAACATGGAAGCCGAGGGACTAGGCACCGGCCAGCCAGCGCGGTCAAAACTCTCAACCAGTGTGTCACGGCGCGATTTATAGATCTGGCGAAATTCCTCAACGCAGTCCTGTGGGCCATCAAGGGCAGCGCAGGCAGCGACCTGGATTGGCGTGTAGGCGCCGTAATCGAGATAGGATTTGACCCGTGCCAATGCGCCGACGAGACGTTCATTGCCCGCCGCAAACCCGATCCGCCAGCCGGCCATCGAGTAGGTCTTGGACATAGTCGTGGTTTCGACGGCGATATCCTTGGCGCCGTTGACCTGCAGGATGCTGGGGGTGGGCTCTTCGAAATAGATCTCATTGTAAGCCAGGTCAGACAGGATCCAGAGATCGTGTTTTTTCGCCAGCTTCACCGCATCACGGTAGAATTCGATATCGCAGACATCCGCCGTCGGATTGGACGGATAGCACAGCACCATGGCGGTTGGCGGCGGCACAGTATAGGCCATCGCCTTGCTGATCCCTGACAGGTAGGCTTCGGGCGTCGGCGCCGGGATCGCCCGGATCGAGGCACCGGCAATAATGAACCCAAAATGGTGCAGTGGGTAAGACGGGTCCGGCGCAAGGATAACGTCGCCCGGCGCAGAGATGGCCTGAGCCAGATTGGCAAAACCTTCCTTGGAGCCAAGCGTGACCACCACTTCGCGGTCCTTGTCGAGCGTGACATCGAACCGGCGTTTGTAATAGGCGACCAGCGCCCGGCGCAGGCCCGGAATACCGCGCGAAGCCGAATAGCCATGAACGTTGGGCTTGCGCGCCGTCTCGACCAGTTTTTCGACAATATGGGACGGCGTCGGCATATCAGGATTGCCCATGCCGAGGTCGATAATATCCGCGCCTTCTCCGCGTAGCTGCGCCTTGCGCCGGTTGACCTGCTCGAAAACGTAAGGCGGCAAGCGCCTGATTTTGTGAAATTCACCGCGCATATGCGGTCTCCATTATACTATAAATCTTGAAACAGGATCAGAGGCGTCCACGGGGCCGGTTGAACACGGCCTTAAGGGCAGCAACCTCGTCATCGGTGAGGAAATCGGGGGGCGGCAAGCGCCCCTCCACCGCTCGGCGGATATCGGCGGCCCAGGCGGCCATTTCTTCAGGCGTTTCAATCGCGCCGTCTGAGCGCGCATCGTTGGCAAACAGCTCCAGCGCCGCCAGGGTTTCCTCCTGGGAGAGCTCCAAGCGCCGGATTTGAGGCCGCACATCGACCTCAGCAGGGACGTCGCCGATCTTCGGATAGGCGCGCCCGAACAGTTCCTGCTTTCGCCCTTCATACCAGTCGGGGGCATTGTCGCGCATCTCTTTCACGCGGTCCAAGGATGCAGCGCAGCCGGTCAGGATGACGGCGAGTATGATACTAATTGCGCGCATATGGCTTTTCCCTGGCTGGACTAACGAATTGCAAAGCGTTTTAGTCCTATAGGTGTTCTCTCAGAATGGCGAGACCGGGCGTGATGACTAATTTTGGACTATATCCGAGCAATGATGGCAACAGTTTGCCCGAGCTTTTTTCCAAGCTTACGCCAACAGAATTACAGAGTCTGACATCGACATTGATGGAAGCGTCGATGGAGGCGCAGGGCCTGATCACCGACATGATGTCGTCGAGCCAGACAGCGCCGAAGAGCCTGAAAAATCCTGATCCATTTGGCAGCATGGCCGTTCAGGCCAAGGTCGGTGCGGCGCTCGCCAAGAACCCGGAAAAGACGGCACATGCGGCGATGACCCTGTTCCAAGGCTGGATGAACCTGTTCCAGTCGATGACGGCGGGCACCGAATTGCCCAGCGACCGGCGCTTTTCCGACCCGGAGTGGACGAACAATCCGGCTTTCGACTTCATGCGCCGGGCCTGGATCCTTCAGGGCGAGTGGATGCAGGGCCTGATCGACGCTGCAGGCGACGAGCTGGACGAAACGACGCGCGAAAAGGCGCGCTTTTTCACGACGCAGATGATTGATGCGATGGCACCGACCAATCTGCCGGCCAGCAACCCGGCTGCCTTGAGGGCACTGGTTGAGACCGGTGGCAAGAGCATTCTGGAAGGCATGCGCCAGGCGCGCAAGGACATTCAGGCCGGGGCGGGACGCCTGAAAGTTTCACAAACCGACGAAAGCGCGTTCAAGCTGGGCATCAATGTCGCGACGTCGAAGGGCAAGGTGATCTTTCGCAACAAGCTGATCGAAGTGATCCACTACGCGCCAATCAACAAGAAGATGCATGCCCGGCCATTGCTGATCTTTCCGCCATGGATCAACAAATTCTACATTCTCGACTTGCAGCCAAAAAATTCGATGATCCAGTGGTTGCTGGGCCAGGGTCTCAACGTCTTCCTCGTCTCATGGCGCTCTGCCGATGACGAGACCGGCGACTATCGCTGGGACGATTATATCGATCAGGGTATTTTCGAAGCCCTGGACGTGGTGATCAACCGGACCGGCGCCGATAGCGTCAATACGGTCGGCTATTGCATTGGCGGATCGCTGCTGACGACAGCCCTGGCGCATATGGCGCAGATTGGTGACACGCGCGTTCATTCGGCGACCTATTTTGCGTCGCAGTCAGACTTCTCGAATGCTGGCGAGCTCAAGATATTTACCGGCGAAGACGCTCTGTCGCATATCGACACGGTCATCGATGACAATGATGGCATCATGCCAGGCGAGATCATGGGCGAGACGTTCAACTGGCTGCGCCCGTCCGACCTGGTCTGGCGCTATGTCGTTGACAATTACATGCTGGGCAAACCGCCCAAGCCATTCGACCTGCTCTACTGGAACGCTGACCAGACGAATATTCCAGGCCCGACGCACCGGACATACTTGCGCAAGCTGTATAATGAGAATGCTCTGGCTGAAGGCAAGTTCGAGGTCTTTGGCGACCCGGTAAACATGGCTGATATCAAAGTGCCTGTCTTCATTCAGGCTGGCCGCTCGGACCATATCTGCCCGTGGGAGTCGATCTATCTCGGCGCGCAGAACTTTGGCGGCGACACAATGTTCACGCTGGCCGGCTCCGGTCACATTGCTGGCGTGATCAACCACCCGGATGCCAACAAGTATCAGCACTGGGTCAATCCGAAGCTTCCAGCAGATGCAGGTCAATGGCTCGCCGCCAGCGAAGAAGCGCCAGGATCATGGTGGCCAGTCTGGTGGAAATGGCTGAAGCCGATATCCGGCGAGCTGGTCGAGGCTGAGGCCCCTGAAGATCGCGGCCTTGGTGATGCACCGGGACAGTTTGCAGCCTTGCGTCTGTCGGATATTGCCAATGGCAAGAAACCAGCGGGGCCTTACTCTACCTCTACAGAGCGGGGCACGCACGAGCCGAAAGCAAAGCCAAAAGCGGCGAGCGCAAAAAAAGCTCCGCCGAAGATAAAGGCTGCTGCCAAGACGGCGAACACCGCGAAATAGACGCCTGCGGCAAAGGCCGAGCCGCGG
>CAYGKE010000122.1:0-4342 GCA_964350465.1 uncultured Hyphomonas sp.
TCGGATCCAACAAGGTCCTGCAAGCGGTCGATATCGACATCAGCCCGGGCAAGTCGCTGGTTGTCCTTGGCGGATCGGGGTCGGGCAAGTCTGTCATGCTCAAGAACGCCCTTGGCTTGATGACACCGAACAGCGGCACAATCATTTTTGATGGCCAGGACGTCACCCATGATCAAGGCAAGACACGCGAAGCCATGCGGGCCAGAATTGGCATGTTGTTCCAATCAGCGGCCCTATTTGACAGTCTCACGGTCTGGGAGAATGTCGCGTTTCGTCTGATTAATGCTGATGGCGTGAGGCGCTCTGAGGCAAAGGAGCGTGCCATTGCGACGCTCAAACACGGCCGCCTTGGCGCCGATGTCGCCGACCTGACGCCGGCCGAATTGGCCGGCGGCATGCAGAAGCGTGTGGGCCTCGCCCGTGCGATCATCACCAAACCTGACCTTATCTTCTTTGACGAGCCTACGACGGGGCTCGACCCGATCACCGCAGACGCGATCAATGATTTGATTGTCGAGCAAACCAAGGCGCTTGGCGCGGCAGCTGTATCAATCACCCATGACATGGCCAGCGCCCGCAAGATTGCTGACGAAATCGCCATGCTGTTCGAAGGCAGGATTATCTGGCGCGGCCCGGCGAGCTCGATTGATCATAGCGGCAATGACCATGTTGATCAGTTTGTGCATGGCCGCGCAGATGGACCGATTCAACCGTCCATCTGAACGGCCATGGCAGCATGTGTATCAGCTATTGCCTGAGGCCTCATGGACCCGTGCAAGTTGCTTTGAGCGAATCGACTGGACGGCCCGGTCGATGGCCACGGCTTCGCAGGCTTTCTGTTGTGACCGCTCGCGCACCGATTTGATACCCGGATTCACGTTACAAACCCGCTTTGCAGCCCGCTGCAGCTTCTTATGGACTGCAGTAGCGCCGTCCACTGAGGAAAGATCATATGCGGAAATGTCGATCACTGCGCTCTTCTGGGTGACATCTGGTCCGGCAAATGCCGGGGCAGATACAAAACCAACAGCGCAGACAATGGCAGCTATTTTGGTGAGGGTTTTCATTTTGAGGACTCCTGATTTCTTGTGTTCAATTCTGTCCCTGAGTGCCGCCGTGATAGCACGCACATATCGTTAGTCAATAATTTTTATTGATAAACAATATGAACTATTTGTGACTACACTTGTAACACATCTTGTTGTAGAGTGGTTGGTCGGCTCGCCTATCCAGCAATTGCAATACTTTGCCAAAGCGGGTTAAGCCGGACCATGTCCAAGTCTCAATTTACTTGCCAGTCCTGCGGCGAAGCCCACTCGAAATGGTCCGGGCGTTGCGATGCCTGCGGTGAATGGAATACGTTGACAGAAGAGGCGGTCAGCAGCGCTCCTGGTGGGTTGAAGGCCCCGAAGGGGCATACGAAAAAGGCCGGAAAAGTCGAGTTCACAGCGCTGAATGGCGACACGCAGCCCCCTGCCCGAATATTGATGGGGGTTGAAGAACTCGACCGTGTTTTCGGCGGCGGCATTGTGCCTTCTTCAGCCACCCTGATTGGCGGCGATCCCGGCATTGGCAAGTCTACGCTACTTCTCCAGGTCGCCGCACGCCTTGCCCGCAACGGTTTAAAATCGGTCTACGTCTCAGGTGAAGAAGCAGTGGCGCAGATACAGGACCGCGCCAGGCGTTTGAAAGTCGCCGACAGCCCGGTTGAACTCGCCACCGAAACGGACCTGCGCAAAGTCCTGACCGCCCTTAAAGCCAGCAAGCCCGATTTTGTCGTCATCGATTCGATCCAGACCATGTGGTCTGACAGTCTTGAAGCTGCACCTGGCAGCGTCAGTCAGGTCCGCGCCTGTGGTCAGGAACTGACGCGCTGGGCCAAGCAATCTGGCGCCGCCCTGATCCTGGTGGGTCACGTCACCAAGGACGGGCAAATCGCTGGACCCAGAGTGGTCGAGCATATGGTCGACACCGTCTTCTATTTCGAAGGCGAGCGCGGACATCAGTTCCGCATTCTACGGGCCGTAAAGAACCGATTCGGCCCGACTGACGAAATCGGCATTTTCGAGATGCACCAATATGGCCTGGCACCGGCCAAGGAGCCCTCGGCACTCTTCCTGTCCGACGATAATAGTGAGACTGGAGGTTCAGCCGTCTTCGCAGCAATGGAGGGGTCGCGCCCCGTATTGGCCGAAGTTCAGGCGCTTGTGGCGCCGAGCGCCTATGGCACCCCGCGTCGCTCGATTGTTGGCTGGGACAGCAATCGACTTGCCATGCTGCTTGCGGTGCTTGAGGCGCGCTGCGGGGTCAGCCTTGGCGGCCGTGACGTCTATCTGTCGGTTGCCGGCGGCTATCGCATCGCCGAACCGGCCGGTGATCTAGCCGCTGCAGCCGCACTCCTGACCTCCGCGACCAACAGTCCTGGCCCCGCCAAAGCGACGTTCTTCGGAGAGGTGGCGCTATCTGGCGCTATCCGCCCGGTCGCCCGAATGGAACAGCGCCTGAAGGAGGCCTCGCGCCTCGGCTTTGGGCAAGCCTTCGTACCCGATGGCAGTCAAACCGCTTTTGAAGGCTTGACGATCACCCCCCTCAAGCGACTATCTGATTTAGTAGAGTTGATCGCACCGGAAGCTGCCCAATGATGGAAGCCCTTACAGCCTTTGATGCCGTGGCGATTGTTATTGTGATCGTTTCGACATTGATGGCTTTGGCGCGAGGCTTCATGCGCGAGCTTGCGACGCTGGGGGCATTTATCGCAGCGCTGGCTGCCGCCTATTACGCAAATGCTTATCTCAAGACGCCGCTGGCCGGGGCACTTCCATCTGGACTGCCAGAATGGACCCCCACCGCCATCCTCTTTGTCGGAACATTTTTGATCATTTACGTCGTGGTCGCATGGTTTGGCGCAAGCCTGTCAAAAAGCATTCAGGGTGTAGAAGGCATCAGCATGCTGGACCGCATCGCTGGCGGCGTGTTCGGCTTTATGCGCGGTGCCATCGTCTTGATATTCTTCGTCTATCTACTCAAGCTCGCCATGGATCAGGACCAGATCCCGGAATTTGTCAGTCAGGCGCGCACCTACCCTATGATTGAAGCCGGGGCGAACTATCTAGGACAGCATGCACCGGAACTTGCAGATCGCACATCACAGCAGCTTCCCCTTGACGCAGAATCCGGCTCGGAATAATCCGCCTACAGAAAGCTTCAGCGAGGCGCGTCTATGATCTTTGACCATGATGACGACAAGCCACGCGAGGAATGTGGCATTGTCGGTATTTACGGACACCCTGAAGCCTCACTTCTCACGGCCCTTGGCATGCATGCCCTGCAGCACCGCGGACAGGAAGCCTGCGGCCTGGCAACTTATGATGGCGAGAAATTCCACAATGAACGCCATATGGGTCTGGTTGGCGAAGCCCTTGGCGGCGATCTCTCGACACGGCTGCCCGGCACCAGCGCGATCGGACACAATCGCTATTCGACTCAGGGCAAACCTGCGCTGCGCAATATCCAACCGATCTTTGCGGATCTCGAAACAGGCGGCTTCGCGGTCGCGCATAATGGCAACCTGACCAATTCCCGCGCCCTGCGCAAACGCCTGGTCAGTCGCGGTGCCATCTTCCAATCAACCATGGATACAGAAGTTATCCTGCATCTGCTGGCGCGCAGCGACCAGGACCGTGTGGCAGATCGCTTCCTTGACGCCATCCGCCAGATCGAAGGCGGCTTTGCGCTTGTCGGTCTGACCAACAAGAAGCTCATCGGTGCACGCGACCCATCTGGCCTGCGCCCGCTTGTTCTCGGCATCATTGACGGCGCTCATGTCCTCGCCTCTGAGACGTGCGCGCTTGACCTTATTGGCGCTGATTTTGTCCGCGAGATTGAACCTGGCGAAGTCGTCATCATCGACGAGGCGGGCGTCAACTCCTACCACCCCTTCCCGACCCAGCCGATCCGTCCCTGCCTGTTCGAGTATGTGTATTTTGCTCGCCCAGACAGCGTCGTACAGGGCCGCAGCGTCTATGAAGTCCGCCGTAATATGGGCCACCAGCTCGCCAAGGAGCACCCCGCCGACGTTGATGTCATCGTGCCGGTGCCAGACTCAGGCGTGCCCGCCGCGATTGGCTTTTCCGAAGCCTCCGGAATTCCATTCCAGCTTGGCATCATCCGTTCGCACTATGTCGGGCGCACGTTCATTCAACCGACCCAGAGCGGCCGCCAGCGCGCCGTCTCTCGCAAACACTCGCCGAATGCTGCCGTCCTGAAAGGCAAGCGCGTCCTGCTCGTCGACGATTCTATCGTGCGCGGCAATACTTCGCGCAAGATCGTCCAGATGGTGCGC
>CAYGKE010000122.1:4352-7961 GCA_964350465.1 uncultured Hyphomonas sp.
CCGATCACGCATCAGGATTTTTACGGCATCGATATGGCCGACCGATCGGAACTCTTTGCCGCCCAGTACACCCTGCCGGAAATGGAAGATTTCCTGAAAGTCGAAAGCCTCGGCTACCTGTCCGTCGCTGGCCTCTACCGCGCCATCGGCGTCGAGCGCGATGATCAATACCCACAATTTGCCGACCATTGCTTCACCGGCCAGTACCCAACCCGCCTCGTCGATCATGACCGCGACGAGAGCAGCAAAGAGCGCCAGCTCTCCCTGCTCGAATAACGCTCGAGATGGATAAGCGTATCACACTGGTCACCGGGGCCTCACAGGGCATCGGACGCGCCGCAAGCCTCGCGCTCGCCAAGGCCGGCCATCACATCATCGCCATGGCCCGCTCCAAGAAAGCCCTCGAAGCGCTGGATGATGAAATCAAGGCGGCGGGCGGCAGTGCGAGCCTGATCCCGTTCGACCTCAAGGATGCCGCAGCATTCGAGCCTCTGGGCCAGGCGCTGGCAACCCGGTTCGGGCGCCTGGACGGACTTCTGGCCAATGCTGGCCTGCTTGGCCATATCGGTCCGCTTCAAGCTGGCGGGGAGCGCCAGTTCAACGAGACAATTGACGTCAACCTCAGCGCAAACTGGCGCCTTATCCGAATTGCCGACCCGCTATTGCGCAAGTCCAACAGCCCGCGCGCCGTCTTTGTGACCTCCAGCGTGGCGCAAAACCCCCGCGCTTTCTGGGGCCCGTACCAGGCCTCCAAGGCGGGGCTTGAAGCCATGGTCATTGCCTGGGCTGAAGAGAATGAGAAGACCAGCTTGCGCGCCAATATTTTCGATCCCGGCGCGACCCGAACCGGGATGCGCGCCGAAGCCATGCCGGGTGAGGATCCAGCCACCCTGCCCACTGCTGGCGAGGTTGCCGCCAAGCTTGTTACGCTCTTGTCTGATACCGAGACCCGTACAGGCATCACCATCAGGTCGCGCGAACTATAGACGCTGACCGCGAGCGTCTTGGCCAGCATCTGCTTCAATCTCGGATTGCGTGAGAATAAACCGTGGTGCCCAGAAGAGGACTCGAACCTCCACGTCCATACAGACACTACGACCTGAACGTAGCGCGTCTACCAATTCCGCCATCTGGGCACGGGGTAGGAAGGACGGCTTCTACGGTGAGCGGCCGCACCGGTCAATCGTCAAATATCGGTAGCGCCTTCAATTGCGACCTGCGCTTTTCGGCGCGTGGCCCAATGTCTGGCAAGGTGTTTGAACACTAGCTAGTCTCAGCTTCCGGCGTCACAGCGGGCATTTTAACATCAATCCAAATCCGCTGCGTCCGCCAAACCAAGCAACCGTCTTCGACCTTCGGCCGAACACCATTCCCGCTCATGCTCTGGAGGACACGAAATTCCAATCATGCTGGAGATCACGGAGGCTGCATCCACGACTTTGTCTTTGTGGCGGCATGAAATGAAACCGTCCCAATCGAAATCTCCTTGATCCTTCCCGCCGTTTACAAAGTCACGGATAAAACTGCTTACGTCTTTTCGATCCATAACACGCTCCAAAATCGTTTCGTTCGGCAGTACTTTTATCGCAAACCGAAAGAACACGTAATGTCTGCTCATGACCTAAGCCGATATCGCACTCTGTCCCGCTGATGTCCCATCAAACATCGGCATTTCACCAAACTTATCCGCCCCCTGCCGGACAGGCCCTATACTGAGCCTCGATTGACCCCTGATTGAGCCTGTCTGGACCACATGATCTTCACCCGTTTCCGTGACCTGTTTGAGGATTGCCCGCCAGTGTTCTGGCCGTGGCTGTGGTTGCAGCTGGCGTTTCTCCTCGCGCTGAAGGACCAGGATGGCCGCGAACGGCTGATCATGGTCTCGGTCTGGGGACAGGTCATCGTGCTGGCACTGGGCGATGATCCGCATGCGCCGAAGGGGTGGGGGCCTGAGGATTTGCGCAAACATGTCCGGCATCTGCGCGACCGGCTCTGCGATCTTTCCGCAGATGCCCGCGCAGGCGGGTATCCAGGGACGGGTCTCTACGCCAGGGATTTGACCGGCGTGTCGGTCCATGGGCACCTGTCTGCACGGGTGCCTGCGGCGGAGGTAGCCTCATGTATTCAACGCACCTCCGACCCGCCTCAGCCTCTCCCAAGCACAATTTGATCAAACCACCGACCAGTCTCCGACCGGACGGTCGCAAGTGCTGGGAAGCAGCCCTGAGCCTGGTTCATGGCCTGGCGCAGCCAGACCGGAACCTGCTTGGTCAAACAGCCCTGAGCCTGGTCTATGTGAGGGCCGCAGGCCCGACACGAGACCTGCTTACACAAAACGCCCTGAGCCTAATGCTTGCGCCGCGCCTTGTCGGCATAGGGGTTTGCGCCCTGACGCACGATCAAGCGGATCGGCACACCGGGCAGATCGAAGGCTTCGCGCAGATTATTAACAAGATAACGCTTATACTGCTCTGGCATCTGATCCCCGCGCGAGGCCATCAGCACGAATGTCGGTGGGCGCGCCTTGATCTGCGCCATATAGCGCGGCTTGATCCGTTTGCCATTGACGCTCGGCGGCGGGTTGCGCTCGATGACATAGCGAAGCCAGCGGTTGAGGTCGCCCGTTTTGACCCGGGCACACCAATCGTCATAGGTCTTGGCAACGGCGGGCATAAGGCGCTCAATCCGTTTGCCGGTCAGGCCAGACAAGGTGACCAGCGGCGCGCCTTTGGCTTGCGGCAGGAATTCCTTGGCGCGGCGCTCAAGCTCTTTCATCGCCATGCCGTGATTATCGATCTTGTCCCACTTGGAGACCACGAAGACGACAGCGCGGCCCTCGCGAATGGCAAGGTCTGCGATCTGCAGATCCTGTTTTTCAAACGCATCTTCCGGATCCATCACCAGCGCGATGACATCCGCATATTTGAGAGATCGCACCGTCTCTCCGGTCGACATTTTTTCAAGCCGCTCCTGGACCTTGGATTTCCTGCGCAACCCGGCTGTATCAACCAGACGAATATCACGACCCTCCCAGGTCCAGCTCAGCGTCACCGAATCGCGGGTGATCCCGGCCTCAGGCCCAGTCAGCATTCGCTCCTCGCCAACCAGTTGATTGATCAGGGTCGACTTGCCAGCATTTGGACGGCCGACAATCGCCAGCCGGATCGGCTTGGTTTTGGCAACGGATTTGGCTTCTTCGATCGCTTCAGCTTCGGTGTCGTCATCAATGCCAGCCTTGCTGAGGGCACTCTCCAGTTTCTCTTCCGAGAAATGAGGGTCATCCACATCGAGGCCCTCCAGCTGGTCGAGGATGCCATGGTTGAAACTGTCGCCATCCTCAGCGTCTGCCTCGACCATGGCTGCCTCGAATGCCTCTTCACCAAGCGCCTCTCGGATCGCGCTATAGAGATCTGCCATGCCTTCGCCATGCGCGCCGGACAGGCCAACCGGTTCTCCAAGACCAAGATTCCATGCTTCCAGAAGTCCGGCGTCGCCTGCCCTTCCTTCAGCCTTGTTTGCGGCCAGCACAATCGGCATGTCGGCGCGGCGCAGCAATTGCGCAAAGCGCTCGTCAATGGCTGTAACCCCGACGCGGGGCGCGAGCAGCCA
>CAYGKE010000123.1:0-7882 GCA_964350465.1 uncultured Hyphomonas sp.
GACGACGGTGTGATTGTCCGCACCTATCACGTCGAAGACTGGGCCAGCGCCTTGCGGCAGCTGTCCGGCCGGTAATCGTCCACCAAGATTGGAGAATCCCTATGGATAGACGACAGCTTCTTGCCGCATCCGCTGCCGCAGCAACGGGGATCGCCCTTGCAGCGCCCGCGCCCGCGCAGCCGGGCTGGTCAGAGCGTCAACCTCGCCAAGAACATTCTTCAGGCGGGCATCTATAGCGGAACCGGGCAGGCGCCCTGCGAACATTCTCGCCCAAATTCGCGCCTGATTTACATCACTGGTGTTTTGTAGCGCGATAGACAGGTCATCGCTAAGAAAGACTGGTTGGTCGCGCTCCCGATCGTTTCGAATCCCTGAAAAGCGCGGGTCAACATAGACAGATCGGGTCAGGCGTTGCACAGGTCCGACAGTATGGACTTGTCCAGCAGGGATTAGGACAGCCTTGCCTTTCGGAGCTATTATCTCTCTGATCGTTGTGATGACGACCGGGCCGTCTAGCCCCATTATGATCTGGTGCGCTAAATGAGCATGCGCTTTGTTCATACCAAGCCGAGCATCAAGTGCGGCCCAGCCAATACCAATGGCCAATGCGCCAGACCAGGATGCCGCGCTCATTTGGTCCATCTCCAAGTGTCGGGTTCGGATTCTTCGAGGAAGGAAAAAATAGCTTTCTCGCACTCACCGCAGGATGCAGAGAGTTTGCTCGCGTCGGATGCAGTTGTATTCGATGACGCTCTTTCAAGGCATTCAAATACGCCCGCCATTGCCCGCAGCGCGCTGCGCAGATGTTGTCCCTCATCTGCTATCAAGCGCTCAGGCGTTTTACAAAAAACGATGCAGATCTCTGCGGCCTTAAACGCCATTTCCGCCACATTTGTTGCTGCAACGTCTTCGGCATCGTCCGCGATTACGGCCTGAAAGCGGCTTTGAGCGTCAAGCAAGACTGAATTTAGCGAAAGGGGGGAAGTCCTCATGCCGACTGGTCCAGCTCTGCAGTTTTGCGAACCTTCAGACGCGAGCCCGGTTTCAGAGCAAGTACTGGCTTTTCGATGACGTGCCATGAGGTCGCCGCAATGAGTAAAACGAGCGGCGCGGCTATTAATCCCAGAATGCCGGGGTCGAGATCGGGTTGCCCAACCAGAATTGCCTGCAAAATGGGATAATGCCAGATGTAGATTCCGTACGAATAGTCCGGCATTCTGACGATCCGGCCTGAGGCGCGTTTCGGCAAACCCACCCGCAGCATAATGCTGGTGAGGGCTAGCGTCGCTAATAGTTCGCCGAACGGCCCTCCGCCGAAAAGTACGAAGCCGACAATCAATCCACCAACCGCTAAGATTGGCGGGTTTCGTAATATCGGCCAATGCCAAAGGGTCATGCCTAATAGGAAAGCCGATGAGAGGCGCAAGAGCGACATCAAACTCGGCGGCAGTGAACCAGTGTCAATGATTGCGGGTGCCCCAAGATACACTGAGTGTACAAGCAAGAAGACGCCTAAAACGCGCCACGGCCCGTTGACGACACCCAGAACGAACGCGAGGCCGGCCAAAATGTAGGCCGCGAGTTCGAAGCGAATGGTCCAGAGTGGTCCGTTAAAATCAGATAACTGATTACCAGAGAAAATATGGGCAGGCGCGCTTTCCGGATCGCCGAGCGCCAGGACTTCGAGGGCGTATTGCCAAGTCTCCGGTTGGAGCAGGGATCTGCTGCCTTCTGCCGAATAAGCAGGCGCAAAGACAAGGACAAAAGCGGCAAGAACTATGACCAGCGCGGGATATATCCGTAACAGTCGCGATACCGCATATGCCTTAATGTTGCGCCGGGTATGAAGGCTTTTAGCGATTAGGAGTCCAGACAGCACGAAGAACCCGTTCACCGCCATATAACTAGCGGTCCAGTCATGCAGGCGAAAAGGTTCAAAGCCAGTGGTCAATAACCAGACATGGCCACACACCACTGCAATAGAGAGCACCCAACGTACTGTAGTTAGATGATTGTGACCCATGAGCGGATCAGCCTCTGAATTTCGCGCCCCCCCGACCACGAACTAGTGCTCGTGGTCGTCAGTGATTGGCGCAGACGACCAATGAACATGGCGAATTTTCCAGGCGCCATCTTCGCGTATGAGAACCATGGTCTCCATCGCTTGTCGGTGCACCAGCTCGCCCTTGTAAGTACCATTGATTTCCGATTGCGAGATCACTGTTGCGATATCGCCGTTCTCGATGACATTCCTGTCTTTAAGATCGAATGAAACCGCCGCTGTGTAGGCCATGTCCGCTGGCATATGGTGACCGGCATACTCCTCGAATGAACGCTCAGCGCCGCCGCCTTCTGCGATCACAGCATCAGGTGAGAACAGCACGCGAAGCGCGGCCGCGTCTCCTGCCTTTAGCGCTTCGCCGAAGGCGTCAGCGACGCTCGCAGGCGAGCCCGTTTGAGGCGAAAGTGTTGTGGGTTGGCTGTCGACATCATGGTGACCATCGCTATTGTCATGGTCGGCCGGTTCGACCTCGTGATGACCATCGGAATCATCATGTCCATCAGCGTTTTGCATCATTTCCGGCATAGCTTCCGCGCTAGGGGCTGCGGTGGCGTCGCCGCCGCCATGATCGTGATCGTGGCCATCTCCGGTTACCTGCGGCAGGCTTTTAACCCCAAGTCCGTAACCATAAACGATTTTTCCGCCCCACCAGGCTGTAACCGTCAAGGCGAGGGCGGCCGCGGCCAATCCCGTGACAAAAAGACCTGACGCGGTTTTTGCCCTGCCTGTCCATCGCCAGGCTGCTAGTAAGAGGATAGCGAGGCCCGATGGTACAGCCCAGTTGCGGTGCGTCGTCATCGCTGCATGCGATGGCGCATCATGATCGACGGTGTAATAGGCTTGAAATCCTGCGGCGATGGTCAGCACAATTGCAATTGCGCCAAAAGCCAACATCCAGTCTGCCGCCGGCCGCAATGTCTCACGCCACCGCTCGACCGGCGAAAAGGCCGCCAACAAATAAGATGCAACAGCCGTCAGGCTGAGTGCATAGGCAAAATGCACCAGAATTGGGTGCAAATTCGGTTCAATCAGTTCGCTCAAGAGCGCCTCCCGTTTTGCCGACACGCTGGGGCATGTTTGCTCCCGGCGAGTGGCGTTGACAGGGTAATACGCGGGACTCCAGTCCAACCCCTCAAGTTTTCTGTTCTTGGTTACTTGCCTTGGTTCAGGTCTTCCATGCGGCGATCAAATTCGTCCTTGTCGATTTCGCCACGCGCATACCGTCGGCGTAGGATATCTACAGGATCGTTAAGCTTGGAATCCGACCCGGATCGATTCATGGTCGCACGCACGGCGACATAGACGAGTACAGCCAAGACACTCCAGAAAACCAGGGCGCTAAGATTGCCGAAAATCGTATGCCCTATATTGCTCAATAGAAATTTCCTCCGGGATTAGAACCAGGTCCGTATGCCAATCAAAAGCGCCGCGCGGTCTTTTTCGCCACCCACCGCTTCGATGAGGTCTGCTGTGTCACCAATTGCGCGCTGCCATTCCACCCCAATATAGGGGGCGAACTCGCGCACGAATTCGTAGCGCAGGCGTAGACCGGCATCCACATTGGTCAGACCCGAACCGATTTGCAGCTCAGCGATCTCCTGCGCTGAAAGGTTGGCCTCGAGACGCGGTTGAAGGATCAAGCGCTGGGTCAATAACAGCTCATATTCCGCTTCGATCCGAGCTGTGACGTCGCCTTCGGTGCTGACAAATGCGGCAGCGTCAACCTCAAACCAATAGGGCGCTAACCCCTGAACTCCAATCACGGCATGGGTTCGCCCCTTAGGTTCCAGGTCATACCGCAGACCAGCTTGAACATCGAAGTATGGTGCAATCGCTCGCGACCAGAGAGCCTGTATCTCTGCGTCTTCAAGCTCTTCCTCCGCAAAACTGTATTCGGCTTCGGCCTTAATCCAGAGTTTGTTAATGTCGCCGCCATACCAACCCTGGCCGTCAAACACCACGGCCTCTTCATCCTCAAAAACCTGCGTCTCGAACCGGTCGGCCATCACAAACCAGTTGGTTTGGCCGCCTGCTTCGTGCTGCACATCAGTCCGGGCTTTGCTCATCGCTTCGCGACCATAATATTCGTCGGCCTGCGACCAGGGTGGTGATGCCTTGTCGTCTTCTTCTGTAAATGCCGGCATAATCGCGAACGAGGCGGCGATGATCAGGCAAAGTGGCTTTGTTCGTTTGCGCATCAGCTATTCTCTCCATGTGTCATGCCATCATGCTCGCCGTGACCGTGGCCCATCATATCGTCGCCGACCTCGGGTTCGGCGGGCGGGTCCTCTCCCATCGCGCCGTGATCCATGCCGTCATGGTCCATTTTCCCGTGCATAGATGCGTCGCCTGCACCGATGACAGAGACGACCTGCATCATACCGGCATGCATGTGGAAAAGGAGGTGGCAATGAAACGCCCAGTCGCCGACATGATTGGCTGTGATATCAACGGAGAGCTTTTCGCCCGGTTTGACGATGACAGTGTGTTTGCGCGGTTTATGATGCCCCCCACCATTCACGAGGTCAAAAAACATGCCGTGCAGATGGATCGGGTGCGGCATCATCGTATCATTGATCATAGTAGACGGACGCGCTCGCCTTCATAAAATTTGATCGGTTCGGTGACCTCGGAAAACTTCACGCCGTCGAACGACCACATGTAGCGCTCCATATTAGAAGTCAGATGCAGCTCAATCTCACGCTCCGGCAGGCGCAGATCAGGATTGGCATCCTTACTGCGCAGTTGGCTATAGCGAAGCGTTCTATGTGGCTGGTCGTTCAGCCCAATCCCCGGTTCATCCAACCGGCTCATTGGCATCATCGCGAGATTGGCGACACCGGGGCCGCGCGCGATTTGGGGCGCGGGCGCACTTCCCATGCCGTGAGCACTATGATCCATGTCGGCCGGTTGCGCATTGAGAGTATCACCCATCGCGCCATGATCCATACCCGCCATGTCTTTAGATGTGCTCATATCCATGCCTGCCATGTCGCCGTGACCGGCCATACCCATATCCGCCATAGTGAGTGTTGGAACCGGGCGAAGCACGGGTACGGTTGCCCGCATACCGGCGCGAGGTGCAAGCGTCGCTACAGCCTGGCCGGAGCGGTCAATTGACTCAGCGATCAAGGCAAAGGCGTCGCTGGTTTCGGGCGCGACAATCACATCGTAGGTTTCGGCAACCCCGATCTGAAATTCGTCGGTTTCAATGGGTTGCAAGTTTAGGCCGTCTGCCGCCACGACTTTCATCGGCAAGCCAGGAATACGGAAGTTGAATAGGGTCATTGCTGATGCATTTATGATGCGTAAGCGGATTTTCTCGCCTGGTACGAATACCGCGTTCCAGTTGTCGGCCGTCGCATGACCATTGATCAGATAAGTGTAGGTTGCGCCTGTCACATCGGAGAGATCGCGTGGGGACATGCGCATTGCTCCCCACATCATACGCTGATTCAGCGCCGCCCCGAGGCTCTGGTCCGCAGCGTCTTCCAGGAAGTCGGGTAGCGTGCGTTGATTGTAATTGTAAGCATCACTCATTTTCTTGAGTTTGGAGAAAATGCGATGCGGACTTTCAAAGCTCCAGTCGGAGAGGACCAGAACATATTCGCGGTCATACTCAAACGGATCGGGTGTTTCCGGATCTATGATCAAAGGACCATAGTGGCCAAGCTGTTCTTGCAGCCCAGAATGCGAATGATACCAATAGGTGCCGCTATGGTTCAGATTCCAACGATAAGTGAACGTCTCGCCTGGCTTGATGCCTGGAAACGCCACACCCGGCACGCCATCCATGTAGAAAGGAACCAGCAAGCCATGCCAGTGGATTGAGGTGTCCTCTTCGAGATTATTAGTGACATTGATCGTGATATCGTCGCCTTGGCGGAAGCGAACCAGCGGACCGGGCAGGGTTCCATTTATGCCCGTGGCCATGCCCGCCCGGCCGTTCAGCCGGACGGGAAATTTGTCGATTGTCAGGTCAAACTGCGTGCCGGATAATGTCGGCAGGCCAAGATTGCCTTGTTCAGCGGAACGCGCCCACGCGGGCAGCAGGGAAGTTGCTCCAAGAGCGGTTCCTGCGCCAAACGTGGTTTTCATGAGCGATCGTCGAGTTAGCATATACGGACTCCAGTATGGGTGTAGATACTGATACGCGGCCCGCCATCTTGGCCCTCAAATCTGAGCTCATTCTGTTTCTGAATTACGGTCTTGGTTTGCGTCGGGCGATATGGCTCCCATCAACTCCAGAGGGCTCGCTCGCCGAATGGCGATAATGACGGGCGTTTGATCTATCGCGTAGTTAAAGACAAACTCCACTGAATCTCCAGGGACGTAGCCTGACAGCTCAATATCGTCGGAAACGTAGAATTCCATCTGCATGATAGGCCAGTCAGCGTCTGGCACTGGCGAATGTGTGATTTCCAGAATGCGGGTTTTCAAATCGCGTTGCAAAACCGATCCATACGCGCGCGCCACATGTGGAGTAGTATTTGTGGCCTCGCCAATGGCGGACGTTTCTGGCGCGGGCTCGGGAGCATTTACGCAAGCTGTAACTCCTAGGAAGAGTATGGCTAACGTGCCGGCTGTGAAAGTATGGGTTAATGTCATAGCTTGATCCCCCGTATCCCAAATCCGCGGCAGTCTAGTTTGCCGTGGTTTTGGTACGCAGGAGGAGCATGCATCCCTCAAATTTTGGCATGGCTGTGCAACCATGCCCACCGACATCGGCGCTGGCAGGTACGCTGACCACCAAATACTAGCTGCAAGAATAAGCCAATTTGCGACGCGGATGAACTCCAAGGTAATGTCGCTGACGATCTGGGCCAAAATGAGAGTTAGGTTCGACGCGGTGAGTCGCGCCCGGATGGGCCGGGAACACCACCAAAAGAGTGGGATACACTTTAGCGCTCAGGACGCTTTTAGTCATTGAACGATATAAATAACTTTAGTATTTCTAGCGCGGATCAACGTGGTTTTAGTGGGTTGAATCAGAGCTTTAACAAGAGGCGCGTATTCGCACACCTTATCGGCAGACATCCTATCTGTCTGACGAATTTTTGCGTCTCCAATATGTTGTGAGGTATTTCTCTACAGTGGTTCGTTTGGCTCGTCGTTCGTGCAGTTCCGCTTCCAGTCTCCGGAGTATGGGGAAGTACACATCGCCATAAAGCTCGATGACTCTTGCGACGGTTCCGAGTGCTCGCTCAATATCTGCGTCAGTAATTTCTGCGCTGGCATTTGGGTGCGAACTGGATTTTCGGCTCGCGGCGTTTCTGCGTGCAGCGGATATGGATGAGGGTTGGACGTGATGTGCCATATGCGACTCCTAACCCGCCTGAAATCGGTATCGCGATAGGCGATCCGGGGCGGCGAAGGTCGCGGTTGTCAGAGCGTGATTAGCGGGCGTGCAAGGTACCTAGGTCGGACGCTCCAGTCGTTCTTGATGACGCTTCACCCGGTGCCTTGCGCGTCGGCGGCGCTCTGACATAAGCGTCGTTCGTTCCGGATCGTTCTATCGCTTGATGTGGTGACGGTTGGTCGAAGAATGCGTATCTTCTCAAACGCTGTTTCGTGCATGCGGGGACGTGCCAGGTTCGGCTAAACTATTCTGTCCATCGGATTGTTCGCACGTCTGCAACCGTCATGACTTGACCTCGGATAGGAGATCGCGCAATGGTTTTCAGGTTCGACGCACGTCTGTCCAAATTGGGATACAAAATGGATACAAAATGGGATACAAATCAGTTGCGCCGGGCATCTAAAGGATTGTAATTAAAGCAAATGTAGTTTGATTTCGACGCCCGTCACTCGCGCCATTTC
>CAYGKE010000124.1:0-7822 GCA_964350465.1 uncultured Hyphomonas sp.
CGAACGCTTAATCCAAACCAGCATCTTGAGATGGTACCGCCTCTCCGGTTTGAACGGAGGACCTCTGGTTCCACAAACCAGCGCTCTAACCAACTGAGCTAAGGCGGCACACAAGGCTCACATACGCCGGAGTGCGGCGGCATTCAACCCAGAATGCTGATCGATGACAGGCTCATTCGGCTGCGGCTGCGGCAGATAGCGCAGAGTGTTCAGATGGCCGGGTTTCGCGCCGGAAGACCAGAGCGCCGTCATTGATTCGGCCATACCGCATCAGGAACAGATCGCTGGTATAATCCTGCTTCAGCATCCAGGGCTGCGTGAGGCCGTTTTTCGGGAAGCGTTCAACCGAGCGCTGCACATAGCCCGATGTCAGATCGAGATAACCTTCATCGGCTTCGACATTCTCGGCAATCGGGCGGCTCTCAACGAAGTTTTCCTGATCCAGGTAATTGAGCAAACGGCACATATAGGTACTGATCAAGTCAGCCCGCAGCGTCCAGCTGGCATTGGTGTAGCCGAAAACATTGGTCAGGTTGGGCACACCTGAAATCATACAGCCTTTGTAGTTTAAATGATCATGCGGTGTGATCTCCAAGCCATCAACGCGCAAGGTCGCCCCGCCAAGGAACTGAAGATCAAGCCCGGTTGCCGTAATGATGAGATCGGCTTCGACCATTTCGCCGGAGGTGAGCTCAATGCCGCCAGCGGTGAATTGCTTGATTGCATCTGTCACAACGCTGGCTTTACCAGATTTGATCGCCTCAAAGAAATCACTGTCCGGAACCAGACACAAACGCTGGTCCCATGGATTATAGTTCGGCGTGAAATCCTTTTCGATATCGACTTCAGCGCCGATCTCTTTCTCGACCATACCAATCAGCTTTTTCTTGACGAGCTGGGGCCGGCGCCGCGTCAGCTTGTAGACATATTGCTGCCTGAGCACATTCTTCCAGCGCGTGATCGCATAGGCCAAGCTGGTCGGAATCAGCTTGCGCAATCGATTGGCAAGGCCATCTTCGCTCGGCTGGCTGATGAAATAGGTTGGCGAACGCTGCAACATCGTAACGTGCGATGCCTTTTCGGTCATTGACGGCAAAAGCGTAACCGCCGTCGCACCTGATCCGATGATGACGACGCGTTTGCCGGTATAGTCATAATCCTCCGGCCAGTGCTGTGGGTGGAGGATGTCGCCTTTGAAGCTTTCCCGGCCTCGGAACTCTGGCAAATAACCCTCATCATAGCGATAGTATCCGGCACACATATGCAGCCAGCGACAGGTCAATCTCTGTTCACCGGACGGCGTGTCGATCACAACTCGCCAATGCGATTCGTCGCTGCTCCAGTCCGCCGAAAGCAATTTGTGTTGATAGCGGATTTGATCTTGCACGCCGTATTCGCTCGCCGTCTCACGCACATAGGACAAGATAGCTGGCCCATCGGCGATGGCCTTGTCCGCAATCCAGGGCTTAAACCCATAACCGAGTGTGTGCATGTCGCTGTCAGATCGGATGCCAGGATAGCGGAACAGGTCCCACGTGCCGCCCATGGATTCTCGCGCTTCAAGTATGGCGTAGGATTTACCTGGACATTTTTTCTGCAAGTGCACGGCCGCACCGATGCCGGAAAGCCCAGCGCCAATAATCAAGACATCATAGTCGACAGTCGCCATAGCCAAGCGAACCATCAAATCGGCTGAGGGTCCAGATTGTCTTTGCGGCAGCTTAGCCGGGGTCGGTTAGAACACGAACACTGACGGCGCTTGCCCGGCCTGTCTCATCGACCGTGCTGATCCGGTAGAAACCGGCGCGCTCAGGCTGCCAGACCGGAAGACCGCCATCATCCAGAGTGATGGGCTGGCCATCGACATACCAAGCCAGTTTGCCTGCCCCGCGCCCGGCCAGAACGAAGGGCCGGGATGGTTTGCCGTTGACTGTTCCGGCCCAAAGCTCGGCGGCTTTTGGCGGGAACAGGATTTCCGGCGGCGCACCGTCTGGTGAGAACCGGGTAAGGGCACCCCGGGCGTCTTTGTCTTGGGTCGTCTTTAGCCGGTCACCGCCGCCATTGGCGCCGCCAAGCATGAGTGCGGCGCGGTCGGCAACCTCAAACAGAACAGGCAGCGCAGCCTTGCGGCCGGTCTCGCCTGGCCTCGGCGCACCATCTGCGCGGCCAACCCAGACGATAATCGCCTGATCGCCAGAAACGGCTGCAGCCCAGGCATCGCGGAAACCATAGGACGTTCCGGTCTTGAATGCGACCTGCGGCGCATCGGCTGCGAGGCGCCCCGGCACCCGGCCTTGCGGTGTGGGCGTTCCGCGCAGGATGCGCAGGATTTTCTCGGCGCTATCCGCGCTCATCAAGCGGTAGCCTTTATCGGCCTTTGCTGGCTCTATCTGATCTTCACGCCAGATCAGAGGTTTGGCGCGGCCACCATCACCGAGGGCTGCGTAGAGCACAGCCAGTTCTCGCGCTGTAAGTCCTGCGCCGCCCAATGCCAGTGCCAGACCCGCTTCACGCTTGGCACCGCCATGGATACGCGGCGGCGCACCGGCCAATGCCAGCGTCGCGGCAAATCGCTCCGGTCCTACACGGTCCAGCGTCAGCACAGCCGGGACATTGAGTGAGTGCTGCAAGGCCTCTGCGATGCGGACATCGCCGCGAAACATGCGGTCGAAATTTTCAGGTTGGTAGGCAGCAAACCGCTTGGGCAGGTCTTCAATCTTGGTTGCCGGACTGGCGTCGCCATCATCAAAGGCCATGGCATAGATGAAGGGTTTCAGCGTCGAGCCGGGTGACCGGGCCTGCGCCGTCAGATCAATCCATCCCCCAGGACGTCCGCGATCTGCGGACCCGACAGAAGCGCGCACGGCACGGGTCGGAATATCAACGACCAGAATTGAAATCTGGGTCGCAGGATCAAGCTTGTCGACAACGCGCAGGGCAATCTGTTCCAGCTCCGATTGCAGAACGGAATCAATCGTCGATATGACATCGCCCTGGTGCTTGCGGGCAGCGCGGGCCGAGGCATGCCAGGCCTCCGCCGGAAACGCGGTCCAGCTGCTCGGCGGCGGTGCCGCACGCGCTTCACCAGCGCGTCTCTCATCAAGATAGCCGAGGCGCGCAAGCTTTGTGATTATTTCGCCGCGGCCTTTTTCTGCGCCGCGAGGACGCAGGTCAGGCCGGCGCACTTCCGGTGATTGCGGCAAAGCGATCAGGAGCGCGATCTGGTCATCACTAAGACGATCAGGTTCGCGCCCGAAATAACGCCAGCTCGCAGCGCGAATGCCTTCGAGATTACCGCCATAGGGGGCAAGCGTGAGATAAAGTTCGAGGATTTCCTGTTTACTGAGCCGCGCTTCCAATTGATGCGCGCGAAACATCTCGATCAATTTGGATGGAATAGTGCGCGGGCGCGGTTCCAGCAGGCGCGCGGTCTGCATCGTGATGGTCGAGCCACCGGAAACGATCTCGCCGGCATGAGCAGAGCTGACCGCAGCGCGAACCATGCCGAACCAGTCGACGCCGCCATGGCGCCAGTAGCGCTGGTCCTCAACTTCGAGCAAGGCTTCAATAAAGACCGGGTCAATCTCGTCCAGCTTGGCGGCAAAGCGCCAGGTTCCGGTCTCGAGCGGGATGGCGCGCAATGGTCTGCCGTCGCGGTCACTGACCATGATGGAAACCCTGTCACCGCGCTCAAGCGGCGGCGGGAAAATCCGGTCAAGCGCGAACAGCGCGGCCAGCGATACCGCAATGGCAATCGCTGTGCGCCTGAGCCAGATCAATTGCTACCACCTGCCCCGCTTGTCTGCGGCGCTATCGTGATTGTGCCTGCGGCCGACCGGGCGAAGACATCCGGGCGATACATATCTTCGGCAACAACACCTGGCATTGCGAATGTGCCCGGCGTGACGGCCCGCACAACATAGGCAAGCGTGCGTTCTTCATTGACGACATCAATCGCCGCAACGAAGCGATCATCGCGAGCTTCAGCTGTCTGAGCCGTATCGATGCGACCCGCCCAGGCGAACGCGCCGCTCTGTCCATCATCACGCGCGCCGTCTGACCAGCGCAGCACAGTTTCTATCTCGAACCCGGCCGGCAGCAAGTCGGCGACAATGACTGGATTGTTGCGCCGTTCGCGCGGCGAGAGCGTCAGCACAATAACGAACTGATCACCTTGCGTGATATTGGCGAGATCGATGCGCTGACCTGTCATGCTTCGCACCGACTTGGTCACCGCAAGTGAGCTTGATGCAGGTGCTGGCGCAGCATCTGGTGAGCCAGTGACCATGACCGTCCGGAACACCGGGCTGGACCCGCGCCTCAACCGGAAGGACACACCATCCTCAACTTCGCCTGCGCCGAGGAAATAGCGGCGGTCATTATCATTGCCGCCGCCCAGACCTTTGACGTCAAGACGCAGACCATCCTCTTGCGACAGGCTTCCAACCGCCAGCAGAAGGAAGGACTTTTCCTGCGTGGTCAGTTGATCCGGCTCTGGCACATCTTCGTTGAGTTGTTCGGCAAGACGGGTGACATGGTCATTGAAGCCCGTTTCCGCTGCGAGGGCGATCACGCCGGACAGGTCACGCAATGGCGTCTGGTAATAGTCGCCATTATTGTCATAACCGAGCGCGTCTTCGGCGGCGTCAAACGCACTTTTCGCTCTCGAGCGGTCGCCCATATAAGAGAGTGCCGCGGCCAGATGAGCGCGTGCCAGTGGCGAGCGCATCTCACCAAGTTCCCGGTCATGCAGATAGCGCAAGCGGGAAATATCGGCTTTGCCAGCCCGTGCCAGAATATAGAGTGCATACGGCGCAGACCGGCTCATCAACTTGGCTTCGGTGTCATTGTGCCAGCGGCTTTCATAGACATCGGTGCTGTAGCCATAGACGCGCCAGGCATTGCCCGCTGAAACAGTTCGCATCGCTTCATAGGCTCGGTCCAGAGCCGCCTGCGGCACCTCATAGCCGGCCTCTTTGGCACGGTAGATGAAGTCGGTTGTGTAGGCCCCGAGCCACGGCGACGCCTGACCATCGCCCTCACGCCACAGACCGAATGCTCCATTCGTGCTTTGCCGGTTGAGTATGCGGGTCACCGCCTCCTGCACCTGCGGACGAGCACCAGGACGCGAGCCGTCGGCGCCTTCATCGACCAATTGCTCGACATAGAGCAATGGCAAGGCGCGGCTGGTGGTCTGTTCGGTGCAGCCATAAGGATAGCGCGCCAGCGAGTGATAGAGCGCATTCGGATCCACCGGGATACCCGAGAAGCTGACCGTCATGGCCTCCGTGCCGGGCACGAAATCTTCAAACAGGCTCATATCCGGCTCGTAGGTTTCCTCAGCCTGCATCAGCGTCTTGGAGATATTGGTCACCGGCAAATAGGGTGACCGCGTCTCGATCTGATAGGCGCGTGTGACAGAGAAGTCGCTTGGTCCGGAAACCGAGAGCTGCAGATCGGATATGCCCGCCCCGTTGGCGCTGAACCGCACGCCCTGGTCGACACGCTGGCCATTTGGAATGTCCTTGGAGAGGCCTTCAACGGCGACATCGATCACACCAGAGCCTGTCAGGTCGGCTTCGAATGTGCCGCTGGCCAGCTCGATATTGTCAATACTGACCGTCGCAACCGCCTCGTCTCCCGGCGCCATGAAGCGTGGCAGGATCAGGTCAGCAGGCGCTTCATCGCGCACTGTCATCGGTTTGCTCGCCGAGCCAAGCCCAGTCTTCGACCAGGCCACCGCCATCAGGCGAAGCTCGCCGTTGAAGTCAGGCGCCTCGAACGAGATTTCAGCTTTTCCGCCGCGGCCAACCTCGACCACGCCGCTGAACAGCGCGACCGTTTTCGTCGGCACAACCGACAGGCCTTCGCCGCCAAGTTGATCACCGCCGCTGCGCACTTCAGCCGGCAGTCCGAGATTGGGATCGAGCAGGCGTCCATAATCATCATAGAGCGACAGACCCATGGCCTTCTTGCCATAGAACCAGTCAACCGGATCTGGACTGGAGAATTTGGTCAGGCGCAGGATGCCTTCATCAACCGCGGCAAGCGTCACGAAAGCCTGTTCGCGTGGCCCGCCCTCAATCTCGACCGTCACCGTCTGCTGACGGCGCGGACGGATGAGCTCCGGCGCGTCGATATTCACCGCAAAGGTGCGCTCTTCCATACTGACCGGAACATAGGCAACGCCCACGGCGCGGCGCGGTTTCGACTGAACCACTGGATCACGCGGCGTGTAGACATTGACCATGACATAGGCGCCCTCACCCCATTCAGCGCTGACTGGCAAAGTGATTGGCGTGCCACTGGCAGAGACTTGCCGTGTCTCGACACTCAGCACCTTGTCTGTCGCCACAACAATCTGAGCCTCGCCATCATAAGGCGGCACAATCGTGATCGCAGCCGGACGCCCAGCAACAATCTTCTGCTCGGCGACAGAGACCTGTACGCGGTCTGGCGCCTCGACGCCGTCATCAGAGACACCGCCGCCCCAGCCGACATAGAAGCTGCGGCTGGCCGACTGGCCATTCTCAGCCTCGATGACCAGTTCGTGCTGGCCCCAATCGAGGCCAGAGACAGGCACCTGAGCGACACCGCTATCAGTGGCCAGGCTGCCTTCATTGATGGTGCGCACCGTGCGTGAGCGGCGCCAGCGCCAGCGCCCGTCTTCGCGGTACCAGTCATAGTGGTAATCGATTTCCAGCACTTTCCAGGTCAGGGTCTCATTGACCCCCTCGCCTTTGGCATTGACGGCTGCAATCTCGAACGTGCCAGCCTCGCCAGTGCCGAGACGGCCTTCAAACCCGGCCTTGGTGCCAAGATAGAGATCGCTAGGGCGATACGGGATGCGCACGCTTTCGGTGACGGCGCGGCCACCCGGCTCAAGCACACTCACCACCGTATTGAGACGAAGCGGAATATCCGCGCCCGTACCGCGGCGGCCTGGGTCAAGGCGCAAGGTCGTCTTGCCTTCGCCATCAGTCGTGCGATCATCCATTTCGATAAATTGTTCACGGAAATAACTCGTGTGAGCGCCCCAGCGATAACCCTGCCAGGTCTCGAAGGGTGACGGATCTGCTTCCATACGGGCCTGCGAGGTAACCGTCAGGCCAGCCCCCGGCGCGCCATAGAGGAAGCGGCTGGTCACCTCGATCAGGCGAATATCATCACCCGGCAGGAACGGCGCCTCATCGGTTTCCAGTTCAACGACAATGCGCTGTGGCACAAAGTCTTCGACCGAGTAGGAAATCGAGCCTGCCTGACCCATGCCGTCCATTTCAAGAACGGTACGCCAGACACCGCGAGCGGCGTCGCGCGGCAGGTCGATATCGCGCTGCAACGCGCCGGCGTCTTCCGACAGGAACCGGCTGCGCGCATGTTCCATACCGTTAGGACGATAGGTGATCAGCGTTCCTGCGCGCGCTTCAATCGCGCGGGCGGCGCGGTCACGCATCATCGCGGTCAAATGCACGGTCTCGCCGGGGCGGTAAATACCGCGCTCAGTATAGAGATAGGCATCAACTTCGCCCGGTGTGACGCGCCCGCCTGTATCAAGCTCTGAGACGTCAACCGGCGCACGCTGGAGATCAATCACTGCCGTATCGCCTTTCAGGCCGGACGCCAGGATCAGCTTGGGTGAAAGATTGCCAGTGCCAGCAAGAAGTTCCGCATTGAACGTGACACGGCCATCGACACCTGTGGAAGCTTCGCCAAGGACTTCATTATTGCTCGCGATCAGCCGAACGCGTGTGTTCGGCATGACGCGGCCATCCTGCAGTGAGCGCAGCGTCACATCGAGCCCGGTGCCGCTTCGATACGCGGT
>CAYGKE010000125.1:0-7711 GCA_964350465.1 uncultured Hyphomonas sp.
CCATCAACCGCTATCATCCGGTTGATGGAGCAGTGATTGAAAACAATACATTTGATCAGGTAAGCGCAATTGAGTTGGGAGAGGGATCCGACGCAGAACGCAGCGCCGTTCCGATCAATTCGCGTTTCAATGGCAACGTCGTGATCGGTTCCCAGGATCAATCGCCCTTCAGTCTTTATGATGATATGAGCGGCATCGCATTTGCGGACAACATGACAAACCTCCAGCCGCCAGCAGAGATAGCTGACGGGTTTTCGGTGCTCTCAGAGGGCATGGCGGTCCCGGCCTCAGCGGGCGCTTCAGGCACGTTTGGTGTGAGCAAAGATGAGGTGGGTGTACCATGGTATCCAAAACCCAGTGCGACATCGCCATTTGACGGCGGTAAGTTGATCAAAATTGAACCTGGTGAGAATAAGATCTCTCAGGCGCTTGCAACGGCTGAGCCTGGTGATGAGATTGTCCTCGCCCCTGGCGATTATAACGAGGCCAAATCGATCAATCTGCAGATCCCGGTCACGGTGCGCGCCGCTGAGATTGGCACGGTCGATCTGAGCTTTGAGCGTCGCAACCTGTTTTTGCTTTCGTCCAACGGCGCTCTCAGAATGTCTGGACTGCATGTAACTGGGGCCTCGGCGCCGGATAATGTCGGGAACAGTTTCATTGCGTCGACAACACGCGGTGGTCCTGGAAATCATGTGGTCGAGCTGTCTGACATGATATTCCACGACTTTTTGGTCAATCGTGCGTTCTCGGTTGTGACCGCGGCGAAAGGCACGTTTTTTGACCGCGTGGAAGTTGTAAACTCAAGCTTCGATAGCATTTCCGGAATCCCCTTCAAGTTCGATGCGGAAGGCGATGATTTTGGCATCTACAACATTGAGTACCTGACCATCTCTGGCAGCATATTCTCCAATGTGCGCGGTCCGGTTGCTTCGATTTATCGGGGCGGGCGTGACGAGAGTACATTTGGTCCTCATGCCTCTATATCGAACTCAAAATTTTCGAATATTGGCGGGGAAGATGCTCCGCTCGCAGTTTTGCACGGCGTCCAGAATCTGAAACTCACAGGTAACAGCGTTGATGGAGCTGCGCCTGTACGTTTCGTGATCACGACCGGCCTTCCGAAAGTTGTCACCGCCAACAATGTGGATGCAGCAGGGCAATCATATTCCATCATGGTGACTGAGGATCTTCGCAAATGAGATGGTCTGTCATCTCCGCTTTTGCACTCATCGCCACGACGTTTGGTCTTCCGGTCGGTTGCACGACGGCGCCTGCGGCAAGCACGCCGTCCAATGGCGTACCCGCGACACAGGCGGATTCAAAATTCGATGTGATGATGCAAGAGCTGGCGGCAAGTATTGATGCCCGTCTCCAGGCAGGTGTTCCCGTTCCAGTGCCTGTGGATGCCGGGGGCGGATACACGCACGAGCAACACAAGAAAAACGCAAAGACTATTTACGAAGCAGGTTTGCTCTATCAGCAGACGGCCAACGAGACATACCGCACCGCTGTGCGCGATATTCTGTTTGACTATGCTGATCTCTATCCGACGCTTGGCATTCATCCGGAACAGCGTAGCTCGAATAAGGGTAAACTCTTCTGGCAGGGTCTGAATGAGGCCTGGTGGCTCGTCTACGTGATCCAGGGGTACGAAACTGTTCGCCCGGATCTCAGCGTTGAAGATCGCGATCACATCGAGACCGGCGTGCTCAATCCAATGGCCGACTTCTTGTCGGTTGGATCGCCACAAACCTTTGACCGGATCCACAATCATGCCACTTGGGCGACAACAGCCGTCGGTATGACCGGTTACGTTCTTGGCCAGCCGGAACGCGTCGAACAAGCGCTCTATGGATTAGACCATACCGGTGAGGCCGGCTTCCTCCGACAGCTGGATGAGCTATTTTCTCCAGACGGATACTACGCTGAAGGTCCGTACTATCAGCGCTACGCATTGATGCCATTCGTTCTGTTCAGTCAGGCAATCGATCGAAATGAACCCGAGCGTGGGATCTTTGAGTATCGCGATGGCATTGTCTTGAAAGCGATCCGGGCCACGATGGAACAAAGCTATGCGGGACTGTTTTTTCCTATAAATGATGCCATTCGTGAGAAGGGTATCAACACCGTTGAGCTAAAATACGGACTTGCAATTGCATATGAGCGAACAGGTGACTCAACCCTTCTAGGCGCAATCCAGTTACAAAACGGAGTGGTGCCGACGCCGAGCGGAAAAGCCGCGCTTGATGCCATCGAAGCTGGCCTGGCGAAACCATTTGAGTTCACGTCGCGGCAGTTCCGCGATGGGCCGGACGGGGATCAGGGAGCGCTGATCGTGTTGCGCTCCGGGCCGAATGGAGATGACGCGGCTGTCCTGATGAAGGCCACGACACAAGGGTTGGGGCATGGTCACCACGACAAACTCGGCTTACTTTATTATGACAATGGAGATGAGATCGTCGCTGATTACGGTGCCGCCCGTTTCCTGAATGTGGAAGCCAAGAATGGTGGACGGTATCTCCCTGAAAACGAAACTTGGGCCAAGCAAACCATTGCTCACAATGCCCTGGTGATTGATCAGACCAGCCATTTCCGCGGTGACTGGCGGGAAGGGCAAAAGCACGCGCCAACCGTGATTGAATTTGGCGAAATGGAGGGTATCCAGGTCGCGTTCGCAGAAATTTCGACGGCCTATGAGGGTGTGAACATGCAGCGCATGATTGCCATCATGCCTGGCGAGAACGGCCGCGATTACATCATCGATATCATGCGCGGCTTAGGCCAAAGAAACCATACATTCGATTTACCGGTCCACTTCAAGGGACAGTTGATCGAGACGAGCTTTGATATGACACACGCAACCACCAGATTGGAGCCGTTAGGCGACAAAAACGGATACCAGCATTTATGGAAGCGCAGTGAGTCTGCAACGCTGCTAGGTGTCCAGAACGCTTCGTGGCTGCTTGGCGACCAGTTCTACACAATGAGCTTCGCATCGGACCAACCGATTACTGCGGTATTTGCGGAACTGGGTGCAAACGATCCGAACCACAATCTTCGCCATGAGCAGGCACTCATACTGCGCGCGGAAGGCGATGAGGCAAATTTCGTATCGATCTATGAGCGTCATGGACGCTATGATTCCGACGAAGAAGTCACCGTTTTTGACGGATCGTCGATCGAAAACATCAACATATCAACCGAGAACGGAATCACGTCCGTGACCATCAACCCCGCATCGAGTGAAGCGGTAACGTTCCGGTTGGCGCAAAGCCGATTCACGCGCGCACCTCTACAGGTTTTGCGTCACAAAGCTCACACTAACACAAACGAAAATTCTCTTGGAGAGGGTACACAATGAGCGAAGTTTTCAGTCACTCTGATTTGTTTATGTACAGCCCGAAATCCGAGGCGGAAACCGTCGGTTCTGGTCTTAAACGGATTGTGCTTGGCCATGATGAACACCTGATGCTGGTTAAAGTCTGGTTCGAAAAGGGTGCGGTCGGCGAAGTCCACGCACACCCACACTCACAAGGTAGCTACGTCATTGAAGGTTCCTTCGAAGTACAAGTTGGTGGAAAGACTCAAGTGCTCGGACCAGGCGGGTCATTCTTTGTGCCGTCAGGATCTGACCACGGCGCGGTCTGTCTTGAGGAGGGGATACTGCTTGACGTGTTCAGCCCCGCCCGGCGTGATTTTCTTGGAAGAGAGGGCTGAGCTATGCCGCCCAAGGGATTGAAATGGCGATTATCCGTATTGTGCTCGCCCATATCCAGCCGCTCAAGCCGTGGCTGTCTGCAGCCAGATAACTCACAAACAGCATTCAATTGAATTAGGAGTGACGAATATGTCAAAACCAGTCATTGGTTTCATCGGCCTCGGATTGATGGGCGGGAATATGGTCGAAAACCTGCAGAAGCGGGGTTTCGAAGTAATTGTGATGGATCTGGATAAGGGTGCCGTCGCAACCGTTCTGGCACGGGGAAATGCGACCGAAGCTAGCTCTCCTAGGGAGCTGGCTGAGAAGAGTGACATCGTACAATTGTGCGTCACCACATCTGAAGTCGTGGAAAAGCTCGTTTACGGCGACAATGGCATTTTGGCAGGTATTAAAGAAGGATCGGTCCTGATTGATTTCGGGACGTCGATACCCGCCTCTACTCAGAAAATTGGTGCCGATCTGGCGAAAAAGGGGGCCGGCATGATCGATGCACCGCTCGGTCGAACCCCTGCGCACGCTAAAGACGGCTTGCTCAACATCATGGCCGCGGGGGACAAGGCAACTTTTGACAAGTACGAGCCGATCCTCAAAGAGCAGGGTGAAAACGTGTTTTATCTCGGTAAGCTAGGGGCTGGGCATACCACCAAGCTGATCAACAATTTTATGGGCATGACGACGGTCTGCGCCATGTCACAGGCTTTTGCTGCAGCGAAACTGGCCGGAGTCGATCTCGCCCAGCTTTTCGACATCATGTCAGCTGGGCCATCAAATTCACCGTTTATGAAGTTCTGTAAAAACTACGCTGTCGATAATGTCAGCGATCTCGGTTTTTCCATCAATAATGCCAATAAAGACCTGCGCTATTTCAATCAAATGGTATCGGACCTGGGGTCACGGTCACTCATTGCTGAAGGCACATCGAGCAATCTTCAGGCAGCGGTGGAAGCAGGTATGGGCGCCGGCAATGTTCCGGAAATCTTCGACTATTTCACCGCGTTGAAAAAGTGAGCGGCTGTGCGGTCAGGGGATATGAACATGGTTTCTGTCGATGAGGTCAAAGCGCTGATGCACAGCGACGGCTATAGGCGCTTGCGCCGCTAGATTGAAACTTATTGGTAGGCGAGAGGGAAAAGTCTGATGGATAAGAACAAACAGTTACTCTTGCATCCAAATCGCCGACAGCTTGGCGGGCTCATGCTGGGAAGTTCACTGGCCCTGGCCGGGTGCTCGGATGCCGCTGCTTCCTCCAAACGTATTCTGTATTCGACGGACTCTCAGCCTGATGGCTATCCCACCGTCGAAGCGGTGCGCTTCATGGGCAAGCATCTGGCAGAGAAGTCAGATGGCCGACTGAATGTAAAAATCTATCCAGGTGGACAGCTTGGGTCAGAAGGCAGCACTTTGGAAATCGCTATGTTTGGCGGGCTCGATATGACCCGGACGTTTGCCGCCGCACTCAACAATATTGCCCCACTGACCAAATTATTCAGCCTGCCATTCCTGTTTCGCTCAACCGCGCACCAGCGAGAAGTCGCAGATGGTGAGGTGGGAGAAGAAATTCTCAAGTCACTCGAAGGCTTTGGTCTGCGCGGCTTGGCCATCTATGATACTGGGGGGCGCGGTTTTTACACGACAGAGCGCCCGATCCCGCATCCTTCAGCGCTTGAAGGATTGAAGATCCGGGTTCCAAATTCCGATATTTATCTCGCGACGGTTCGCGCCCTTGGCGCCAATCCAACCCCTATGAATTTCAGCGAAGTCTATCAGGGGCTGATTCAGAACGTGATTGATGGCGCGGAAAATAATTGGCCAAGCTATATCAGCACTCGCCACTATGAGGTGGCACCCTTCTACTCGGAGACCGGACATTTCCGTACCCCCGACATGCTCATCATGAGCCTGCGGACCTGGGAGAAATTCTCCCCTGAAGATCAGGCGCTTGTCAAAGAAGCCGCGCGCCAATCGGTCGGCGTGATGCGGAGTTTATGGGACGCGCGCGTTGAAGACTCGAAAAAGACTCTTTTGGAGAGCGGCGGTGAGATTCTCTCCGACATCAACACGGATCCATTCCGCGACCTGATGGACCCCGTCTATGAGCAATTCGTGACGCCAGAATTGCAGCCCTATCTCGAAGAAATTGATCGCATTGGGGAGGCAGGCGCATGAAGAAACTGCTGAATACGTTGAGCAATGCCTCGCTGGTGATAAGCGGCGCTTGCCTGGTCATCATGACAACCATCATCTCGTACCAGGTGGTCGCGCGGTATTTTTTCAATGCAAGTCCGCCATGGTCAGAACGTTTGTCGCTCGTATTGCTGGGTTATCTGGTGTTTTTTGGCGCCGCAGTCGGCGTGCATGAGCGCTTTCATATACGTATTGATGCGCTTCGCGATGCCGTTCCTGCCTCATTTGGGCGGGTCTTCGACATCGTGGCAAACCTCGCAGTTGCAATTTCTGGGGTGATCATGGTGATCGCCGGATTTCAGCTGACCACGACGCTCTGGGCTTTTGATATCCCGTCCCTGGGGCTTCCGCGAGGCGTGGCTCTGTTGCCGCTTCCGATTGCTGGCGGTTTGATCACGCTATTTTCGACCGCTCAGCTCTTTGAGTCATTAACCGGCGCGACTGAGAAGGCTGAATAAGATGGAACTGATTGTACTTCTGCTCAGCCTGCTTGGCTTACTGGCGATACGTGTTCCGGTCGCTTTCGCGCTCCTCATCTCATCTATGCTGATCTTCGCTCTGCTTGGGCTCAATCCTCTGATCGCTGTGCAGCGCCTCTCCGCCGGAATTGATGTGTTCACGCTGATGGCGATCCCGTTCTTCGTGTTTGCTGGCGACCTCATGACACAAACGGGGATTGCCGCGCGGTTGATCCGCGTCGCTGAGGGGCTCTTCGGGCGTGTGCGGGGTGGACTAGGTCATGTGAACGTCGGCGCATCGATGATGTTCGGTGCGGTGTCCGGATCTGCTGTTGCCAGCGTCTCCGCGATCGGATCGACTATGATCCCGATCATGGAAGAGAAGGGTTATGACCGCGACTTTTCCGTCAATGTGACCTGTTCCGCCGCTGTCCTTGGCCTGATCATCCCGCCAAGTCACAATATGATTATTTACGCCGCCGCCGCAGGTGTTTCCATCTCTATCGGCGACTTGTTCGTTGCAGGGATCTTACCGGGTTTGATGTGTGGTTTCGCGCTGATGATCGCCGTATCGATCCTGGCGCGCATCAAGGGGTATTCGAAGGGTGTTTTCCCCGGCTTCAAAGCGCTTATTCTGTCGGCGATTGGCGCTCTGCCTGGATTGCTGACTGCCGTGATCATTGTTGTTGGCATCCTTGGAGGCGTTTTCACTCCGACGGAAAGCTCGGCTGTCGCGATTGTCTATACAATTGCGATTGGTGTCTTCGTGTATCGATCGCTGAACTTGAAGCAGTTTAAGGCTGCTGTTGTCAGTTCCGCCAAAACGACGGCGATGATTATGCTCATCATTGGTGCTGCTGCGGCATTTGGATGGTTGCTGGCCTTGCTTGAAGCCCCGTTGATGATGTCACAACTGATCCTTGGAGCTACAGATTCACCGATCGTCATTCTGGCCCTGGTGCTTTTTTGCCTGCTTGTGCTCGGCACTTTTATGGATATGGCGCCTCTCATAATCATCGTGACACCTATCTTCCTGCCTGTGGTTCAGACGATTGGCGTTGACCCGGTCCACTTCGGAATCATCATGATGCTCGCCCTCGGTATTGGCACGATTACCCCGCCTGTCGGAACGGTCCTGTTTGTCGGTTCGGCTGTCGGAAAAATTCGCATGGAGGATACAGTGAAGAGCATGTGGCCATTCTATCTGGCCCTCATAGTTTGCTTGTTGATCATCACATATGTTCCGCAGATTTCGCTATTTTTGGTGGGCTAAGTGTAGGGGGGAATTCGAAACTAGAGCGGTTCAGGCATTGAGTGAATCGGAAGGGATTCCGTTTTCCGGCGA
>CAYGKE010000126.1:0-7701 GCA_964350465.1 uncultured Hyphomonas sp.
GTGGTGGATTGCGCTATGACTGATGGCGCAGCGTCACTGATGGCGATGTTTTATGAGTTGCGCGGTGCGGGCCTCTGGACCGATGACAGGGAAGCAAATCTGCTGGATGGCGGCGCTCCTTTTTATGACACCTATGAGTGCGCTGACGGGAAATGGGTCTCGATAGGGGCGATTGAGCCTCAGTTCTACGCGCTCTTGCGCGAAAAGGCCGGGCTCGATGATCCGGAATTCGATGGCCAGATGAACCGGTCGGCTTGGCCAGACCTCAAACACAAGCTGGCAGTGGTCATGCGCACAAAGTCGAGGGATGAGTGGTGCGAGATCATGGAAGGAACAGATATCTGCTTTGCGCCTGTATTGAGTATGGCCGAGGCCCCGGAACACGCACATAATGCTGCGCGAGGGACATTCACGACCATCGAAGGTGTCGTTCAGCCTGCCCCGGCGCCGCGCTTCTCCGGGACGCCAGGTGAAATACAGGGTCGCCCCGCGGGTGCAGGCGAGCACGGCGCTGAGGTCCTAAAAGACTGGGGTATCGTCTAGGCCCGACGATTTGGCGCCAGGTCAATTGTGGCCAAATCTGGAATTTAAATGAATGCCAGCAAACGAGTGCCGCATCATCTCGTTCAGACTCGGTTTGGTATTGAATAGCTGTCGGACGGGTGATCGACCTTATTGATCGGCTGCCTGAATGACGTCCTTCTTGCTAACTCAGCCGTTCTTCGGAACGGCTATTTTTTTACGAGTTCTTCAGCGCGCTCCATCGCGGCTTTCAGGTTGTTTTGCAATCGCAGGCGAAGGGTTTCGCGGTCAGATCCATGTCCCGGCAACACAACGTCACCAAAAACAAGAGCGCCGCGCGTAAACGGGTAGGGGATGCGGAAGCCGTCCCAAGTACCAAGCCTGTGACGAGGTGAGCTGACAATAGCGTAGGGCAGAATTGGCGCGCTGCTCCGCTGCGCCATGATGACTGGGCCGTTCTGTGCGATTTCAGCCGGGCCACGAGGACCGTCTGGCGTGATGCATATGGCGCCGCCTGACTTGAGGATGCGAAGAGCTTCCCCGAGGGCCTTGACACCGCCTTTGTCTCGCTTTTTCTTCTTGTGCGTTGAAGATCCGCGAACTGCCTCCAGGCCAAGGTGTTTGATTGCCTTCGCAACCGGTTCTCCATCACGAGACAAAGAGATCAACATAGCTGCACGGGTTTTCTGCTTCGGCCACTTTTTTATCACCCGGGTCCAGCCAGAGGGCAGAAGCAAGATTGTTGAGTGCCAGGCGGCGACAATGATACCCGGATGACCGACCCAAGCTCTTTGGGCTTGCTCTTCGCCTTCGATCTGCCAGCGAATGGTGCGATTGCAGAGCGCCATATAGGCCCAGATCAACCAGCCAAGCAGACTGGTGATGGCAGGATTGCGAATGATCGCCTTCATGACGCCGCCTGTAGCGACAATTGGGACATCAGAATAGGGGGCAATGCAGAACGCCCGGCCATTTCTGACCGGGCGTCCAGATTGGTTAGGGCTTCGTCTCTATTAAGGGACGTAAACTGTATAAGCCATTTCAACTTCTACAGAGCCGACACCTTGAGACAGGTCATAGCCAAGAGCAGATCCGAGCGTATATTCAGCGTCGAAACGAACCGACTGCTGAACGATCGTGCCAGCGGCGCTGGCTGTGCGCTCAGAAGCTTCGAAGACTTGCGTAGGTGTGCCAGCAGTGAAGGCTGCCAGGTTCGCAGGGACTGTGAATGTGCCAGAAGCGCCTACATCATTGGCTGCGCCGCCAAATGTCAGGGCACCGTCAGTGCCAGCAGCAGTCGAGTCGAAGCTGTAGCCAACGTTGGCAAGTCCAAAGTCACCCGTTGCAACGGCACCTGGCTGCAGTTCAGCATTGATGCCGAAAGCCGTGTTCGAGGCAACATAGAAGCTGGAATTGTATACCAGAGCGTCGCCGGTCAGGCTTTCGCCAGTGACGTCAAACGCAGCGAAGGAATCAGAGGCGTCAAGATCGCCGTCACCATCACCCAGTTCGCCCAGCGTGTTTCCGCTAAGCGCGCTATAACCAGCAGCAGCGACGCCAGTTTTTTTTTTTTTTGGGGGAAGAGATAGAGTTACAAATTGGAGTTCGTCGGCAGCGATCAGGTCTGTATCAGCGCCGTCGCCGATAACGAAGTCAGTTGCGATTGGGGTAGACCCATCAGCGTCATTGGCGCCCCAAACGATAACAACGCCAAGAACTTTAAAATGTGGACGATCAATGATCGAAGCCTGTGCAGGGGCAGAAATCATTGCGGTGCTAGTTGCCAGCGCAGCGCCAGCGAGAAGCAGTTTACGGAAGCTCATTCTCTATCTCCATTATGGTGCAGCGATACGCTACGGGACGGGCCTTTTTGACCTCGCCGTATCGTTTTGGCAGAAATGGTCTTAAATCCTGCTAAGATTGAAGATTGGTTTCGCAGATTGCGTTAACCAAACTGTAAACAGGTGCCGTGATTGTTTTATCGGGCGCATTGAGGCCCGATTGGACCGAATGGTATTTACCAAAACGCACAGCGGCTGTTCCATAAGGCAGATTGTTAGCTGCGGATGCATGCGAAAATGCATTCCAGCAATGCGGTATTGCATTTTTGAGTGGCGAAGTATGGCTTTGTTGCGGCAGAAATTTCCCGAGCCAATGAACGTTGATGTTATGTTCATTGCAGGTCACGATAAATTCGACAGTTTTGTGAATGATTATACTGTTTGTCATGTAGATGAACAGATGTTCAGTATGAACGGATGTTCAGGAAAAAAACTATCCTAAACTTCATCAAAAAAAATACTTGTATGACGGTTTCGTGGAGGGCATCTACGGAACATCAAGAGCGGGTAAACAAGCCCCAAAGTGCAGTGAAGGACATCTTTTAGCAGTCGCCCGAAACATCGGGTGCGAAGAGAGATGTGGAGAGTTAGAAAATGAAAGATTGGTGTAATGTCGATGGCGCTAAGCGCCTTCGAGAGAAAATTGCTGAATACTGGCAGGATCGCGGCTTTGAAGTCGAAGTCGATCTCGTCGATGCTGGATTTGTTCCAGCGATGCGTAGTGCACGCACGGACGTTCGCAGCAATATGGTGAATGGTATGCCCCGTCGCCGCGTCGTGAATGCGAATGAGCTTCGCAACGAGTATCGTCCCGACTAATTGGGCGCCTTTAATTCGGTCAAGGCGTCAGACATTTGCCGCCAATGATTGATGGATTTCAGGTTTGGATACGGGATGCCACTCAGGCGACCATATCCGAAAGTAACGAACACAAAGGGCAGTCCGCATGCGTGGGCTGCCCATTCGTCTGTGTGACTGTCGCCAATCATGATGGCGCGCTGGTCGGTTCCGCCAGCTAACGCGATTGTTTCTGATACATGCGCCCCATCCGGCTTCGGTGTGCTGGCTTTGTCCCCGCCAAGCGTGGCGACGAAATACTGCGACATGTTGAGCCCTGTAAGAACTTCTTCGGCGAGATGCTGAGCCTTGTTGGTGCAGACCGCGAGAGTGGCACCGTCTTGCAGCAGGCTTTCAAGCGCCTGTTCAACGCCTTCAAACGGCTCACTGAACCTGGATATATTGGCGAGGTAGTGTTCGATGAAGGCGGGCCACAGCGTCTCTTCAATCTCGATCTCATCGATTGCGCGATCGTTGAATGAGAGCCCCTTGCGAATAAGCGCCTTGGCGCCGTCCCCAATCATTTGTCGGATGGCTCCAATCGGCACTGGTGCGAGGTTTTTCAGAGCCAGCGTGTGATTTAGCGCAGCGTGCAGATCGGGCGCGGTTTCGACCAAAGTCCCATCAAGATCGAAGACAAGTGTCCATCCTGTCCATGGTTTTGACATGAAATCATCCTGTAACTGGGGTCGCTTCGACTCAAATCATGGTCTAGGGCGATTGCAGATATTTCGCGAGAGGTTTTGAGAATGGCATCTCGGGCAGCAATCATACTGGCCGCTGGGCAGGGGACCAGGATGAAATCGTCCCTGCCAAAAGTTCTGCATCCAGTTGCCGGCCGGCCAATGATCGATTGGTCGATTGCACTGGCCAAGAGCGTGGGCTGTGACCGTGTGGTCGTTGTGACTAGCACTGCAGGACAAGCAGTTCAGGAGCATGTGAACTCAAACGGCGGTGATGTGGAGTTTGTCATCCAGGAACCGCCAATGGGCACGGGGCACGCTGTCCGGTGCGCAGAGGATAATCTGGCTGGCTTTGCGGGCGACGTGGTCGTTCTCTATGGTGATACGCCGTTAATTCCCAAGGTGGCGGTTGAGGCCCTTTTCGAAGAATTGGCTTCAGGAGCGTGTATAGGTGTGCAGGGATTTCGCGCCAATGATCCCGGAGCCTATGGTCGTCTGGTGCGAAACGGGGCAGGTGAACTTGAAGCCATTGTTGAAGCTAAGGATGCCAGCCCGGAAGAACTCGACATAGACCTCTGCAATTCAGGTGTTTTGGCGTGTCGAAGCGCCAAGCTATTCGAGCTTTTGGCAATGGTCACGAACAAGAATGCCAAACAAGAGTACTACCTAACCGACACAGTAGCGCTTGGTCGTTCGGATGGCGAGAAATGTGTCGTCGTGGAATGCGCAGAGGCCGATGTTCTGGGTGTCAATTCGAGGTCGGAATTGGCGGTCGCAGAAGCAGCTTTCCAAACCAGGCGCAGGGCTGAACTATTGAGCGAAGGCGTGACGATGACTGCGCCGGAGACCGTCTTTTTCAGCTTCGACACAGAGATTGAAAATGATGTGATGATTGAACCGCACGTCGTGTTTGGGCCGGGCGTCCATGTGAAGTCTGGTGCGATCATACGGGCGTTCTCGCATCTCGAGGGGGCGGTTGTAGGTGCAGGCGCAGTGGTTGGGCCCTATGCGCGATTGCGTCCTGGTGCAGTCCTGCAAGAGGGTGCGAAGATTGGCAATTTTGTCGAGGTCAAGAATGTCGAGGTCGGCAAAGGGGCCAAGGCCAATCATCTTGCCTATCTTGGGGATGGCAAAGTTGGAGCCGGGGCAAATATCGGTGCGGGGACCATTTTCTGCAATTATGATGGCTTCCTGAAATACCAGACTGAGATTGGCGAAGGGGCATTTATCGGGTCCAACTCAGCGCTTGTGGCGCCGGTCAAAATTGGCGACGGAGCGATGATTGGCTCCGGTTCCGTGATCACCAAGGATGTAGAGTCAAACGCCTTGGCCGTCGCTCGGGGAAAACAGTTCCAAAAGCCGAATTGGGCCAGCGCATTTCGCGAGCGTATGGCGGCGATCAAGGCGGCACGAAAGAAAGGCTGACGATTGGCTCACGACATCGAGAAACAGAATGCCGCAGCTGCGGCCATGGATTATGTTGAGGACGGTATGACGCTTGGCCTCGGCACAGGGTCCACGGCCAATTTTTTTGTTCAAATGATTGCCCAAGCAATTGCCGATGGATTGGTCATACGCGCTGTGCCGACGAGTGAGCAGACGCGGCGTCTCGCCGAATCGCTGGGTGTGCCTCTCGTGGGTGTCGAACAAGTTGATCGTATTCACCTGACAGTGGACGGCGCCGATGAAGTCGATCAGCAGGCTCAACTGATGAAGGGAGGTGGGGCGGCCCTGCTGCGGGAAAAAATTATCGCCAATGCCAGCGACCTGATGATCGTGATCGCAGACCCGTCGAAACAGGTTGAAACGCTGGGTCAATTCCCATTGCCGGTCGAGGTGACGCCGTTTGGCTACACGATAACGGCCAAGAAGACCTATGATGCGCTGTGCGAGGCAGGTGTGCTCCGGCCAAAGATCAAGGTCCGAACGGATGAAGGCCATAACCCTATTGTGACTGATGGCGGGAATTACATACTGGATTGCCAGTGCGGTGTGATCCCGGAACCGGCGAAGGCCGCAGTTTTACTGGCCAATGTGCCGGGTATTGTCGAGCACGGCCTGTTCGTCGACCTGTGCCGAGTCGTCATTATCGGCGCAGAAGATGGTGCGACCATATTTGAATATTAGGAGCTGGCCGCCATATAGCAGTCCCACACAGCACTTTTGCAGGAAATTGAGATGACCGAGTCCGCTTTCGACTACGACCTGTTTGTAATTGGCGGCGGATCAGGAGGCGTTCGGGCGGCAAGGATCGCGGCGGGATATGGTGCGCGCGTGGCGTTGGCCGAAGAATATCGTATGGGCGGCACTTGCGTCATCCGCGGCTGCGTCCCCAAGAAGTTCATGGTCTATGCCTCAGACTATGCCAGCAAGATTAAAGAGGCTCGCAACTTTGGCTGGGAGGTCCAGGCTGGCGAATTCAATTTCGGTGAATTCATGCAGCGCATGCACGACGAGGTGACGCGACTGTCCGGACTTTACATGGCGGGGCAGACGGGAGCTGGTGTAGATGTATTCGAAGAGCGCGCCGAGCTGACAGGCCCGAACGCGATTGCCTTGAAGTCCAGCGGTAAATCAGTGACAGCAAAGAAGATCCTGATCGCGACAGGTGGCACGCCGTGGCGGCCGTCGCCTGACGAGTTGCCGGGTGTTGAGCATACGATCGATTCGAACGGCATCTTTGAGCTTACCAAGCTACCAAACCGGATTGTCATTGCCGGTGGTGGCTACATAGCGGTCGAGTTTGCGCACGTCTTTGCCGGGCTTGGGGTCGAGACGACGCTTGTCTATCGCAAGGATAAAGTGCTGCGCGGCTTTGATGAGGACGTCCGCGACGTCGTGCACCTAGGCCTGAAAGAGGCAGGTATTCAGGTCATTACCGATACGATCTTTACGAAAATCAGCAAGTCCGATCGCGAGTTTCAGCCACTCGAAGTCGGCTTGAAGAATGGCTCTACATTATTGGCAGATGTGGTGATGATGGCCGTTGGGCGACGGCCTGCAGTGGAGGGACTTGGACTGGACGCGGGCGGGATCGAGACCGGACCGAACGGGGTCATCAAGGTTGATGAATTTTCCAAGACCAATGTCGAGAGCATCTGGGCGGTTGGCGATGTTACCGGCCGTATGGAATTGACGCCGGTTGCGTTGCGCGAGGGCCATGCTTTTGCCGATACCGAATTTGGCGACCATCCACGCACCATGGATCACGACATGGTTGCGACGGCTGTCTTCACACAGCCGGAAGTCGGCACAGTCGGTTATCCGGAGCATGAGGCGTGTCAGAAATTTGGTGAGCTCGATATCTACAAGACGAGTTTCAGACCGATGCGAAATGCGTTGTCCGGTTCAGCCGAGCGGGTGTTCATGAAGCTCGTCGTGCGTCAGGACACCCAGCAAGTGGTCGGCGTACATATTGTCGGGCCAGACGCAGGCGAGATGATCCAGATGATTGGCATTGCCGTCAAAATGGGGGTCACAAAACAGCAGTTTGATGAAACCTGCGCGGTTCACCCAACGATTGCTGAAGAGATTGTGACGATGCGGACGAAGTGGGTGCCTGCTTAGACACTAAAACTCGTGCCACAGCCGCAGCCTGCGGTGGCGTTGGGATTATTGATCTTGAAGGCAGCGCCGATCAGTTCGGTGGAGAAGTCGATTTCTGATCCAGACATGAATTCCAGGCTCATTTCATCAACCAGAACACTGCCACCGTCGCGGCTGACGACAAGGTCGTCATCATTGGCGGTATCATCAAGATCGAATTTGTAGGAGAAACCCGCACAGCCGCCGCCCTCGCGGCTGCCGCGGCGCTAGGA
>CAYGKE010000127.1:0-7361 GCA_964350465.1 uncultured Hyphomonas sp.
GTGGATGTCAGCCTGGCAGATAATACGCTCGTCTTGACCGGCTTCGGCGACCTTGGTCCGGCGCCCATTCAGTTTACCTGGCGCGACGAGTTTGGCGAAGGCACCGGTCCGGCGGACCTGTCGGCCAGTGCGCTCATCACGCCAGACGTGCTCAACCGACTGGGCTTGGTAGGACGAGCTTATCTCAGCGGTGAAGTCCCCGTCGAAATGCAGGGCAAGGTCGGCGCCGATGGCCTCGGCAAAGCCGATTTCAGTTTTGACCTGCGTAATGCGAGAGTGGATATTGGCGAAATTGGCTGGGTAAAGCCCGCTGGCGAAGCCGCCCGTGCCAACTGGTCTTATACAGGCGATGGGCTCGGCCAGGCATCCGCGCTCAGATTGATCAGTGACAACGCAGAGCTCGACGGAGATATCCTGCTTGGCGAGAATGGCCGCCTTGAGACAATGACCCTGCGCCGGCTTTGGGTCGATGACCAGGCCGACGTTGCCGGCACAATCCGGCGCAAGGGTGACGGCGTTGCCGAGGTCAATCTTACCGGCGCGTTCCTCGACATAAGCCCAATCCTTGGTGACATAGGCGCACTGGGCGGTGTCGGCGACGGTGCTACAATACCTCTTCAATTCAGCGCCAATGTTGACCAGCTTCGCCTGCGCCGCGGTCTCGACCTGACAACCGCACGTCTGACCCTCGACTCGAGTGAGGGGTTTCTCCGTTTTGCAGATGCGGACGGTACAATCGCTGCTGGCACAAAACTGACCGCAACATATGAGAGTGACGGCCCGAACCGCGCACCGCGTATTTCCCTGACCAGCGGGGATGCTGGCTTTATCGCTGAAGCCTTTTTAGGGCTGGACTTCATACGTGGCGGCAATCTCGATCTGACCGGCACATTGGCAACTGAGTCTCAACCCGCCAAATTGCTGGCAATCATTACCGACACAAGATTGGCTGATGCCCCCTTCGTGACGCAGATTCTGTCGCTGGCGTCACTGCGCGGTCTGGCCGATACACTGTCTGGCGAAGGTGTCCTGTTCAGCCGCATTGAGGCTCCGATAATGATCGGCGGCGGGCGTTATGTGCTGGAAGGTGCGCGGGCCAGCGGACCGGCACTTGGGCTTACCGCCAATGGCTGGATCGGCACAGATCGCAACGGCATCAATCTTGACGGTGTCCTCGTGCCAAGCTTTGGCGTCAATTCGATGCTGGGCGGTGTCCCGATCATTGGCGACCTATTTGTCGGGCGCGAAGGCGAAGGCATTTTCTCGATCACCTATTCGGTGCGCGGCACGCTCGAACAGGCGCAAGTCTCGGTGAATCCGCTTTCGGCAGTTACGCCAGGTATCCTGAGGCGGATTTTCGAGAATCCATCAGATACATCGATCCCGGCCAACCTGGATATCGACCCTGATCTCAAGCCGCCGCAGCCAAAGCTGCCAGAACTTCCTGATGATGAGGTCCTCGGCGAAACGCCGGGTGCAGGTTAGACCGGCTTGACCAGCGCAATCCGCTTCTTGCCAACCTGAACCTTGAAGGCTTCGACATCAGCGAGAATATCGGCCCAGTCATGGGTCCGGTCGGTGGCGATTTTCTCATCATTCACGCGCACCGCGCCCTCGCCCAACTTGCGGCGGGCTTCGCCATTTGAGGAAACCAGTTCAGCCGCCCGCAATAAGGCTGCTGTACTCGGCCCTTCTGGGTGTTCCGCGCGCGCGAGATCAAACGTCGGCAAGTCGGCTGACACACCGCCGCCCTGAAACGCCTTTGACGCAGCGCCCTCGGCCTCACGCGCAGCCTCAGCGCCGTGCAGCATCGTTGTCGCCGCATTGGCCAGCGCAATCTTTGCCTGATTGATTTCAGCGCCTTGCAGCGCCTCCAACCCTGCAATCTCCTCCAGCGACAGATCCGTGAACAGCCGTAGGAACCGGCCAACATCGCCGTCTTCGGTATTGCGCCAGAACTGCCAGTATTCATAAGGGCTGCGCCTGTCAGCATTCAGCCACACTGCGCCGTCTGCGGTCTTGCCCATCTTGCCGCCCGACGCGGTTGTAATCAGCGGACAAGTCAGGCCAAAGGCCTGCCCGCCATTAGCCTTATGGATCAGGTCCGCCCCGCCAAGAATATTCCCCCACTGGTCAGAGCCGCCCATCTGAAGCTGGCACCCATGCCGCCGGGACAGTTCGAGAAAGTCATAGGACTGCAGCAAAAGGTAGTTGAATTCCAGGAACGTATAATTCTGCTCATTGGCCAAGCGCCGCGCCACAGTTTCCTGTTTGACCATCGTATTGATGCTGAAATAGCGGCCAATCTCACGCAGGAAATCGACATACTTCCACGCGCCAAGCCAGTCATCATTATTGACCATGATGGCATCGGTCGGGCCGTCGCCAAAGGTCAGGAATGGCTCGAAGGCTTTGCGAATACCGGCAATATTGCTGGCAATATCGTCCTCGGTCAGAATAGGACGAGACTTTTCCTTATCGGTCGGATCACCAACCTTCGTGGTTCCACCGCCCATCAGCACGATTGGCTTGCCACCCGCTTGCTGCAGGCGACGAAGCATCATGATGCCAACCAGCGATCCGACATGAAGACTGTCGGCAGTGGCATCGAATCCGATATAAGCAACCGGTGTCCCGGCGCAGTAAGCATCCAGCTCTGCGGTATGGGTCACTTGCTTGATATAGCCGCGCTCATCTAGCGTGCGCAGAAAATCGGATATGTAATCGCTCATCAGGACGTCTCTTCTTATGCAGCGGCGCGGGTAGCACGGGTAGACGAGGGTTTGAAGCAGGATGGGTGACGAAATTCAGCCGAAATGGGTCGCAGGCTTTATGTCAGGCACATCGCTGGACGCGGTCGATGGCGCGCTGATCCTTACAGATGGCGAGGAGGTGCTGGATTTCGGGCCTGCCGTGGAGCGCAAATATACGCGCGATGAACGCGCCGTTCTGCAACACGCCACTGATGCTGCGCGCGCCTGGAACTGGACTGGTCCCGAGCCTGATAAAGCCTTTGCCGCCGCCAGGCAGGTCATGACCGATACGCATACCGATGCGTGGGATGCCCTGCTCGCAGAATGGCAGGGTCCGCGCCCGCAGCTGGCCGGTGTGCATGGCCAGACAGTGCTCCACAGGCGACCATCTGGCGACGTGCCTGGCGCAACGCTGCAGCTCCTCGATGGTCAGACCCTCGCCGCACGGATGGACGTAAAACTGGCCTATGATTTTCGCAGTGCCGATGTCGCCGCCGGAGGACAGGGCGCACCTCTGGCCCCGGTCTATCACGCAGCGCTGATGTCCCGAGTGCCCGGGAATTCAGTGTTCCTGAATCTCGGCGGCGTTGCCAATGTCACCGCAAAACTGCCTGATGGCTCGCTTCTGGCTTTTGATACCGGTCCAGCGAACGGACCAATTGATGAATGGATCGAAGGTCATGATCGCGGCACACATGACCCCAACGGCAGCTTCGCAGCGGCAGGACATGTCCATGAGGGTCTTCTGGCGCAACTCTTTGAACACCCGTGGTTTTCAGAGCCACCACCGAAATCCCTCGACCGCTATGATTTCAATGCCAGCATGGCGCGCGGACTCTCATTTGAGGATGGCGCGGCGACCCTGACGGCTTTTTCGGCGCGCGCCGTGGCGGCCGGTATCAGGCAACTACCCTTCACACCTGATCAAGTCATCGCCTGTGGTGGCGGCCGGCACAATCCAGTGCTGATGCAGATGCTGGCAGAAGCGCTTCCCTGCCGCCTGCTAAGTGCCGAACAGGCCGGTCTGCGCGGAGACAGCACAGAGGCCGAAGCTTTTGCATTCCTTGCAGCAAGAACGGACCGCGGCCTTCCGAACAGTTGGCCGGGGACGACAGGCGTCGCCAAAGCCATGACGGGCGGGATTATTGCTGCTGTGAGAAGTTAGACGCGCGGTTTGCGCCCTATTCAGGATCAGCAGACCCTTCGTCGCCCTGCCCGGTCGGTGCAGCTGTCAGCGCGTTCAGGCTGAAGACCTGCCCGTTCAGCATTGGCACAGCTGCCGCATTCGGATCCACCGGTTGCTGAATCTGGCTGAATGTCAGACGCGTGCGCAGTTTCGGGTCGGTGGGCGTGTCTTTGAAGCTTGTATAGGCCGCTTCGATCAGGTCAGTGACATGCTGATCGCGTGAGCGCGCCGTAGAGCCACCATACATGATCGCAATGACCCGGCGACCGCCACGTTTGGCCGACGCCATGAGGTTGAAACCGGATGCCCGTGTATAACCCGTTTTGATACCGTCAACGCCCTCGACATTGCCGATCAGACGGTTGTGATTCTTGTAATTCGCCTTGCCCCAGCTGAATTTGGTGTTGGCGAAATAGCCATAATAATCCGCGTGATCATCGAGCAGGCGCTCGGCGAGCACTGCCATATCCCGCGCCGTCGACAATTGCTGGCTATCTGGCAGGCCTGACGCATTCTTGAACGTTGTTCGCGCCATTCCCATTGAGCGAGCCTTGGCCGTCATCAGGGTCGCAAATCGCTTTTCACTGCCGCCAAGCCGTTCGGCGACAACCACCGCGACATCATTGGCAGATTTGGTGACAAGTGCGCTGATTGCATCGCGGACTGAAATCGTCGACCCCACCTTGAGGCGCAGCGATGATGGCGGCTGAGAGGCCGCAAACCGGGAGACTGTCATCCGATCGGTCAGTTTGATCTCACCAGCCTTGATCGCATCGAACAGCATATAAAGCGTCATCGCCTTGGTTAAGGAAGCCGGATAACGCGGTGCATCGGCATGACGTGCATGCAAGACTTCATCGGTCTCCATATCAATCACGATTGAGGCATATTTCTCAGCCGAGGCTGGCGCAACGCACGCCATTAACGAAACCGAGGCAACAGCAAGCAATGTCTTCAAAAACCAGTTGGACGCGGGAGCCGTCATATTGCTGTCTCCAGATTATGGCCCGGCACCCCGGGAATACATTAGGATCGGATGATAAGGTTAGCCAGTGGTAAAGACATGCCATGCAGGCATCGGGCCAACACCTGAAAGATCATTAATTTTACAAATTTTGTGCAGCGCAACATTTTTTGTTGCAATTGCGAAAATCGTATGTATATTGTCGCTACGTCAAACAACGTGCCCCTAATCATATGAGGTCTTAAAAATGACTTTTACCGCTTTTTCTCCTGAGAACTTCACCAAATTCATGCCGCTTCCTGAGTCCATGAACACGCTTGCCCAGAATGCAGTTTCTGCATCAACTGAAAGCACACGCGCATCCTTCAAAGGTATGCAGGAAGCTGGAACGACGATTGCTCGTCAAGCCAAAGACCAAGTCGCCCTGACTGTCGAAACTGGCAAGAAAATCTCTGAAGTTGCAAGCTTCGAAGACGCAATGGCACTCCAGGCCAGCTACGTTAAGTCCGCTTTCGAAGCGAACATCAAAAACTTCTCTGAATTGTCAGAGCTTTACACAGACACGATGCTGGAAGCTTTTGCTCCAATCGCCAAACAAGCCAAGAAAGCTGCAAAAGCAGCCTAAGGTTGTACCCGCCCAAATCGGGTTGAGTAGACTTTTAAAGCCGGTCCCAGAACGGGGCCGGCTTTTTCACGTTTAGCGCTGACTCTGCGCCCGAATTCAGTCATGCTCACTGCATGACAGATTTCATCGACTTCAAAACAGTAGAACGCCCAGCAAAACCCAACACCTACCTGCTTGCACCGCTCGGCTATTGTGGCCGTGCGACACCGGATGCCAACTCGCCCGTTTTCGACGAAGCCCCGGATGCTCTTTTCGCCAGGGTGGTCAAACTTGCAGAAGAAAAGAAAGGCTGGGGCAATTTCGAACGCTCGGACAAGACGCGGCAGCTCAGCTTTGTCGCTCGCACAGCCCTACTCAGGTTCAAGGATGATATTGATATCCTGGTGCTGCCAGAAGACGGGAATCCTGGTCATTCGCGCATTGCGATCTATTCTCGCTCCCGACTGGGATATTCAGATCTCGGTGCCAACCGGAAACGGGTAGCTGAGTTTATTCACACACTGACCTCAAATTGATCACTTTGTTGGTTGACGATGGGACATGACACAGACAGGCTTAACAAACCAAAGCGAGTACTTATCTTCTAGGCATGACGTTCAAGACCGAACCCTTTTTTATGTCTGACCCGGAAGGCCCCGGCGGCCCTCTGGTGCCAGGCGGCGATGATGATAGTGGCCTGAACCTGGCGACGAAGACGCGTGTCCAGACAAAAAAGCCGAGCATGTATCGCGTTCTGCTCCTGAATGACGATTACACACCCATGGAATTTGTCGTGCTGATCCTTGAACGCTTCTTTCAGAAGAGCCGTGAACAGGCGACCCGTATCATGCTGCATGTCCACCAGAAGGGCGTCGGCGTCTGCGGCGTCTACACATACGAAGTCGCCGAAACCAAAGTGGCGCAGGTCATGGACCTTGCCCGCCGCAATGAACACCCGCTGCAATGCACCATGGAAAAAGAGGATTAGGAGGCAAACATGCCATCACTCACACCGAGCCTCGAATCTGCCCTGGAGCGTGCACTGTCTGCTGCCGGCGAACGCCAGCACGAATATGCCACGCTGGAACACCTGCTCTTGGCGCTCACCGACGATGATGACGCGATTGAGGTGATGAAGGCCTGCAAAGTCGACATAAAATCGCTCAAGGAAGCGCTTGAGCAATATATCGATGAGGACCTCTCCAGCCTGATCACGGAAAATCCTTCAGGCCGGGTGCAACCGACAGCCGCCTTCCAGCGGGTCGTGCAGCGCGCTGTATTACACGTCGAAAGCTCCGGCCGCGACGAGGTGTCAGGGGCCAATATCCTGATCTCGATCTTCTCTGAACGCGAAAGCCACGCGACTTACTTCCTGCAAGAACAGGACATGACGCGCTATGACGCGGTCAATTATGTCAGCCATGGCGTCTCGAAAGTGCCGGGCCAGACCCGGTCTTCAACGCCGCGCGGCGCCGAACAGGCTGCAGAAGAAGTCCCCAAAGGCCCTGAGAGCGAGGCGCTTGAGGCCTATTGCGTCAACCTCAACGAAAAAGCCAAGCAGGGCAAAATCGATCCCCTGATCGGGCGCCAACTTGAGATTGAGCGCTGTATCGAAGTGCTTTGCCGCCGGGCCAAGAACAATCCGATCCTGGTTGGCGACCCCGGGGTTGGCAAAACCGCGATTGCTGAGGGTCTCGCCAAGATGATCGTCGACAAGGAAGTGCCGGAAATCCTCTCCGACGCTGTGATCTGGTCACTTGATATGGGATCACTTCTGGCTGGCACACGTTATCGCGGCGACTTTGAAGAACGCCTGAAAGCGGTCATGAAAGAGGTGTCCGAGCAGGATAAGGG
>CAYGKE010000128.1:0-7241 GCA_964350465.1 uncultured Hyphomonas sp.
CCCCGCCTGCCGGGAAAGGGATGTGACGGGCGGCAAGGGAGACTGACATGACTGCTTCACTGCAAACACCTGTTCCACTTGTCGCTGAGACTCGCCCCATTCCAGAAGAACGACCGCGCATCTATGTCGCCTGTCTGGCCGCCTATAATAATGGCCGCCTACATGGGCGCTGGATCGAAGCGAGTGATTCGCACGAGGTCTGGGAAGCGGTGCGCGCGATGCTCGCTGACAGCCCGGAACGGAACGCCGAAGAATGGGCGATCCATGATTATGATGGATTCTGCGGCTGCCGCATTTCCGAATATGCAGGCTTCGACACCGTCTGCGACCTTGCCGAGTTCCTCGAAGAGCGCGGCGAGCTTGGCGCGAAGCTGTATGAGGATTTTGGCGAGGACCTAGAACAAGCCCGCGCCGCCTATGAGGATTATGCAGGCAAGTATCAGAGCGCCGCAGACTTTGCCGAAGAATTGCACCGCGAGACCGGGACCGAAATTCCGGACAGCCTACAATATTATATCGACTGGCAATCGCTTGCCCGCGACATGGAGCTCAACGGCGAGATCATGGTGTTTCAAACCGAGTTTGACGCCGTCCATGTGTTCTGGAGCCATTAGTCGTGGGCATGTTGAAACCCGTTCTCGGCCCACGTCCGCAAATGACTCTCATCATGGTCGAAAGCCAAGTTGCCGAAATTTGGGTCGAGGGCCGCGCCCCGACCATCACCATCCACGACTATGATTGGGGCGAGAGCGACCCCGATCCCTGCCGCGACGCAGACGGCTTTGCCTTCACCAAGATCAACTGGCCACGCCCGGCATGGGCGCTCGGCCTGTCAATTCACCCGCCAGAACAGGAGACCCCCATGGCACACCCCACCCTCAAAACGATCCGGCTGGATGAGCTCATGATCAGCAAGCTCAACATGCGCCACAGCCGCAAGGCCCCGGACATATCGGATATCCTGCCCTCCATCCGGGCCAGCGGCCTACGCCAAACCTTATTGGTGCGCCGCGAAGGCGATCATTACGGCGTGGTTGCCGGACGCCGCCGCTACTTCGCCTTACTCGCGCTTGCCGAAGAAACCGGCACAATCCCACACGTGCCATGCGCGATCATGGAGGCAGGCGACGACGCGGCTGCCATCGAAGCTTCGATCATTGAGAATGTCGCTCGCTTGCCTGCCACCGAGATGGAGCAGTTCAATGCATTTCACGCGCTCGCCAAGAAGGGCCGGACTATCGAACAGGTCGCCGTGCATTTCGGCGTCACCGAATTGAGTGTGCGCCGGGTCCTTGCACTGGCCAGTCTGGCTGCGCCGATCCGCAAACTCTACGGCGCAGATAAGGTTGATCGCGCCACGATACAGGCCCTGACGCTCGCGACACCAGAGCAACAGGCTGAATGGCTGCGCCTGTTCAAATCAGACGATGAGCGCGCGCCGCGTGGGCGAAATTGCAAAGCTTGGGTCACGGGCGGCACGGCAATCACCACAGACAAGGCCCTGTTTGATCTGACCGGCTATGACGGCTCAGTGACCGCTGACCTGTTTGGTGAGCATGGCGTGTTTGCTGATGTCGGTGCCTTCTGGGAAGCCCAATCGAAAGCCGTTGCTGCAAAGGTCGAAGCCTATCTCGCAGCAGGTTGGAGCCATGTGCACGTACTCGAACGCGGGGCCTATTTCACGACATGGGAGTATGTAAAATGCCCGCGCACCAAAGGCGGTAAAGTCTTTGTCGAAATCCGCCATGATGGCACCGTCACCTTCCATGAGGGCATGATCACACAGGCTGAGAGCCGCAGGCTTGAGAAAGTCACGACAGGAGAACCAGCAGAGACCAAGACTATCCGTCCAGAAATGTCAGGACCGATGGCTCAATATATTCTGCTGCATCGCCACGGCGCGGCGCGCGCCACGCTCTTGAAGCACCCGGCGATTGCTCATCGATTAATGGTCGCTCACGCGATTGTCGGCTCGGCGCTTTGGTCGATACAGGCCCATAACTGCGCGGCCCGCAAGGAGGACACGCGCGCAAGCCTCGCCGCATCCAGGGCAGAGGCTGAAATTGACGCAGCGCGTCAGACGGTCGAGGACCTGTTCGCCGCGCTCGGTGTTCACACGAAACGCAATGGCGACGCTTACCATCTCTGTGAGGTATTCACCGCTCTGCTCGCCATGTCAGATGACGAGGTTACCACAGTCCTCGCCTATACGATGGCTGAAACTCTGGAACCGGGAGGCGCGGTGGTTGAAGCGGTTGGCCATGTTACGGGCACGGATATGAGCGCCTATTGGTCTCCGGAGCCTGCCTTCTTTGATCTGCTGCGCGACAAAAGAGCGATCAATGCCATGGTCGCTGACATCGGCACACAAACACTCGCCGACAGCTGCGTCACCGATACGGCGAAAACCCAAAAGCAGGTGATTACAAACCGGATTGCGGGGGACGGGTGTGAGCCAGAGGCTGATTGGAGACCGGGCTGGATGCAGGTGCCGCCCAACCGCCTTGTCGATGGGGCGGGCTGCGCGCCCGTCGATGCGTGGGACCGGATCAAGGGCCTGTTTGAAACGTCAGAAGGATCAACATCATCTGATGTTAACGGGGATATGCCGAACAAGATTGCTGCCTAAGTCCACCCCCGGATCAGCAGTGATAAGAAAGCCGCTTGGGTGAAAGACCGAGCGGCTTTCTGACATTCCGATTTTGATACGTGTGAGGGGTATTGGAGGTTTCTTGTTTTAGCAGCAGGACCACAAATTCTACCCGGTCACACTCCCATACACCCCATCAAGCATCACTACGGATATATCCTGATGTCTGATGCAATCCCCAAGGCAACGCACTCCCGTCTCTTGCCAAATGACCTGGACGGGTCACGCGCGGTTTGAAACCTGACCCTTTGTACGAATGTCCTCTGCGTGTGCCACGCATTCATCGCGAAACACATTCGATTAGGGCTCAGGTACTCCGCTGCGCTGCGCCCCAAGAGGGTTCAAACCGCCCCTGCCCCGTCCCATCGGTCCGGCGTCGACGGGGGCGCGGTGCCTTCGAAGACAGCACTAGAAACCAAAAGGAGAATACCATGGCTAACGCACTCGGATATGTCAGTGAGACCAAAACAGGCTTTGAAGGCATGCTCGCAATGATGAACCTGTCAGCCCCGATCCGCATCGCCAAGAATGATGAGAAAGCTGGCGACGGACAACCTGATTACCGGATTTATGCTGGTGAAACGGCGACCGAAATTGGCGGCGGTTGGGTCCGCAAATCGAAAGCCTCAGGACGCGATTATGTGTCTCTGACGCTGGCAGACCCGCAGATCGGACCGCGCAAGATTTTCGCAAACCTGGCCCCCGTGAAAGGCAAGAAAGGCCGCCACGTGATCCTCTGGAACCCCGCCTGATCACACGCATTCCGTATCAAGCGCCCGCGCCGGAACCTGTTTCCGGCGCGGGTTTTTCCGTTTGTGTGAATTTTCTTAGGGCGCCAGCTTAACCAAGAACCCCTCAGTATCCTTTGCAGAAATGGCACAATTTGGCGTTCAATTTCAGGGGTGTCGCGAAGCCCCTACCCCATTTCGACACTCCTCAAACATCTAAAAACTGACAGGCTCCTCTTGCCGCATCTGGCAAAGTAACTGGAGCACATCATGACAAAAATTCGCGAAAAATCTTTTCCGCCCAGCCCGTTTCTAAGCGTGCTTGAAGCCGCTGCCTATTTGGGACTGGGTCGCCAAACCCTCGATAACTTTCGCTGGGCAGGAGGCGGTCCGCTCTATCGCAAACATGGAGGCCGGGTTCTCTATAGACGCGAGGACCTTGATAAATGGTCGGATGAGCGCGCCTATGAGCACACCGGACAAGCAACGCCCACGACAAGACATTGAAGGTAAAACGGGCACCTCTGCTCATCACCTGTTCGGTTCTGATTTGCCTTGGACTTGTGAGCTCAACAGCTCTTCCATCATGGGTTATCTGGAACCGAACCGATAGCGCGCCACAGGGACTCTATTGGCGGCAAAATAGCCTCCCCAACATTGGCGATTGGGCTATTGTGTCGCCCAAGAGTTCAGCCGCGAAATGGGTATCGCAGAACGGGTATACCGGGCCAAATTGGCCTCTGATCAAACGTGTTGCGGCCAAAACGGGTGACAAAGTCTGCCGGATTGAAGAGCAGGTTTTGATAAATGGTCGCCCTGTCGCGGTCGCTCTGGCCGATAATTTCAGCGAAAAAAAACTGCCTGATTGGCAAGGGTGCCGCGTCCTTACAGACACAGAATTCTTCCTCCTGAATGCCCATCCACGCTCGCTGGATGGTCGATATTTTGGTCCGACTGAGGCCCAGGACATCGCTGGAACCGCCCTTCCAGTCTGGACGTTTCCGCCATGACCTGGACCCAATACAGGATTGAAAGCGCGGGAAGCGATCAGAAGAGCGCAGAGAGTAATAAGAAAGGGTCCCGGAGGGCAAGATTAAACGGGTGGCGCCACACCGCCCCTAACCCATTGTCTGCACATCTCTTTTTAGGCGCCAAGGGGTATACCATCAGGCGCCAGGGTTCTGGCGGATCGCCCGCCGCCATTGGCTTCAAGCTGGCGCCAGGTTGTTTTTAAGCCAATGGCTGACGACACAAAATTCACCCCCCGCCTTGGCAGGCTCGGAGATCTGGGACGCACCAGTGGACGGCGTTTCTTCAAGACGGTTCAGAGACGAGCAGCACGCCTTGCAAAACCATCAAGCAAAAGCGGCCTAGCACGTGGCAGAATTCAGCGCGGCACTGCAGCCGGCCGGCTGGCCTCCTTTCGAGGCACAGTATTCTCCGCGCACCGGATGCGCCGCGTGGTGGTCAAAGTGTATATTGCGCGCGCCTCCAAAATCGGTGGCAGCGCGGGATTCTCAAAGCACGTCGGCTATTTGCAACGCGACGGCGTTGATCAGTCCCGCACCCGCGGAGAGCTTTATGATCGCGGTGCTGGAGAATTGGACGCTGGGCCCTTCAACGCGCGGAGCCAGGATGATCGTCATCAATTTCGGATCATGGTGTCGCCGGAAGATGGCGCTGAGCTCGGTGACCTGAAGCCGCATATCAGAACCTATATGGCAGGTGTCGAGCGCGACCTTGGCACCCGGCTGGACTGGGTCGCCGTCGATCACCACAATACCGGACAACCACATACCCATATCGTCATCCGCGGTCGCGTCGATGATGGCCGTGATCTCGTGATCGCGAAAGACTATCTGACCCACGGTTTAAGGCGGCGCGCATCTGATCTGGTGACGCAGACCCTTGGGCCCCGACGTGATCTCGAGATTATGCGCGGACAGGCCAGCGAGGTCACCAAGGATCGATGGACCGGAATTGATCGCAAAATCGAGGCGCAGGTCAAGGATCACCGGTTCAGCGCTTCCGCACCCGAGCCGGCGGGCAATCGTCTGGATCACGCGCTCGCGATCAAGCGCCTGCGATATCTTGAGCAGCTCGGTCTCGCGGCGGAGGAAGGGCGGGGCAAATGGCAATTGAAGGCTGATTGGCCTGACACACTCAAACAGATGGGACGGCGCGGCGATATCATCCGAAGCATTACGGCCGCCCATGGCGACAAGGACATTGCGAACCGCTTGCGCCTGTTCGATCCGGCAAGCAGCCAGCAGCGCCCCGTGCTTGGCCGCGTCATCACCAGCGGTCCTACAGATGAACTTCGCTCAACGCGTCATGTTCTGGTGGATGCTGTCGACGGAAACACTTGGTTCATAAACCTTGATCCAACTGCAAAGACCGCCCCGCCGGGGCACGGAACAGTGATCGAAGTCTCGCGCCGTGACGCGAAACCGAGGAGCGTAGATCAAACGATTGCAAGGATCGCAGCTCTGAATGGCGGACTTTGGTCAGATGCGCACCATAAAGACTTCGATCCGTCAGCCAGTTCTGCCTATCGCCTCGCACACAAGCGCAGACTTGAGGCGCTGCGGCGCGTCGGTATCGCTGAACGCAAGCCTGACGAGACATGGGCGGTTGGGAACGACTTCGAACGGCGGGCATTGGCCCATGATCAAACGCGCGGCGGCATTACGCTGAACCAATATCCGGGTGGACCACTCAAAGAACTTAGGACAATCGGCGCCCTCACCTGGCTCGACACGCTGGATGATAACGCTTTAGCCGAAACCGGATTTGGCGGACGTGCAAAACGTGCAGCTGACGAGCGGCGCGTTTGGCTGCGCGGGCAAGGCCTGCTGAACGCCGGAGAGACGAGACTGCCCGAGGCAAGCCGCGCTGCATTACGCGCGATGGAACGATCCAGCCTTGCAGCTGCAGAGAGCGCCGCTTCGAAACGCCAGGCAACCTCGCTCGGACGGGATGGACGGTTCGACGGAACACTAGAGCGCATTGTCGATGCCCATCAAGGCCGGTTTGCGCTGGTCGGGTCGCAAAAGGCATTTGTGCTGACATCGCTACGGCCAGGCATGGCTGCAGGCCTCGGGCGTAGCATATCTCTGACGCGCAAAGGCGCTGGTTTGGACTGGAGCATCGGTCGCAAACGCGGGCCAAACCGCTAAGGCTCTCCCGCTTTCTCTCGGTTTTCTGACTAGTCGCGCCGCGGCCTTCACGAGCACAATGCAGCGTGCGACTAGCAGCGGAGATTGACCAATGACCCATACTAAAATCCTATTCGGGCAAATTCTCATCTGCTTTCTCATTGTCATTGGTGCTGTATGGGGCGCGACCCAATGGACGGCGACCAGTCTTGGTCATCAGTCCGGGCTTGGCGCCCCTTGGTTCACTCTGGCAGAGGCCCGCATCTACCATCCCTGGCGCTTGTTCCAGTGGTGGTATGCCTATGAAGCCTATGCGCCGAATGTCTTCATGCGCGGCGGCTTGATCGCCGCGAGCGGCGGACTGCTTGCTGCCATCGCCGCGGTTATCGGCTCAGTCCTTCGCGCGCGGCACAAGAAACATGTCACGACGTATGGTTCAGCGCGTTGGGCCACAAAACGGGATGTCAGGCGCGCCGGCCTCCGCACGAGCAACGGCGTATTCCTCGGGCAGTTGAAGGGGCAATACCTGCGCCATGATGGCCCAGAACATGTCCTCACGTTCGCACCCACGCGCTCCGGCAAAGGCGTTGGATTGGTTGTCCCTACCCTGCTCTCGTGGAGCGGGAGCGCGATTATCCATGACGTCAAAGGCGAAAACTGGTCCCTCACCTCAAAATGGCGTGGGAGCATGTCGCGTTGTTTGCG
>CAYGKE010000129.1:0-7228 GCA_964350465.1 uncultured Hyphomonas sp.
TGATGTTGTTCGCGCGCGGTGTTCCGACCATCTATTATGGCGACGAGCAGGGCTTTGTCTCTGACGGCGGTGACCAGGGGGCGCGTGAGGACATGTTCGCGAGCCAGACCGCCGTTTACAATGATAACAACCTTGTCGGCACAGACGCCACGACCGCCGAAGAGAATTTCGACACCGGCCATCCGCTCTACCAGTCCATTGCCAGGTTTGCGGCTATTCGCCAGGGCGAGTCGGCCCTGCGCCGCGGTGATCAGATCACCCGTATCGCGCACCGGGATGACAGCGTCTTTGTGTTCTCGCGTCTCGATTATGATGCCGGAACGGAGATTGTCGTTGCGATAAATGCCGAGCGCGAGGCAAAGAGCCTCACCGTTGCTGTTGATGGGCGCGCAAGCGCGTTTTCTTCACTGGTTGGCGCCTGCCGTGCTGACACGAATACAACTGCCAGCTATTCGATTGATGTGCCTGCACTCGATCTCGTTGTGTGCAAGTCGGACTTCTAGGGATGAATACTATGGCTGATTCCGCAATGACCGTGGAGGGTGCGCCTGATCGTTCGCCGGTTGACCTTCCTTGGTGGAAGGGCGCGGTTATTTATCAAATCTATCCGCGCAGCTTTCTCGATACCAATGGTGACGGAATAGGTGATTTGAAAGGTGTTTATGAGGGGCTGGATCATATCGCGTCGCTGGGTGTGGATGGTATCTGGATTTCACCCTTCTTCACCTCGCCTATGGCCGATTATGGCTATGACGTTGCCGATTTTTGCGACGTTGATCCGATATTCGGAACTCTGGACGATTTCGACCGCGTCGTTGAAAAGGCGCATGAGTTGGGCCTCAAGGTCATCATTGACCAAGTCTACTCCCACACATCCGACAAGCATCCGTGGTTTGAAGAAAGCCGCGCCTCGGCCGACAGTGACAAGGCCGACTGGTATGTCTGGGCAGATCCCAAGCCAGATGGCTCGCCGCCAAATAATTGGCAGTCCGTCTTCGGTGGGCCGAGCTGGGAGTGGGGCGCGCGTCGCAGCCAGTACTATTTTCACAATTTCCTGAAAGAGCAGCCTGACCTCAACCTGCATAATCTTGCCGTCCAGGATGCGCTGATCAAGGCCGCCCGGTTCTGGCTTGACCGGGGCGTCGATGGATTTCGCCTCGATGCGCTGAATTTTTCAATGCATGACCAGAGCTTGCGCGATAACCCGCCCTCAGGTGTCACCGCCAGTGAGGCGACACGGCCATTCGACATGCAAAAACACGTACACAGCATGTCACAGCCACAGGTCGTCGATTTCATCGAGCGGTTCCGGGCGATGCTGGATGAGTATCCGGGCACGTTTACAGTCGCGGAGGTCGGCGGCCCAAATCCAATCGGTGAGATGAAGTCCTTCACCGAGGGTGATAATCGTTTGAACTCGGCTTACAGTTTTGACTTCCTCTATGCCAAGGGTCTGACCGCGCAGCAGGTCAGCCAATCCGCCGCGCGTTGGGCGCAGACCGAGGGTGAGGGCTGGCCGAGCTGGGCATTCTCCAATCATGATGCCCCGCGCGCGGTATCGCGTTGGGCGCCGCCAGAGCATCGAGAAGAAATGGCGCGTCTGTATTTGATGCTCCTTTTGTCGCTGCGCGGCAATCCGATCCTCTACCAGGGTGAAGAGCTTGGCCTGCCTCAGGCGCATGTCCCGTTCGAGGCATTGAAAGATCCCGAAGCAATCATGAACTGGCCAAAGACTTTGGGGCGCGATGGTGCGCGAACACCGTTTCCTTGGCGCGCGCAATCCGAGAATGTTGGCTTTTCGTCAGGCGCTCCCTGGTTGCCGATTGATCCTACGCACGGCGACCTTGCGCTTGATAGTCAGCAGGGTGCCGAGATGGTGGCGTTTACACGAAAAGCGCTGGCGCTGCGCGCATCTCATCCCGCGCTCAAATGGGGGCAGATGCAAATACATGATGCGTTTGGCGAAGCTGTAATTGCGATTGAGCGGGTGGCGGGTTCGTCGCGCGCCTGGGCCTTGTTCAATCTTTCCGATGAGGCGGTTTCCTTGAAGACTGGACCGGGCCTCAGCGGTGAAACACTTTTACTGTCCAGTAGTAAAATTGATCAAAGCTGGAACAATCTCATCCCAGCGCGTACAGCCCTCTGGCTGGCTTCGGACTGAAGCTTGCATTGGTGAGGATCAGCTTCACGCACGCAAGGAATGAACATGGACGGACAGGCTACCCGACTTGAGGACCTCGCCAAATTGGCGGGCGTGTCGATCTCCACCGCATCGCGTGCGCTAAACGATAGCCCGGCGGTTAATGTGCGGACCAAGCAGCGCATCTGGAAGCTGGCGCGGGAGATGGATTACCCGTTTCGCCGCTATATGCCTGCTGGCCCAATTGGTGCCGAGGCGACAATCACAGTCGTCGTGCCCAAGCCGCAAAGCCGCGATGGCCGAATGGCTGACCCGTTTTTCTTTGAGCTGATCTCCGGAATTGGGGATGCAGCGCGTGCGCGCGGCTGTGATCTCATGCTCAGCCATGTTGCGCCGTCTTCCTATCATGAGCTGGCCGAAGCGATGTCGACGAGCCGCTCGGACGGGGTGATCTTCCTCGGGCAGAGTACGCTGCACGATGCCTTCAACGAGTTGGCTGAATCCGAAAACCGGTTTGTTGTCTGGGGCGCGCAACTGCCTGAGCAACGGTATTGCTCGGTTGGTAGCGACAATGTTCAGGGCGGACGCCGCGCCGCCAACCATCTCGCCCGGCTCGGGCGTAATCGGATCATGTTTCTTGGCGAAACTGATGCGCCAGAAGCGATGCAGCGGTTTCGTGGATATCGCGATGCAATCATCAAGGCTGGCCTGGAATATGATGATAACCTCATCGTTCCGGCGCACTTTGAGTTTGAGTCAGCGCGCGCTGCGGTGCACGGAGCGGTTAGTGCCGGACTGGACTTCGACGGCATCTTTGCTGCGAGCGACCTGATTGCCTTTGGTGCATTGATGGGGCTGCGGGAAACAGGCCGGTCGGTTCCGGGTGATGTCTCTGTTGTTGGTTATGACAATGTGCCGTTTGGTGCCTATTCGCATCCGGCATTGACGACTGTTGCGCAGGACACCTCGCGGGCCGGCCAAATACTGGTGGCCAAACTGCTCGATGCTGCCGGGGTGCAAAACCCGGACTCGGACCGGATGCCAGCTGAGCTGATCATACGGGCGTCCTGCGGCGCATAATGCTCCACTAGGGCGGCTTGTTACAGATTTGCATCCATTTTCATTAGTTTGCAAAAATTTGCATAATGTTTTTGAGGGCGAGGAATTTGCAAAACAATGCCTGCAAACCCTAGCCTAGCCCCATAAATAGCCATTAATCATGGAGAATGGTTGCAAATTGGCAACACAGCGTCCCAATTCTGGGGTAAAAGTGATTGGTTTGGGGTTGGCGTTTTCATAAATTTGCAATACGGTGATTTTGTCATCGGTAATCGTCAGAGTGAACGCGATACCAGGCAAGAGATTCAGGGAGGATCGATTGAAAACCACAAACTTCACAAAAAAGAGCTGGCTGCTGGGTTCGGCAGCTTTGGCACTGGCCTTTTCGAGCCCGGCATATGCGCAAGACGATGCGGCGGCCGAGGGCGAGGATGAGCAGGCGACGCTGGGCGTCGTTACTGTGACCGGAATTCGGGGATCTATCCAGAACTCCCTCAACGCCAAGAAGAACTCCGACTCAATCGTCGAAGCAATCTCGGCGGAAGATATTGGTAAACTGCCAGACCTTTCAATCGCCGACTCGCTTGCGCGCCTTCCGGGCGTGACCGCACAACGTGTGCGCGGTCGTTCGCAGCAGATTTCGATCCGTGGTCTAGGCCCTGATTTCTCACTCGCGCTCTGGAATGGACGTGAGGTGGTTTCAGCTGGCAACAATCGCGGCGTTGAGTTTGATCAGTTTCCTTCGGAGCTTGTTGCGCAAGGCCTGGTCTACAAGACGCCTGACGCAACGCTCGCGGCGACCGGTATTGCCGGCGCTGTCGATCTGCGGACCGTGCGCCCTCTCGACTACACAGAGCGCAAGCTGAACTTTTCCGGCAAATACGTTCTGAATGATAATGATCAGCCAAATCCGGACTTTGACGAGGATGGATACCGCTTGTTCGGCTCGCTGATCGACCAGAATGCGGACGGTACAATTGGTTGGTCTTTGGCTGCGACAGTTCAGTCCAACCCGACCCAGTTCACCTCGAGAGAGTTGAAGACCAATAGTGGGCAAACTTCGGTCGATCCCGCGACAGGACTTGTCTACCCGACTGACAACCCGCGCACGGGTGTTTCGTCTCGTGAGTTCAAGCGCACGTCGGTAGCTGGCGCCCTGCAGTTTGAGCCGAATGATCGCTGGCAGACCACGATTGATGCGTTCTACACGGACACCGAAGATGCCGGTATTTTCCGCGGTGTTGAAACACCGATTGCGTCCTGGTCATCCGCGCAGTTTCAGGGAACGACCGGTACAAGTGGATTTGCGGACACCGCGACTTATAGCGATGTGACGACATTTCTCAGAACTGACACCGAAGGCAACACTGCCGAGATCTTCGCGTTTGGTATCAATTCTGCTTATGAAGTGAATGATCGCCTGACACTGACAGGCGACTATGCGCGCTCAAGTCTGGAACGCAATGATATCGATTATGAATCATATGCCGGAACAGGTTTCGCTGGCGCCGGTCCGACCGACACCCTGACTTTTGGGTTCCCGGGTGATGGGACTTACAGCATCGATGCGGGTCTTGATTACACCGATCCGGGCGTGGTCGTACTGACCGATCCGGGTGGTTGGGGCCAGGTCGGCTTCCTTAAAGAGCCGATTATTGATGACGAGCTCAACCAGCTCCGGCTCGAAGCCGAGTACGAGCTTGGTGGCAGCTTTATCAGCGGCATCAGAACCGGATTTCTATTCACCGACCGTGAGAAGAATTTCGACTCGAATGAAAACTTCATTCGTCAGGGTGCAAGCTGGGTCGGTGGGCAACAGACCATTCCATCGTCTCGCATTCGGGGCGCCACGAACAGTGGCTCTATTGGTCTGGACATTATTGCCTATGACCCATCCAGCTTCCTGACAGATGGCACCTACATCCTCGATAAAGCTGTGTTTGATAACGAGTGGACGGTCGAGGAAGACATCAAGACGTTCTACGCGATGGCCAACATTGACAGCATGTTCAACGGTGTTCCGGTGCGCGGTAACTTTGGCTTCCAGTATCAGGATGTCGAGCAGTCCTCGACTGCCAATCTGCAGCGTAATGGCGATGCCAATACCAACCAGACGCAAACGCTGGGTGCGGACAATACTTACTTCCTGCCAAGTGCGAACTTGTCATTTGAAGTTCAGCCCGACACGTTCCTGCGGTTTGCAGCAGCGCAGACGGTCACACGTCCTCGTCTCGACAATCTGGCAGCCAACCAGTCGATTTCGCTCAATAATCAGGTTTGTGCCGATACCGATGGCGACTTTGTGCCAGACACTCTGGTTGGGTTCACACTGCCGACCAATCCGTGCTTCAACATTGGCGGCGGTAACCCGCAGCTGGAGCCGTATAAGTCGACAGCCTTTGACGTCTCGTTCGAGCGGTATTTCAATTCTGCATCCGCCATATCGGTTGCGGTCTTCCACAAGGAGCTTTCCGACTGGGTAGAGAATGCCACCAACACATTGGATATCACGGACCAGCTGACGGCGGTCGGTATTCCGGCACTTGATGCCTTCGTAGCTGCTAACCCGCAAGTTGCGACGGCGGTCACAAACTTCCCGCAAAACATCTCTGATGGCTCGATAACGGGTATCGAGGCAACACTGCGCCTGAACCTGGATGACTATCTGCCAGAGCATCTGGAAGGGTTTGGCTTCAATGCAAGCTATACCTATGCGGACAGCAGTCTGTCTGGTGCGATCAGCGGCAGCGACATCCGTATTCCCGGTTATTCCGACAAGGTCTGGTCTGGGGATGTCTACTACGAGAACCACGGCTGGCGCACGCGTATCAGTGCGCGGCATCGCTCTGGCTTCCTCTCTGAGGTGCCACAGTTTGATGGTTCGCTGACAGGTGCTGAGGCGCAGGACGAAACCATTGTCGATCTACAGATCGGCTATGAGTGGGATGATGGCCCGATGGAAGGGTTCGGTTTGAACTTTGAAGTGTTCAACCTGACCGATGAGCCATTCGTCACCGAGGCGACGACGACGGATCCAACCGTTACGTTCCCGAGCCGCCATGAGCAGTATGGCACCACTTACAACCTTACGCTTTCCAAGAGTTTCTAGGACTCCTCCCTAGTATGACCAACTGGCCCGCTGTTTTCAGCGGGCCTTTTTCTTTCGGTAAAAGCGTGGCACCTCAGACCTATGTCGAATAATCAGATCGAGCGCGTTGTAATTGTTGGGGGCGGCACAGCCGGTTGGATCGCTGCGGCGGCTCTGGCAAAGCTGCTACCGCAGACCATCAAGATAACATTGATTGAATCCGAAGCGATTGGAACGGTCGGTGTCGGCGAAGCGACGATCCCGCAAATACGCCGTCTGAACGCCATGCTTGGCCTCGACGAAAATGAATTTGTCCGCGAGACAAATGGAACGTTCAAACTCGGTATCGAGTTCAACAATTGGGGCAAGCTCGGCGATAGCTACTTGCATACGTTTGGCGATGCCGGGATTAACCTCGCAAACCTTCACTTCCACCAATACTGGTTGCGTAGTCTCGCCGAAGGGCAGCGCGCGAGCCTCTGGGATTATTCGCTGCATCACAAGGCCGCCTATGCCCACAAATTCGGCCGGCTGGACCGGGTCGGCAAGACATCAATGACCGGGCTTGCCTATGCCTTTCATTTCGATGCGGGATTGTATGCGCGCTATCTCCGCAAGCGCGCCGAGGCGGGCGGCGTCACGCGGCTGGAAGGCAAGGTCATTGATGTTCGGCTGGATGCGGACACCGGGCATATTGCGTCAGTTCAGCTTGAGCATGGTGACACGATCGAAGGCGACCTTTTCATTGATTGCTCGGGCTTTCGCGGCCTTTTGATCGGGCAGGCGCTCGGCATTGGTTATACGGACTGGTCGAAATGGTTGCCTTGCAACCGCGCCATAGCGGTCGGCTGCGAAAAGACCGATCCGCTTCTGCCTTATACCAAGGCCACGGCGCATGCGGCAGGCTGGCAGTGGCGCATTCCGCTACAGCACCGGACCGG
>CAYGKE010000130.1:0-7122 GCA_964350465.1 uncultured Hyphomonas sp.
GATTACTCCGTGATCGCGGATGCAACTGATCCCTTGAAAATTGGGGCTTGCTTGGATGAAGAAACAACTGACGAAGTTTTTAAGTTTGAGCGAACCGGAGGCGAAGACATTATTTCCTTTTGGAATTCTCACCAAAATCGTGACCTATATTCAGGAAAGAAAATTTCGCGGTTTAATTTTGAGTAGCGGTTGTGAGTATAAGCGAGTTGGGTTGAGTGCGAAGCGAGGATGAACTGCTGGAACACTTGGGGCAGAACCTCGACGAATTCCATATTTTTTGGAGCCGATAAAGTTGATACGGCTCAGCAGCACAAAACGAGATGCTAGGCTCGAAGTCAGGCTCAATCTCCGCCAAGTCGAACGACGGCTGAGCCTCGCCCGCGCAAAGAATGTTCGATGGTCAAAATACCAGTAAGAATGAAGATTGGTAGAACCAAGTTCACATCCATAATAGTTTGAACATAGAGAAAGTTGGACGCAAATCCTAATTCGGTGTATTCTTCCCAGATGGGGGATTTGCACAATGAAACTATACCTAGCTTGCTCGACCATGGCCTTGCTTTGCGCCTGCACGACGACACTCGACGTGGAGCCGTATGATCCTAAAACCAGCGCGCGAACCGATATCGTCTACGCGCTGCCAATGCGGCAATATGAAATCACCGTGACGCGTCAGATTGAAAGCTGCATCGGTAAAGATAGTGGCGAGCAAATCAGTATAGCCACGTCCGTTGATCTAAAGCCGGGACTTGTCGAGGATCCAGATTTTACCTTCGCCGTTGATCCAACATCACTGTCCAATTGGGTAAATACGGCGAGCTTCAAAGTGGAGTTTCACCCCGGGACGCGATTCCTGAAGACTGTAAATGCCAGCGCGAAAGATGAAGCGGGTCCTGCGCTTGCAAGCCTTATAAAGGGCGCCGCAGGCCTTATTGGTATAGCCACCGGCACCGCGGCTTCAGCTGAGGAAGGCCCGCCGAAACTGAACGGTTGCACTACCAGCGCTAAAAGTGCGTTGAATGACTATCAAAGCAAAAAAGATTACTTGGAGGACGCGACGGATGACCTCGAAGACATAACACGAGAATTGGCTCTGCGCTCGCTTGCTTTTGGCAATCTTACGCGCGCGTCCGATCTCGATGACAACATTAAGGTTTTGAACGCGATCGCGGAGAATATCTCAACTCAAGAAAAGGGGGTCGAAGAAGCTCAGAAGGAATTTGAAGCGGCGAAAAAGGCTATCACGAATAGTCACACCTTCGTCTGGCCTCGGTCGACGAGCCGAAGCCGCCCTGAAATCGTTTCAGGCTTGCCATTGAGAGTCATTGGAGAATGGGTGGTCACAAGCGATGCTGAGCCAGCCGAGTTATTTGCACCTCAATTTTACGTCTCAGCAGAGATCGCGCGTGCGCGTACGCCGACGAAGGGAGACATGTTTGAGACTGATGATGGTCGCCAAGGACAGATTTACTTTCGACGATCGCAACCGGGCGTTTTAGTCTTAAAAGAAGTTGACCACGAGGGTGCCGATTTCAGACACTGGCGGGACTGTTTTAATGACGATTTCCCAGCTGACGATGCCGATACGCCGCCCGCGGATCGAAGAGGCTGCCAATTCGAGGGCGGGAATCGACCGCCGCCATTCCCGAGCAAAGCCTTCAAAACTGAAAAGGACTCTTTTCCGCAATTGGGACTTGTCCAAGGCCTTGTTGTTGAATCTCGCACATTCCAAAGTCTATCTGTGTCACTTGGTCTAGACGAAAAAGGCGACCCTTTAAGTGCCGGTTACACAGAGACTGGAACACCAGCGGTCGCAGCGGGGTCTTTATTCGAGACCGCTGTTAGCCAAGCGGCAGCTTATGAAGCGGCTCGAGAAGGACTTGCGCAATCTGAACTTGATGCGGAATTAAAGCGCTTGGATAGCCTCGTCAAAATTGAGAAAGCACATGCTGAACTGAACCCAGAAGCACCGACCGAGTTGGTTGCGCTCCAAGCGGAAATCGCGCTGCTGAAGGCGCGTGCAGAACGGGCGGCCCTGGGGTCCGGAGGATGAAATGACACGCGAGAACTTCCCACCTGATGCCCTGTTCATGCCCGAATTGGAATTGGGCGATGCACAGTATGATTTGTTTGTGGAGAAGTCTCTGCCATGCAGAACGATAGAATCGGTGAACCTTCTTGAGCGACATGGAAAGTTAACAATACTCGACCAAGGCGATTGTAACTCATGTACCGCTCATGCCGCTGCATCTTGGCTGGAGGCGAATTCCAAACGAAACGGCGGCGAAGCGTCACTTGTTTCGGCTGACTGGCTCCATACCTGTTTCGCAAACCTCAGTTGTAAAGGTTTGATCGATGTGACGTCGCTCTTGACGCGTTTATCAGGGTCTTCCTTGGTTCAAGCAGGACCAGACACGTCCGCGGATTGCACGGTCGCACCAAGTATCCGCATGCCAGTCATGTCCAAAATCTATGGCATGGATCAATTCATCGATGTGATCGAAGCTGGGTTTGCAGTCCTCACCGGCCTGTTTGTTGACGAGACGTTTCCGATCCATCCAGGCGGCGTATTCAAACTCACAGGACAGAAACGGGGGCATCACGCCATCTTATTGGTGGGGTTCGACAATACTGAGCGAACATGGCTATGCCAAAATAGTTTCGGATCGGACTGGGGAGATAATGGAACATTCAAACTGAGGTTCAAAACCTGTGGTGTGGCGGGTCGGATGCCAGGTTATTGCATCCACAGTCCTCAGCATGATTTTGAGCCGTGGACTCCGAGCACGAGGCAGTTGGTTTCGTAAGTGCGACGATACAAACTGACTGTAAACGCCTATACCGAGACGCTTTGTAAGATTTACCGACCCGAGCGACCATTCGTAAAGTTGAAAATTTGTTTGTTTATGCGAGCGTGCCAGTCTCGTTGGTGCCAATATTGAGCAACGCCTTCACTATTGCTCAATGTGGCTTGGCGTATGCGGGTGTCTGACGTCAGCGCCTATGGGACCAATTAGGGTCATTTGCTAAGAGAGTGTTTGTTGCTCATCGTAACCACCGAGGAGTGGACGATGAGAAAGACAACGAAGAGTCCCGGCGAGAAGATCGTCCAAGACATCAAGCGCGCCACGCGCAAGCATTATTCATCTGAAGAGAAGATCAGGATCGTTCTGGATGGCCTGCGTGGGGAAGACAGCATTGCTGAGCTGTGCCGTCGTGAGGGCATCTCCCAAGGCATCTATTACAAATGGTCGAAGGACTTCATGGAGGCTGGTAAGCGTCGTTTAGCCGGCGACACAGCGCGTGCGGCTAACACCGACGAGGTCAAGGAGCTTCGTCGTGAGGCCAAGGACCTCAAAGAGGTGGTCGCAGAACAGACGCTCGAACTCCGTCTTCTCAAAAAAAGCATGATAGGCGATGGGGGCGACCACGAATGAGGTACCCCGCATCTGAGAAGCTGGAGATCATCCGATTGGTTGAGGAAAGCCATCTGTCGGCCCGTCGGACCTTGGCAAAGCTCGGCATTCCCCGCACCACCTTCTACCGTTGGTATGATCGATACCTGCAGCGCGGTGAGGCCGGGTTGCAGGACCAATCCCCAAAGCCAAAGCATGTTTGGAACCGCATTCCTGACGAAGTGCGGTGCAAGGTGGTCAAACTGGCATTGAAGGAGACCGAGCTGTCCCCGAGAGAGCTGGCCGTGACCTTCACTGACAAAGAAAGTTACTTTGTATCAGAGGCTTCGACGTATCGCATCTTGAAGGCGCACGATCTGATCACTAGCCCCGCCTTCATTGTGATCAAGGCAGCCAGCGAGTTCAAAGACAAAACCACAGCGATCGATCACCTTTGGCAAACGGACTTCACCTACATCAAAGTATTGGGCTGGGGCTGGTTCTATCTCAGCACGGTTCTCGACGACTACAGCCGCTACATCGTCTCCTGGAAGCTTTGCGCCAACATGCGGGCTGAAGACGTTACCGATACGCTTGACCTTGCATTGCGGGTATCCGGCTGCGACCAAGTTCACGTCGTTCACAAGCCACGTCTACTCAGCGACAACGGATCCAGTTACGTCTCAGGGGATCTGGCGGAATGGTTACAGGACAAAGGCATGAAGCATTCTCGTGGTGCGCCATATCACCCTCAAACCCAAGGCAAGATCGAGCGTTGGCATCAAACCCTGAAGAACCGTATTCTGTTGGAAAACTACTTCCTGCCGGGTGACCTCGAAGCTCAGATCGAAGCCTTCGTCGATTACTACAATCACCAGCGATATCACGAGAGCATCAACAACGTCACACCTGCCGACGTCTACTTTGGCCGTGACAAAGCCATTCTAAAGCAACGAGAAAGGATCAAACGGAAGACACTCGAAATGCGGCGCTTGCATCACCGAAAACACGCCGCATAATCAAACCAATAAGATGAGCCAAACTCTCTCTTAGCTCAGGCCGACAGTGGTGCCAAAAAACCTGACGACGGACACTACGCAATATGGAAAGCTCCACTCACCGGGCCTTGACCAGCCCATCAACAAAAGAAAGAAAGGCGAACAGACTCTCATAATGAACGGCCCGGATCAGGGGGCTGGGTCAAATATGGCTTGCCTCAAGCAGATTGGGTTCGGGGCCTCGGCTTTAGATCATTCAATGTCTCTTTGAAGAGCATTTTGTTCAGCTTCGGATCAGCTCGATTTGGGTAAGACGCGCACTCTCTTTTCGCTGAACGTTCTTTTCGGTTAGCTGAGGCCTGCCTGCGCCCTAGTCCTCTTGCGATACATTGTACGTCGCAGCCACCACGCCCGCTTTGCGACAGGCACTCAAGGCATCAACCCGCGCTGCCAAGAGCGACTAAATCTACAGCGAAAACCGCGGGAAAAAAAAGCAAGGATTGTTTTTGCGTAATATCCAGCCCATCTCGAGCCACCGAGGACTCTAGAATTATGTTGACTCGGCTTCAAGAGAGAGAAGAGGGGCTTGATGGACATAAATACCGAAATCATTGCTGTGTTCAGCCACCTACGCGGCGACCAAATTCCGTCGCTCCGCGCTCGAATGCTGAAGGGCGAATGATTTGAAGCATTCCGTCAACATTAATTGTCTCAAAGCTTACTTCGCTGGGAGTTTGCTCCGCGCCAAGCCAACTATGCCAGCCGTTAGAAAAAGGCCTATACTCAAAGCTACCGGCAATCTTGGGAAACGGGAAGTCAGGCCATTTGATGTGAAACGCATATTCCATTTTCGACAACTTGGCTAATTCCGCATGATCCAGTTCGCATTTGCCGGTGTACTGGAACATCCTGTCACTATAGCCCTCGAAGAACCCAATTGTTCTATAGCTCAAACCAGCGTCGTCTCGTGGGATTTTTCTGATGATTAACTTGGTGACAACGGCGATGCTCTCTCCGGACTGCAATGTGCCCGGTGACCATTGTAGTTCCCTTCGTTGACCTTCGGCGAAGTAGACGAGATCGGAGACACTTACCGATCTTTCAGTCGTGTTCGTTAATAGTAGTACTTCCGCCTCTACATCTTTAAATATTAGCTCTGCGCGCCCGTCGGAGTTTAACTTTACTAAGGCGACATCATTGGTCGTGCCTATATCTCTCATTGTCATCGCCCATTCGTACGCATCACTATCTACAGGCTCGACTGCGATTATTTCGTTAGCAGATAGTTTTGTAAGAACGAACTGAGGGGTAAGCGAAATGGTGTTGTCTTCAATTTTCTGCGGGCAATCGTAAAGATTTTCGAACTGGATGCGATCCATAGAACCCAGAACGCTCAAATCTCCTAACTGACCCAACGCTGCGTCGTGCCATGGTCTAGCGCCGTTCTGGTTCGCATCTATTTCACTGAATTGGTCGGGTGGGGTCAAAATGTATCTTGGCACGTACTCGCCGACCTCGGAGCGTGTAGCGCTCTGAGGTTGGTCTTGAATATCTTCAATTTTTACAGAGCCATCGGTCTGGACGAAGCTGATTGTGTAGTAGTAATCACCATTTTGGAAATGTTCATGAATGTCTTTTTTGTTTCGTTCAAATATTTCCATCAGCGTGTTGTGAGGTTCAGTAAGAATATAACTCCATCGATAGTGATCGGAGAATTGCGGTGGCACCATGCCATTTGCGATGTAGGATAAATCGACCCCTCCAAACTGTATGTATTTAGCGGTCACTTTATCAGGCTGTTTTGGGATTATGATTTGCGCCCGTGAGAATTTCTGATTTTCATTGAAACTGACTCGCTCTTGAATTGTATTGTTGAGCGTTTTCAAAACAATGCTGGAGTTTTCGGCTTCAGTTCTCGTTAGTCTAAAATTCGCAATTCCAAATTCATTTGAGAACTCTCTCACGCTCCTAGACGGCGACTTCAGTAGTACGTCTGCGTCCCGAACCGGGTAACCGAGGTCATCTATGACGAATACCTCTACGGCATAAGGTGGTGGAAGGCTTTTCAGCCATAGCCAGCTGAATGATGCATTCGCGAACAGTAGTGTCGACATTAGAAGTGCGGAGTAGCGAATACTCGAGAATATTGCTTCTGAGACATTGCGGATTAGTCCTTGAGCATCTCGAAATACGCTGACGCCTAAAATAGTCCAAACTACACCAAATAAAGCTACTACCTTCGAAAAAACTGATGGAAGTAAGAAGACGCAAACTGCTACGAAAACAACAAACAGTGACACTGTGCTGTATAGTATCAAAGACAAAATCGCTTTTCTAGACATGGCAAAAACGTCCTTCGATGCGTAATGAAACCAGTACTCTATCGAGCCAAACTGTTATCACTGGCACACTCAGTGTGAAAAGGGGTATCGTTTATAGGTATAAGCTCAGACTTCCAAAAAACCTGCTTCACTGTCTAAGTGGCCTCATCTTTTCCTGTTTGGTTCAACGTGGTCCTTGTAGTCCAAATCCATAAGAAACTAAAATACAAACGTGCTGTTTTGACCAAAGAGCCATAGTTTACGTTAGAATTGGAGGTTCGGCGTTTTGCACTCTGAAAGTCACTCAATTGAAGCACTTTTGACGGGGGGCACGTGGTTTGTCTTCGCGATAGTTGATGTGCCCCTAGAACGGTAGACGCCTTGCAAGGTAAAACTGGAAGCAAGGAG
>CAYGKE010000131.1:0-1510 GCA_964350465.1 uncultured Hyphomonas sp.
TGCAGCAGCACTTTGCAGCGCTCGACATGGCCGAGGAAACGGTGACCGAGGCCAGCGCCGTCTGCTGCGCCTTCGATCAGGCCGGGAATGTCGGCCAGCACGAACCGTGTCGCCGGGCCGAGGTCAACTATGCCGAGCCCGGGGTTCAGCGTGGTGAAGGGATAGTCTGCGATTTTCGGTTTGGCAGCGGTGGCGCGGCTGAGGAAGGTCGATTTACCGGCATTTGGCAGGCCGAGAAGCCCGGCATCGGCAATCAGCTTCAAGCGCAGCCAGAGGGTCCATTCCTCGCCCTCTTCGCCGGGATTGGCGCGGCGCGGCGCACGGTTTGTCGAGGTCTTGAAGCGCAGATTGCCCCAGCCGCCATTGCCGCCGCGCGCGACCATGACCATCTGGCCGACTTCGGTCAGGTCGGCGATCAGGGTTTCCTGATCTTCTTCATAGATTTGTGTGCCGACGGGTACTTTCAGGATCTTGTCTTCGCCAGACCTGCCATGGCGCTGCTTACCCATGCCGTGACCGCCGCGTTCGGCCTTGTGATGCTGCTGGTAGCGGTAATCGATCAGGGTGTTGAGGCCTTCCACCGCCTGGATAAAGACATGCCCGCCGCGTCCGCCATCGCCGCCATCCGGTCCGCCGAATTCGACATAGGCTTCGCGCCGGAACGAAGATGATCCGCGCCCGCCATCGCCCGCCTTGATATAGACTTTGGTTTGATCGAGAAATCTCATGGCGCCTGTCTTGCTTAATGCGACGCCGCGCGCAAGGCGGCATCGGCTGGTGCGCCAAGCGAATAGCGCGTCGCTGGGTGTTTCCCGTCCCGCGCCTTGCTGAACATCAGCCGTTCGCCAACCGGCTCAAATCCGAGCTTCTCAAGCACCCGGCCTGAGGCCGGATTGTCGGTGAAGTGCCCGGCGGCAAACTGGTTGATCCCAAACTCAGATTGCCCCCACTCAATGAGGGCGTTTGCGGCTTCTGTGACAATGCCTTGCCCCCAGAAGGGTTTGCCGAGCCAGTATCCGACCTCCCAGACCTCGCCGATGGCGCGGTTAAAACCGGTCGATCCGATCACGCCGTCTCTGGCGGTGGTGATCACGAAGGCATATTCGGTGCTGGCGGCCCGGTCCTTGGCGCTCTTGCTGATCCAGTTTTCGGCATCCTGCAATTGGTAGGGGTTGGGGGCCCGACCGAGATTCCGCAAAACATCCTCCTCGCTGATACGTTCGGTGATTTGGGCGGCGTCAGCCGGTTCCGGCGCTCTCAAAAGGAGGCGCTCGGTCTTGATCTGATATGGCTCTGACATGTCAGGCTCCGTTGCACGGGAGGCAAATAAAAAGGGAGACAGTGGCCTGCCTCCCTCCGAAACTTTATGGCCACCATCCGGCAACCAGGTCAGTTGCCGCTATTCTGCTGCGTCTGCCGTCGGCACAACCGATACATATTGGCGGTTACCAGCCTTGCGGCGGAACTCGACCTTGCCTTCGATCAATGCGAACAGCGTGTGATCCTTGCC
>CAYGKE010000131.1:1520-4790 GCA_964350465.1 uncultured Hyphomonas sp.
TGCCAACGCCGCGACCCGGATAGGTCTTGGTGCCGCGCTGGCGAATGATGATATTGCCCGGCACGACCTGTTCGCCACCATATTTCTTGGTGCCGAGGTATTTAGGATTTGAATCGCGACCGTTCTTGGACGAGCCGCCTGATTTTTTATGAGCCATATCTGGTCTCCAATCTCTAATTCAGCTTATAGCCAAATTCCTAACTTTTCGCGAGGTCTTTTGCCTGCGCGACCCAGTCATTCTTTTCAAACTTGCCTGCCGCGCCGATTTTCTCTTCGAGCGCTTCGATATCGGCCTTCTTCATCTTGGCGATTTGCGCGAAGCTGGTCACGCCTTCAGCGGCCAGTTTGTCTGCAAACACTTTGCCGAGGCCTTTCATAGCCGTCAGATCATCAGCCTTCGCGGCTGGTTTCTTCGGCGCAGCTTCCTTCTTGGGAGCTGCCTTGGCTTTTGGTTCTGCCTTGGCCTTGGTCTCAGCTTTTGGCGCAGCCTTCTTGGCTGGCGCAGCTTTGGCTTCGGTTTTCGGTGCGTCGTCTTTCTTCGGCGCGGCCTTCTTCTTGGCCGGAGCCTTCTTGCCATCGGCGAGGATCGACTTGATCGTCACGACGGTTTGCAGCTGGCGATGGCCTTTCTTGCGGCGATAGGTATTGCGCTGACGCTTCTTAATGATCAGCACTTTGGCGCCTTTGCGCTGCTCGGCGACTTCGCCGACAACACTGGCCCCGGCGACCAGAGGCTCACCAATTGTGACCTTGCCGCTATCGCCCAGCATCAGGACGTCTTCGAATGTCACATCATCACCGGCATCGGCAATGAGCTTTTCAATGACAATCTCATCGCCTTCAGCGACTTTATATTGTTTGCCACCTGTCTTTATGACCGCGAACATGGCGCTCGTCCTCTTCGGAACAACTGAAAATAAAAAACTGGCCGCAGCCCCGGAGGGCGCGGACATGAAGGCGCGGGTAAACACCAATCCCGATGCGGTGTCAAACCCAAAACGGCGTGAATCGCAGGGCTTGAACAGTTCTGGCGGGCAGGCTAGGTGCAGCAGCCTTGGAGAGGTGCCGGAGTGGCTGAACGGGACGGTCTCGAAAACCGTTGAGCGCGCAAGCGTTCCGAGGGTTCGAATCCCTCTCTCTCCGCCACACAAAGACAGTAAGCTGCTGTAAAATAGTAATTATTTATTCTCACGGGCAGTCAACCCCACTCACGACCCCACTTTTGAATATCCGATTGAGTCGAAACACCAGTATTCACCAAAACGGTGCCCCTGAGCACCCCGGGCCAGTTTACATGCGCCTGCGTTATTCATGCTGCGGCAGACATCATTTGAAATTGGCACGCGCGGACGGCCATCGAATGACTCGGTACTTGAACGGCTTTTACAGACAGATCTGGCGCGTGACCCAAAGCTGACACGGCATATTTCTAAGCTATACTCGTTGAATGTGCGGACGACATTTCAGACACGGCGTGAGTTGGGAAGACTATCACGCTCAGCTCAGCCTGTTTCGTCCTGAAGAAATCCCGCATTTTCCTAAGGCCTACAACGTAGCTCCGACCCAGCAGGTTCCCATTATCCGTGTCAGGGGTGAGAGCGACGATCTCGAGCTAACGTTTGCGCGCTGGGACCTCGTTCCCCGCTGGTGGAAGAAGCCACTTTCCGAAAAGAAATTCTCTACGTTCAACGCCAAAGGCGAAGAGGCTGCTACCAAAGCCTCGTTTCGAGCGTCGTTCAAGGATCGCCCGTGCCTGGTGCCGATGAGTGGATATTATGAGTGGAAAGGGCCGAGGGGCCAGAAGCAGGCGTACGCGATCGCGAAGCGTAATCGCCGCTGGTTCTTTGTCGCTGGTCTTTGGGATCGAGCTATGATCGATAACGAGCCATTAGAGAGTTTCACCATTCTGACCACTGATGCAGCGCCTGACCTTGAGCACATCCATCACCGCATGCCGGTTATTCCCGATCAATCCAGCGCAGCTGATTGGTTGCGAGCCTCGCCGGATGAGCGCCAGGATATGATCTTTCCTGATGCTTCGGGCGATCTCCATGCCTGGAAGGTTGGCCCCGAGGTCGGCAATGTCAGGAATCAGGGCGAAGAATTGATCGCGGAGTTGGGTTGACTGCCGCTCGATGCCTACTTTCGGCGTGGGAGGGGACTTTAGATCCCTGAAAACTACATCTTCGATATTGGGCGCAGGAGCGGACGTGAGTTTTCAAACTCAATTTTGCACACTTGCGTCGATCAGGGCCCCCAACCCTTTGTAGGTTGGGACCGTTAATTCCTAATACCGGACATTAGCTAATACGCATACGTCACTTTCTTGGCGTTCGACTCCGTCGCCGCATTTTCGCTTTTCTAGCTCGGCGTTCTTTTCGGTTCGGGCCTGGACCTGTCGAACGTTGGGCAAATGCGACCTCTGGAAACTCTTGTCCCGTCCATTTGCGTTCTTGATACCCCGGTTTCAGAATTTCGAGCTCATCGCAAAGTTGACGAATTGCTCGCTTCTCCTCGTCGGTCCAATCAATCTGCTCTGCATATAGAATATCTTCTGATGATCCGCGCTCTTGCCTTGGCGGCTCAGCTGAGATCCCTACAATTCGTTTCAAATAGGGATAGCGGATCAGCATACCCTTCGCGTAAGCTGTTGCTAGCTCTACTCTTTTTAGTCGGTAGTGATCGTATCCCCCCTGGTCTTCCATCCAATCCAAATACTTCATCGTCAAAAAGAAGAATCCGGTTTCATCCTCTCTTGAACCCTCTGCAGGGATCATCGCGCGGAAGAACTTGTCGACCTCCCAACTCTTTTTCATTGCGCCTTGAATCGCTTCGCCATGGCTGCGACGCTTAAATCGATTTTCGAGAGCCATATGGCGAACCGCTCGTTCGCTGTTCCTCAAATCGTACTCATATCCATCAGGAACAATAGAAGTCCCAGCAAGCATGTGATCAGTAAAATTCTTGATGAGTGTGTCCCATACGTAAGACACTTCATCTGCGTGTTTCTTTGCGATGTATTGTGGATTTTGGATGAGCTCAGAGAAGTGCGAACCGTCGATGGCTATTACATCGTGGTTTTCCCAGCTGCCGTGATCTGGTGGAGCGAAGTCATGATCACCATCTTCGTTTACTCGCACTGCATAGTAGGCAAGGAGATCTTCTTCGCCATGTGCCGCAATCAATCTACCGGATCTTACAAACTCTGCTTTTTTGCTCAGGTAGCCCGTAAAATCAGAAATTGTATCGAGCTCGTTCATCACCGTGTTC
>CAYGKE010000131.1:4800-7054 GCA_964350465.1 uncultured Hyphomonas sp.
ACCATCCACACCCTGAGCTCCGACCCCTCGTCAACTACGTCGACGAACGCACCAGAATTATCGAGATCACCGACCATAAAGGGTTCTGCAGAGGTTGTAGTTGGGTTCCAGTGATCCGAACCGACAATTTCTGGCATAATAGCTAGACTACCGGTGCCACCTTTGAAGAAATCCTTGCAAGCTTCACCGGCCCCGCGAGCGATTACCACACGGTGGATGATCCTCCTGTTCGGTGGCGGTAAGTCTATAGGAAAAGGCTCTGTGCATTGACGGTCAAGGAAAATGCGGTCGGGGAATTCTGAGAGCCAGCGTTCGGCCCCGCGAATTTGGTCAAGGGAATTCTTTAGGGCCTTTTTTGCCCATCTACACCATGCAACCTCAACCGGTTTGTCTGGCCACCTGATTTTCTTCTCACTGAAAATGATAACGTGAGGATCACAGATTACCAGAAGGTCGCATAGTTCCTTTCCGTCACCACCACCCGAGTTCTTTTGATTTCGATACAAGTTCGGAAAAGACCATAGGACCAAGAACGATCGCTCGCTTAACCTGATCAGCTCACGTTCGGTGGGAGTTTCACCCAGTCCCTTTAAGATCGGTGGACGTAATTGCTCCGCTTTGTCTGAATTGTTCTTTGGCGGCCTAACCATCAACTCAAAGTAGTAGCCACTTTTTCAAATACAAACGACAATCGATCAAGAACAACACCGCACAATGTCTCCTTCTGCTCGCCCATTTCGGAATTCGTCAGAGTCCGTTCTTGGGCAATTCTGTTGAAAAAGTCGGTGCTGATTTTGGTTTGCCCCTGATCCGAGTTCCAGCGGGGCCCTTTATCTGCAGGGTGTTCGCTCCCGGTGCCCGCTCTAAGCAGCGTTTTGGAGCTTGGAAGACGGTTTCGGGGCGTACTTGGCTAGTTTTCTGAGGTTTTGGGTTGTTGCGGCGAGGAGAAATTCGTCATGGGCCCCAGTGGGCCCTCGCAACCGTAATCGGCGGAAGCCGTGCAGGCGTTTCAAATGCGCGAAGCTCATCTCGACCTTCTTTCGATCCCGCCTGGATTGTTCGTATGCGGGAGTTTCCCGCAGACGTTTCACTTCGTCTCTGGCATGTTCATAGATCGATCGACCAACGCGTTTGTTGCGAGCGTTGGGGCAGCACTTTGGCTTTAAAGGACATACTGCGCAGTCTGAGCTGCTCGATCTGTACATCCGCTTCTTATCTTTGGTCACACCGGATCGAGGGACCTTATAGTTGCGTCTCTGATGACGAAGCTCTTTGCCGTTCGGACAGGTGAAGACGTCTTCCTCCTTGTCATAGGCGAAGTCTTTGATCGTGAAGTTTGTCGTCGGTGCACCGGGCGGCTCAAGCAGCGCAACATGGGGTTCGATATGCTTCTCATCGACCATCCAAGCGACGATTTCAGCAGCGCCATATGCGCCGTCTCCCATCAGGCGCTTCGGTTTTAATCCAAACCGGTCTTCAGTTCGGTCGATCATCGTCTTCGCCGCTTCAACCTCGGCTTTGCGATAGGCGGGTGTTGGTTCGACATCGACGATAACGGATGTCTCGATATCCAGAAGATAGTTGGTCGCCCAGGTAAATCGGGCCTGTCCGCCGATCGCTGCAGTCCAACGCGCAGTTGGATCGGTGAGCGAGATCTTCTTACGTGGCGTGCCGTCTTGATCAATCGCATCAAGATACTCTGTGACTGGACGAGATGCGATCTTCGGATCAGACCAGTCAATCGGTTCTCCGGCCTCAACGGCATTGTCCTCACTCGCATCGGCGCGGATCATGCTGGCATCAACCGCAAAGCCTTCGCCTTTGACCAGGCCTTCCGACATGCAACTGAACACCACTTGCTCGAACAGCTTCCGAAAGAGATCGCTCTCACGGAAGCGGCCATGACGTGCCTTAGAAAACGTCGAGTGATTAGGGACCCTGTCTTCAATGCCCAACTTACAGAACCATCGATAGGCAAGGTTCAAATGAACCTCTTCGCACAATCGGCGTTCTGATCTGATGCCATAGCAATAGCCTACAATCAGCATCCGGCACATCAGTTCAGGATCAACGGAGGGACGGCCGGTGTGACTATAGAACGGCTTCAAGTGCGCGCGGATGTCATCGAAGTCGAGAAACCGATCGATGTTCCGAAGCAAATGGTCCGTCGGAACCATCTCATCCAGTGAGAACTTATAGAAGAGCTTCGCAGCGCCTTCTTCCAATCGTCCCATCATCGCGCATCCCCTCGATC
>CAYGKE010000132.1:0-7017 GCA_964350465.1 uncultured Hyphomonas sp.
TGACAGGCACGTGTGCCGCCAGCGGACCGGTTCGACGGTCTGGCGGGAAGCCAGGTCACAGACTTTGGGTGAGCGGTCAGATCGGCTGGGGCGGCATCGGACTGGCTTCGGCGCGGCGTGGCTGCACAGATGCAGCGGCCCGGCACTACCGCACTCCCGAAATTGCGTCTTTGGAGGACGCAAACCTCGTTGCCTCACATGCTTCGGCATCGATGGATATTTCGGACGGTCTATTGCTCGATCTCGCGCAATTGGCTGATGCAAGTGCCTGCGGGGCAGAGATTGCGCTTGAGAAAGTACCGCTTGCCAGCGCGAGTGATAATCTGGTTGACGTTTTCGCGCAGGTCACTGCCGGAGACGACTATCAGCTTCTTCTCGCTGTGCCGCCTGATCGCGAACTTCCGCCAGGGCGGTTTAGTGAAATCGGTAAGCTGACAGATAGCGCTGGGATAAGCCTGATATGGCATGGCAAGCGCGTTAACGCACCTGAAAGACTTGGGTTCGAGCATTAGGTGTCTGGTGTTCAAGTGAGTCGCCTATGCCGCGATGGTGCTTGAAGACTCGGCGTGTCTGTGCAGAACATGCACGCCTGACTGGGAGAAGAGGGCTGGAGCGCCCCAAATAGTCGTTAAAACGGGAAGGAAACACATGACCGAATGGTTTTGGATTGCACTCGGCGCAGGGGCGCTAGCGGTGCTGTATGGCTGGTGGCAAAGCACCGTCATTATGAAAGCGGATGCGGGTAATGACCGCATGAAAGAGATTGCCTCGGCGATCCAGGAAGGCGCAAACGCTTATTTGAACCGGCAATATCGCACAATTGCGATGGTGGGCGTAGGCGTCGTTATCGTGCTGGCAATCGCCTTCCGCAATTGGGAAGTGCCGCTTGGCTTTGTGATTGGCGCTATCCTGTCAGGAGCCGCTGGTTTTATTGGCATGAAAGTGTCCGTACAGGCCAATGTTCGCACCACGCATGCAGCTTCGAAGAGCTTGCAGGGCGGTCTTTCCATGGCGTTCAAGTCTGGCGCTGTGACAGGAATGCTGGTTGTCGGTCTCGCTCTCATGGGTGTGGTTGGTTATTACGGCATTCTGGTGGGTCTGGCCGGGTATAGCCCGGCAGAAGATCGCGCGGTTGTTGATGGTCTGGTCGCGCTTGGCTTTGGGGCTTCACTGATCTCGATCTTTGCCCGTCTCGGCGGCGGGATTTTCACCAAAGGCGCCGATGTTGGCGGTGATATGGTCGGCAAAGTTGAAGCCGGTATTCCGGAAGATGATCCGCGTAATGCGGCAACAATCGCGGACAATGTCGGTGATAATGTCGGTGATTGCGCCGGTATGGCGGCTGACCTGTTCGAAACCTACGCTGTGACGATTGTTGCAACCATGGTTCTGACCGCGATCTACTTCAGCGGTGCAGCCTACCTGACAGAGATGCTGATGCTGCCACTGGCGATTTGCGCGGTCTGTATTGTTGCTTCTATTGCCGGGACATTCTTTGTTCAGCTCGGTAAAGGCTCAACCAATATCATGGGCGCGCTATACAAGGGCTTGATTGCGACGGGCGTGCTTAGCATGATCGGACTGGCAATCTCCATCAATTTTGTGCTGCCTAATGGCTTTGGCGAAATCGATGGCGCGGGCGCCGCGCTTGGGCTTCTGACGAGTGATGGGTCGGCAAACAAGGTTGTTTCGGGCGCTTCGCTATTCTGGTGCGGTGTAGCAGGTCTTGCTGTGACCGCTCTGATCGTTGTGATCACGGAATATTATACCGGCACAGGCTACCGCCCGGTTCGTTCTGTGGCCAAGTCTTCTGAGTCCGGCCACGGTACCAATGTGATCCAGGGTCTTGCAGTTTCACTTGAGTCTTGTGCGCTGCCAGCTTTGACGATCATTGCGGGTATCATCCTGACATTCAATCTCGCAGGCTTGTTCGGGATCGCCATTGCGACCACGACAATGCTGGCACTGGCGGGCATGATTGTCGCACTCGACGCGTTTGGACCGGTGACTGACAATGCTGGCGGTATTGCCGAAATGGCAGAACTGCCGAGCAATGTTCGGGATACGACGGATGCGCTTGATGCCGTTGGCAACACGACCAAGGCGGTCACCAAGGGCTATGCGATTGGCTCAGCCGGGCTTGGTGCCCTGGTGCTGTTTGCCGCTTATAATGAGGACCTGAAATACTTTACGGCGAATGCTGCGGAGGGCAGTTTCTTCGCTAGTATCGGTACGGTCGATTTCTCAATCGCCAATCCGTATGTCGTTGTCGGTCTTCTGTTTGGCGGCCTGCTACCCTTCCTGTTTGGCGGTATGTCGATGATGGCTGTTGGCCGCGCGGCGCAGGCCGTGGTCGAGGAAGTGCGCAGCCAGTTCAAGAATGATCCTGGCATCATGGCGGGAACGTCGCGTCCGAATTATGGGCGTGCAGTTGATATCCTGACCTCAGCTGCGATCAAGGAAATGGTTGTGCCATCACTCCTGCCTGTACTGTCACCAATTGTTCTATTTCTGGTGATCTGGGGTATTGCTGGTCCGGCGTCCGCTCTGGCCGCTGTTGGCGCCATGCTGCTTGGTGTCATCGTCACCGGCCTGTTCGTGGCCATTTCGATGACCTCGGGCGGCGGTGCCTGGGACAATGCCAAGAAGTATATCGAGGACGGTAATCATGGCGGCAAGGGCTCTGAAGCCCACAAGGCTGCGGTGACCGGCGATACGGTCGGTGACCCCTACAAGGACACGGCTGGCCCTGCCGTGAACCCGATGATCAAGATCACGAATATCGTGGCGCTCTTGATGCTGGCGTTTCTAGCCGGTGGTCACTAGGCCTCATCCGATCTGAAATGAGAAAGCCCCGGAGCGATCCGGGGCTTTTTTCTTGCGATGAATTTTAAAGGCTACCGCCGCCCGGTTGGGTTGCCCGGCGTGCGTTCGTCGGTCTGTGGTAGCTGGACGGCGCCAATCGTTCCGAATATCTGCTCCAGCAGACCAAGTTCGCGCCCGCGCGTCGGGGTTTCACGGGAAACATAGTTGATCACCTGGCCTGACGTCTCGTCATATTCCAACACCTCTTCTACAACATCGCCGTCATTGAAGCGTATCGCTGTGATCTGGCGCTGCTTGGTCTTTGGAATGAAATAGGCAAAGCGTTCGCGCTGGGTCGAGATGTAGAACCAGGTATTCTCGTCAAATACGCTTTCGGTCGAGGCCGACCCAAGCTGCGCAAGCACGCTGGCGCGAGTATCGATCCCGGGCTCAATAGCGGTCGGTTGAACTTCATCAGCTGTATAGCCGTGAAAATCACTGATCGGGCTAATGCAGCCGGTGACGGCAAGGCCAGCCAAAGCCACAGATGCGAGAATGACACGTCGCGCCATAGAGGTTCTCCTGCTAATAGGCCCTGTGATAACGGCGAACAGACCTGAAAAGCAAGCATTGGAGACACTGCGTGGCATCACTGTGGCAGACGCTGCGAAAAGGCCGATTGCGACGTGCCCAAGCTGAGGCCTGGCAAACCGCGATCCTGCATGTTGCTCGCGACCCTGCGCCATTTGGGCGTGGTTGGGTCGCCGATACGCTTGAGGGTAGAGCCCAGATGGTGGCCCTGATCACCGTTCTGGTGATTCGGCGCTTCAGACGCATCGATCATACGACGAAGCTTGTCGCAGATATCTATCATGGCATTTTTTCCAGTTTTGATCACGCGATGCGCGAAACCGGGGTGGGGGACGCGTCTATTGCTCGAAAAATGCGTAAGCTCGGTGAAGAGTTTGTGGGTCTTGCCCGCGCCTATGATCGCGCCCTCGACAGCACCGAAGACACCGAAGTGAATACTATATTGGAACGAAACGGCGTTGTTTCGCGTGACAATTCAAGCGCGCTTGCTGTCTGGCTTGATGCGGTGCGGGCGCGACTGAACGGATTTGAAGACGAGATGATGCGCACTGCCGCGACGGCCGCAGCGTTTGCGAGCCCAAGATAAACTGATGATCCGCGTTTCATCTCGTTGCCATTGTGCTAGACGCCGCCTAGATTCGCCGTACTTGGCGTCAGGAGTGGAGTGAATGGCCAGTTTGGTTCTATCGATCGACGCAATGGGCGGCGATGATGCGCCTGAAGTGGTGCTTGATGGGCTGCAACTGGTTGCGCGCAAGCGTTCTGATGTGAGTTTCCTGTTGCATGGTCGCTCAAGCGAGCTGCGCGAAGGCATCGAGACCCGCGGAATCTCTGGTCGCTGCCAAGTCCTGCATCATGATGATGTTGTCACGATGAGCGAGAAGCCCTCAGCAGCCTTGCGCAGACGTCAGAGCACAAGTCTTTGGGGGGCTGTCCAATCGGTCAAGTCGAAGGAGGCTGCAGCAGCTGTCTCGGCCGGAAATACCGGTGCGCTGATGGCATTTTCCATGCTGGCTTTGCGTAAGATGGAGGGCGTGCACCGACCTGCGATGACAGCCGTCTGGCCGACGCTGGAGGGACAATCGGTTGTTTTGGACATTGGCGCCAACCTTGATGCTGATTCCGATCAATTGGTGACTTTCGCAATTATGGGTGAGGCTTATGCACGCGCCGTAACGGGCAAATCGAAGCCGACCATTGGACTGCTCAATATTGGGTCTGAAGAGGAGAAGGGTCGTGATACGCTGAAGCTGGCGTCAGAGCGCCTGCGTGACCCCATCCTTGGGCTCGACTTTCGCGGCTATGTTGAGGGCAATGACATCTCCATGGGCGCTGTGGATGTTGTTGTGACCGACGGTTTTACCGGAAATGTCGCGCTGAAAACAGCTGAAGGAACGGCGCGCCTGGTCGCAAGCTATGTCCGCGAAGCCTTGACCGGATCAGCGATGAGCAAGGTCGGTGCAGCTCTCGCCAGTCAAGGGCTCAAGAAACTTCGCGACAAGATGAACCCATCAAACGTAAATGGCGGCGTATTGCTCGGATTGAACGGCGTTGTCGTCAAAAGTCATGGCGGCACGGATGCAGCCGGTTACGCAACGGCGGTTGATCTCGCCGCAAATCTTGCTGGTAGTCAGTATATGCAGGAAGTGGCAGCCGGCCTTTCGCGCTCAACCGACGGATCGGATTTAAGTGAGGCGGCCGAATGAACAATATTCGTAGTGTTATCCGCGGCACGGGGAGCTACCTTCCCGAAAGGATTATGACGAATGAAGATATATCGAAAGTTGTCGATACAACGGATGAGTGGATCCGTGAGCGAACAGGAATCACCCAGCGTCATATTGCTGCTGATGATCAGCTGACGTCCGATCTTGGTTGTGAGGCAGCTAGAAAAGCTTTGGCGGCTGCAGGCATCGAGGCGGCAGAGGTCGACCTGATCGTGCTGGCAACGACGACACCAGACAAAACCTTTCCAGCCACCGCGACTGCGATACAGGCCAAACTGGGCACCGGGCCGGGTGCGGCGTTTGATGTTCAGGCCGTTTGTTCAGGCTTCCTGTTTGGTCTTGCGACCGCTGACTCCATGTTAAAGAGTGGACTGTTCAAGACGGCGCTAGTGATCGGTTCAGAGACGTTCACCCGCATTCTTGATTGGTCGGACCGCGGCACTTGTGTGCTGTTTGGGGATGGTGCGGGCGCGGTCGTACTGACGGCGGAGGCAGCCAAGACGGCTGGTGACCGGGGCGTGCTCGCGCATCATATTCGTACCGATGGAACAAAAAGCGAGCTACTACATGTTGACGGTGGGGTCTCCTCGACAGGCACAATCGGGCATGTCCGAATGCAAGGAAACCAGGTTTTCCGCCATGCCGTTACGAATATATCGAGTGCGATCGATCACGTCCTAAGAGACACAGCTACATCGGTTGATGCGATTGACTGGTTCGTTCCGCATCAGGCCAATCAGCGTATTCTGAATGGTGTGGCGAAGAAAATGAAGCTTGATGAGGGTAAGGTTGTGTCGACTGTCGCCCTGCACGGAAATACGTCTGCGGCTTCTATTCCACTTGCGCTTGACGTAGCAGTCGGCGATGGTCGTATTCAACCTGGCCATCTTATCCTCAGCGAAGCGATGGGGGGTGGGTTCTCCTGGGGAGCCAGTCTCTTCCGGCTGTAATCAATTCGTTAATAAGTGGGCGAGTATTGTTAACCTAGAGGAGCCTGAGTCCCGTGAGCCAATCAACACTGACCCGTGTAGAACTGACCGACGCTATCGTTCGTGAAGTCGGCCTGACGCGACAGGAATCTTCTGACCTGCTTGATCGAATGCTGGACCTGGTCAGCGAAAGTCTCGAAGGCGAGGGGCAGGTAAAACTGTCCCGTTTTGGCAATTTCAGTGTCAGACGCAAAGCGGCCCGCGAAGGGCGTAATCCCAAAACGGGAATCGAGGCAACAATTTCGGCACGCAAGGTCGTAACCTTCAAGCCTTCACCAATGCTCAAGGAAGCTGTTGGGGGCTAAGCCGAACGAGGACCTGCATGGCCAAATCGAGTGCCCGAAAGATCGAAAAATCTGTTGATGCCTATCGCTCGATTGGGGAGGCGGCAGATGAACTTGGTCTGCAACCTCACGTATTGCGCTATTGGGAAGGCAAGTTTCCAAAGTTCGTAAAGCCCCTAAAGCGCCGTGATGGACGGCGGATGTTTCGCAGCGAAGATATGACCGCATTGCGGGCCATCCAGACACTTGTGCACGACAAGGGTATGACTCTCAAAGGTGCCGAGAAATTGTTAAACGAGCAAGGCGTTGAGAGTGTGACTGCTGGTGATCTGCAAATTGTTTCGGTAGCGGCCAAAGATGCCGTGCCAACTACCAGTCCCGCTCGTGATTTACAAAGGACTGTGCGGAACGCATTTGTTTCCGAACCAGGTATTGGCGAAGCCCCGACAGGTTCCGAGCAAAGGCTGAGGTCGGTTCTCGACGATTTGACGAATCTCAAAGCTCGGCTCGATGCTGCGCGCTTGAATCAGGCAGCCTAAGTAAGCAGCCAATTTGCATTGCGTTTGCGTCACTGGATCGCCTATACAGCGTCTGGTGTCGGAGCGTAGCGCAGCCCGGTAG
>CAYGKE010000133.1:0-6994 GCA_964350465.1 uncultured Hyphomonas sp.
GTCACAAGCCTTGGCATTGAAGGCTTCATCGCAAGCGGCGTTGCGTTCAACCCGGACAGCTCCGCCTTGGCGGTTCCATCCGGCGATGGACAGGTCGAACTTTTTCAGACGCAAACCTGGCAGCGTCAGCGTGATCTTCTCGGTCATGCACGCGGCGTCTCGATTGCTGAGTTCAGTCCGGATGGCGCGCGCATCGCCAGTGCCTCCAGTGATGAGACAGTGCGTGTCTGGGACGCCGCAACCGGCGGCGAGTTTCGAGTCATCCCACATCAAGGCGAGGTCTGGTCGACGGCCTTTCACCCCGATGGCCGTCAGATCATTTCGGGGGCTTCTGACGGCGAAGCGAAGGTTTGGCAGGCCGCATCTGGCCGCGATCAGGTTGTCGCCAGGATGCAGGAGCTTCGATCAGAGCACGGGCCGCTGCGCAATTATGATCCTGAAGACCGGGTTGCATCGCTCGCCGGTCATGTCGCCGATATCGTGCTCGCAGAATTTGATCCGCAGGGCGGGCGGGCCGTGACGCTTGACCGCGATGGCGCCGTGCGCCTGTGGGACAGATCGATCGGGCGTGAAATGTTGCGGCTGGATAATCTTGAAACAGACCGCGCCCAATTTCTTGCCACCGAAAACCTGATTGCTCTGGCGGATAGGCAAGGCGAGATAACAGCCTGGGATATTACCAGCGGCAAGCCTGCCTCAGTGCCGCAAGGGTTTGTATTTTCGGACGACACATTTGATGCCGATCACGACCGCTGGCAGGCCATGTTCGAAACCAATCCAAACGGCGAACTCTATGCCACCTATGGCGATGACCAAAGCGAGCTTACATTTCACCAGTTCAGCCCGAACGGGATGGCTGTCTTCACTGCTGATTGGGATGACAATGTCCGGGTCTGGGATGTTGCGACCGGGCAGTTGATCACAGATCTTCGCGGGCACGATAGCTGGGTTCATCAGGCCGCATTCAGCGCCGATGGAAACCGGCTATGGACCATAACCGAGTTCGGGGTTTTGCGGGTCTGGGATGTGCGCCATCTCAGCCGCCCGATGGCGGATCTCGCCAAGGATGCCTGCACACGGGTTCTGCCGCCCAGCGCCTACGTGTTTTCGGCCGCAGAGATCGCCGCCGACAGCCTGATCACCGACGTATGGCTGCGCGATGGCCGCGAAGACAGTGATGTCTGCAAGGCTGTGCTGAACCCGCAGGACTAGCCGATATTGCCGTGTTTCTCGATATGTGCATCGACCGCCTTGATCGCGTCATCGACCTTGTTGCCGGCGCTCAGCAATTCCGCCTCGCGCTGCGCCCATAGCCGCTTCTGGTAATTGGTTGAGATGATGTCGGTGATCACCAGAACGCCAACCACCAGATAGAAGCTCGACTTGCTCATCGCCTCAATCGGGAAGGTGAACAGTTCCAAGTGTGCCAGGTGCGCGCCCTCGGTCACCAGCAGGACCCCGACCAGGAACAGGATAAACAGGCCAAGCACCTCATACATGCGGTTGCGCTTGAGGAAGTCGGCAACATAGTCGGCCAGCAGGATCATCACCACACCTGAGGCCAGGATGGCGATGGCCATGATCCATATCTGATAGTCCTTGCCGGGCTCACAGCCAATGGCGCCCGTCACAGGATTGGCGATCAGCTCAGCCTTGCACTGGGTCACCGTGCCGGTGAAAGTCGAGAGAATATCGCCAGAGGCATTGACGACATTTGCCACTTCGACATTGGCAATCGCCATGGCGGACAGGATCGAGTCGAACGAGAAGACCAGGTTCATCGCCACGATCATCAGGATGGCCTGCGTCACCGATTTGGTCTTTGAGCCTTCAGTATGCTCGATATGATCCACCGCCAGCAGGTGATGGATTTCCTTGATGGCGGTGTAGATAATGAAGCCACCCCCGGCCAGCGTGACGAGTGCCTGCAGGGTAAACTCGCCCTCAATGACACTGCCGAGATGCACGTCAAACAGCGGCTCGGCCAGCGCACCGAACAGCAGGACGATGATCACCAGCAAGATAATCCGTAGCGCCACGGCAAGACCGATACCCCAGCGCCGCACCATACCGGCCTTGGCCTCGCCAACCCTTTTCGACTCAATCGAAATGTAAAGCAGGTTGTCAAAGCCCAGTACGGCTTGCAGCATCAGCAACATGAACAGCGTAAACAGCCCGCTCGTCGAAAATACTTCAGCAATTATCTCGCCCATAGGAAATGCCCCTCATGATCTGGTCACATGAGGGGCAATCTAGCCGGAGTCTTTCGATGGGGAAGGGGGTGCTTGTCAGCCGCCTTTGTGCTGGGTGCGTGCAACCCAGGCTTCGACATTCTCTTCCAGTATGGCCAGCGGTACCGGCCCGTCCTTCAGCACCACATCGTGGAAATCGCGAATATCGAACGCGTCGCCAAGAGTCGCCTTGGCCGCTTCACGCAATTCGACAATTTTCAGCATACCGATCTTATAGGCCGTGGCCTGTCCCGGCATGACGATATAGCGCTCGATGGCCTTGATCGCGTCGCCTTCCGGATTGGGCGTATTGGTCAGCAGATAGTCTATCGCTTCTTCGCGCGTCCATTGCTTGTCATGCAGGCCAGTGTCGACGACCAGCCGCGCCGCGCGCCACAGCTCCATGGCGAGCCGGCCAAAATCGGAATATGGGTCTTCATAGAAGCCCATCTCCTTGGGCAGGAACTCTGAATATAGCCCCCAGCCCTCTGTATAGGCCGTGTAGCCGCCATATTTGCGGAATTTCGGGATGCCCGTCAGCTCTTGCGAAATCGCCAGCTGCATATGGTGGCCCGGAATACCTTCATGATAGGCCAGCGCCTCCATCTGGTAGAGTGGCATGTCCTGCATTCGGTAGAGGTTGGCATAATACACACCTGGCCGGGAGCCGTCCGGCGCCGGACGTTGATAGAAGGCCTTGCCAGCGGCTTTCTCGCGGAACGGTTCAACGGCTTTGACGTCTAAGTCCGCCTTTGGGAAGGTGTTGAACACTGCGGGCAGGGCGTCTTTCATCGTGTTGATCATCGCCGTCGCCTCGGCGAGATATTCAGCTTTGCCTTCCTCGGTGTTCGGCTTGAAGAATTGTGCATCGCTGCGGGTGAACGCGAAAAAGTCTGCCAGCGTGCCATCAAATTCGACGGTTTCCATGATCGCCCGCATCTCGTCATGAATGCGTGCGACCTCTGCGAGACCGAGATCGTGAATCTCGTCCGCCGTCATATCCGTGGTGGTCATATTGGCCAGCCGGTCGCGGTAATAGGCGTCGCCGTCGGGCAGTTTCCAGGCGCCGTCCTCGCTGGTGGCATTGGCCTTATCCTCAGAGACCCACTGGATCAGCTCGAAATAGGCTGGATAGACCGAGTCGCCCAGCGCCCCGCGGGCGTCAAACTTGAGTTCGCTGGCTTCATCTTCGGTGATCTCGCCGCTCGTCACCAGGGCATCGACCTTGCCAGTAAGATCCTCATAAAGCGGCGATGGCCGGTCAGGACCAACGCCCTCGAAGGGGTAGCCGTCAATCACATTGGCCGCGCTATCGATGACAAAATCATAGACAAAAAGCGGTGGGCGGATGCCATCAGCGGCAGAGGCCTTGGCATTCTCCAGATGCTGGCCGAGATAGGTATCGACCGCCGCCAGGCGGGCAATATAGGCCTCAGCATCTGATTTGCTGGTCACCTTGTGCTGCGCGATCAGGAAGGCCGCAATGCCGGAATGAGCCCCGCGCATCTGGCTGAATGTGTAATTATGGCCGCGCCATGTGTCGGCGCGTTCGGCCTGTTCCAGCTCATATTCAGCGAGGCGATACGATAACTGCCCCTGCGCGGTCAGCTTGTCAGGATCAAACGCCGCCTTCATCTCGGCGACATTGTCGCGCTGGATCTGCATCTCCAGGTCCTGCGCAGCCTGAGACGCATCATCCCATTTGTCATAATTCTCGCGGCTGCCGAGAAATGTCGCGCTCATCGGGCTACGCGAGACAGCTTCCGCAAACTTGGTCTCGAACCAGGCGTTCAGCTTCGCCGTTTCGGCCTCGCGGTCAATTTCCGGTGCTTCTGCGGCCGGCGGCGGTGTCGGTACGGCGGGCGCGGCAGTAGGCGGCGCTGTAATGGCGGTGCAGGACACCAGACTAAGACCCAAGGTGGTGGCAATTCCCGTGAACATTCGGCGCATCAACATTTCTCCCTATCCAATTGAAGTGACTGTAAATTCATTCTCAAAGTTAACCAGCCTTGTTTATTGATTAACCATTGCGCGTGCAAAAAGACCTATTGCGCTGTACGTTTCGCTCAAGGCGGGGCTTGCAGTGATTGGCGTATCGAATCGTTCCGGCTTGGTTTAGGGCTGGATCAGGAGTTTAAGTGATGGACGATCAGCCCAAGTCTGAAATCGAGCCTGAAGCCGACAAAGGCTCGCCGCTGGGCCAGATCGACTGGTTGCAGATGACCTTCTGGGGCGCGCTGCTTGTGGCTGTCGCTGCGGCGGGCGCAACTGCGGCATGGCCGGATGCTGGCGGCTCGATGGGGCTCGTCCTGCTGATCGCCATGGCGGCGGGCGGCATGGTCTTCCTGCTATGGATCATTCGCGGTGCCGGTCGCCGGATGGGACTGTTTCCAGAGCGCGGCGCGATGGCGTCAGCGATGGCGCCGGTCACACCGCGTTATTCTTGGATCGACGCCCTCGACGAAGCCGTCTTGATTTCCGATCAGGGCGGCGCGCCCTTGGCGGCCAATCCGGCTTATACAGAACTCACCGAGACGGCTTTGCTTGGTCAGGCCGATACGCTTGGGCCGGTTTCGGTTGATCGCATCTTCAGCGCCTTTCCCGGCCTTGCTGCACCGGTCTTCCGCCTGTCGCGTGCTGCCAAGGCAGGCGAGACACGGCGTGAGAGCCTGCCTGCCATGACGCTTGGCCTCGAAGGTCTGCCGGTTCAATTCGAGGCGTCTGTCGCACCGCTCAAGAATGGCCGTGTGATCTGGCGCCTGCGCCGTATCACCGGCAACCAGGACGCAACCGGTGCAGCCGATATGCGCGCGCTCTACGTTGAGGATGCGCCGATGGGCTTCCTGTCCTCGGCGCCAGACGGCAAGATTACTTATGCCAATGCTTGGTTGCGCGACCTGCTTGGCCTGCCAGAGACCGCAAAAAATGTTCGCCTCGACGACATCATGCGCCCGGAATTCGTCAAGATGCTGCGCCGGGACCGTAAGTCTGGTGTGCCGGGCCGCGCCGATATCATGATCCGTTCACGCGACGGCGTTGAAGTGCCGGTGCAGACCATCACGACCTGGAACGGCAAGGGCGCAGATGCGGCTGGGCGCACGATTGTGATCGCCAATTCGCACAATCTGATTGAAGGCGAGGGCCGTATGCTGGCGGCCTCTGCCAGCCGACCGCCACGCCCTGATAGTGACCCGATGTTCGATGATGCACCGTTTGGGGCCGCGCGCCTTGAGGGCGGCTCACTCGAGGGCGCGATCATCACCGATTCCAACCGCGCTCTGATGGGGCTTGCCGATGGCAAGGCCTCGCCCGGGACCCGGTTCATCGATCTCTTCGTTGCCGAAGAAGGCGAGGACAATCTTCGCGAAAAGCTGCTTGAGGCGATCGACAAGCCGGTTCCGGTCAAGCTCGCTGACGATGATGAGCGCCCGGTCAACGTCTTCGTGACCCTCGACGGCATGGGCCAGCCTGCGGTCGCCTATGTCATCGACATGAAGGACCAGAAAGAGCTTGAGCTGCGACTTGCCCAGGGCGAGAAGATGCAGGCGATCGGCAAGCTCGCCGGCGGTGTTGCGCATGACTTCAACAATGTCCTGACCGGTATCATGCTCAATAATGATGAGTTGATGACCAAACATCCGGTCGGCGATCCAAGCTTTGATCACCTCAAGAAAATCCACGAATTCTCTGTTCGCGCAAAAGACCTTGTGCAGATGCTGCTCGCCTATGCGCGTCAGCAAACCTTTCGCCGCGAAGTCTTCGAACCGGGCGACTTCCTGTCAGAATTTGCCATCCTGCTCGGCCAGTTGCTGGACGAGCGGATCGACTTCAATGTCGTGCATGGCCGGGACCTGCCTATGGTCAAGGCTGACAAGAACCAGCTCGAAACTGCGATTATCAACCTTGCCACCAATGCCCGCGATGCCATGCTCATGGATGGTGGGCGCGGCGGTAAACTGACGATCAAGACCTCGCGCGCGACCGAGCAGGATGCCTACAAGCACGGCTTCCGCTATGTTGCCGAGGGCGAATATCTGCTCATCGATATCGAGGATACCGGGCACGGCATCTCGCCGGAAAACCTGCAGAGCATCTTCAATCCGTTCTTCACGACAAAGCCGAAAGGCCTTGGCACCGGGCTCGGCCTGTCGACCGTATACGGCATCATCAAACAGTCTGAGGGCTATATCTGTCCGATCAGCACGGTTGGTAAAGGCACGACTTTCCAGATCTATCTGCCGGCCCTGCGCGCGGATGAAATTCCTGAGCCTGAGATTGTCCCGCCGGTCGATCTCTCCGCAGCTGAACCGCTGGTCGATATTTCTGGTCGCGGCCGCATCCTTCTGGTTGAGGACGAAGATGGTGTTCGCTCGATCGCGGCCTCGCAGCTGGAATCGCGCGGCTATGATGTTGAGCAAGCCTGCGACGGCGAAGAGGCGATGGAAATCCTCGAGGAAAACCCCGGCGGCTTTGACCTGATTGTCTCTGACGTGGTCATGCCGGGCATGGATGGTCCGACCCTGATCCGTGAAGCGAAAGACCTGCTTGGCACCGCTAAGGTCCTGTTCATGTCTGGCTATGCCGAACGTGACATCGCCCAGCGCCTTGATGATGACCGCGAGGTCTCGTTCATGTCCAAGCCGTTCACTGTGCGCCAGCTCGCCGAGCGGGTGAAAGCTGAGCTGAACGCGCGTGCGCAGGAAGCTGCAGCCTAGAGCGGTTCAGGCATTGAGTGAATCGGAAGGGATTCCGTTTTCCGGCGA
>CAYGKE010000134.1:0-6854 GCA_964350465.1 uncultured Hyphomonas sp.
TCAGACCGAAGGGTTCGATTGATTTCACGGCACAATAGGCGCGGTCTAGCGTCTGCAGTTGTTGAGGGTGCGCTTGCCGCGGCTGCTGACATCGTTGCGGTGATGGATGGTGACTTGCAGCACGACGAGACCGTTCTTCAGGGCATGTACCAGAAGGTACGTGATGATGAGGCGGATCTTGTGTCAGCCAGCCGGTTTTTGACCGAAGACGGCGCTGATGGACTGTCGTCTCAAACCCGAGTTGCGATTTCGAACTCCGGTATCAAGCTTTCCAACATGATCTTCAAAATGGAGATGACAGATCCTTTGACCGGTTTCTTCGTCCTCAAGCGCTCGATCGTTGAGGAGGCGCTACCCTACCTGTCAGAGCTGGGGTTCAAGGTCTTGATGGATCTCGTGGTCTCCTCCAAGCCGCGCCCTCGAATTCAGGAAGTGCCCTTCAAGTTCCGGGAGCGCATACACGGTGAGAGCAAGCTCGACAATCGTGTCATGTACGATTTCTTCCTGTTCTTTATTGAGAAGCGGATCGCATCCGTGCTGCCCTTACCCGCCCGGTTCTTGTCATTCGGCTTAATCAACTCGGTCGGTATCTTGGTGCACCTGGCTATATTGGTGCCAATGGTGAGCCTGATTGGCGCGACGTTTCTAGTCGCTCAAACAGTTGCCACTCTGGTGTCAATGGCATTCAATTATACGGTCAACAATCTGATCACATATTCTGACCGCCAGCTTAAAGGTGCAAAATTCTATATGGGCTTTGTCATCTTTGCGGTGCTTTGTTCAGTTGGTGTGATTGCCAATGTCGGCGTCGCGACGATGCTCAACGAAGGGCACGAAGGGTGGTACTACGTTATCCCAGCCATTGGCGGTGCGCTAATCACGGTGGTCTGGAACTATGTAGCGACGGGCGCCTTTGTCTGGGGGCGCAGCAATTCGTCTCGCTTTGGTTTCTGGCGTCGGCGCCGCACTTAGGCCTTAGCGCTTTGCGAACATGAGCAAAGGGTGGCGGGCTTCCAGTTTCGCCGCTCTGGGGTTCCAAAATGACAGGATCAATCGCTTAGCTGGGCCCTCGATCATCTTCGACATCCAGATTGCGAAGCCGATCAATAATGCCAGTGTGATGACCATCGCGACAAGTGGCGGCACGCCCCAGTCAGAGAGATAAGTCGTACCGATGATCCCGATCCGCTCATGGAACAAGTAGAGTGGATAAGACGCGATCCCGATGGTGACGGCAGCGGACGAGGCAAATGGCTTCATAAGTGGACTGCGCAGCAGGAACAGAATGAAGGGGGCCAAGACGACTGTGTATATGACAGTCCAGGTCAGCCAGCCTGCTGCCAGTCCAGATTGCAGACTGAACACATCGTCAAGTAATATGTCCATTAGGGCAATCATTGCGGCAAGCAACATCGGCCAGCGCAGGCTCTTATTCCAGTAAAAATAACCAGCGATACCGATAGTAAACCATGCAAGCCGGTCAGGTTGTAGGACAAGTGAGATCGAATTTGGAAACCCGAAACCAAATAAGGCGATGAGAAAATCCTCGCTGGCAGAGAGGGCCTGGACGATCAGCCAGGCCCAGACAAACCTCTCGCCTCGGAACAGCCAGAAAACCAGTCCGACAAGTGCATAGAACCGAACCTCGACCCAGAGGGTCCAATACACGCCATCAACCCAGCCCAGCCCCTCCCATCCAATAAGACGCCCTGTCCAACCAGGATCGAGAAAGAAGATGCTGAACAGATAATCGCCCGGGAAGACTTCCCAATAGGCGGTGCCTTCGAAGCGTGCATGAATGCCTGTGCCATTTACAAATAGTGTAGTGAGCGTTGCGCAGATCAGCATGGTTGGCCAAAGACGCGCAAATCGGCGCCCCGAAAAATCCAGGAGGCCATTACAGCGTCTCAGGGTGAGCATGATGACAAAGCCCGAGATCATGAAGAATAGCAGGATGCCCATTCGTCCGAAATACCGAAGGGGGCTGAACGCATCGAGAAAGATGTCGCCATAGGGGTAGAGAGAAACCGATGCGACGTGCAGTTCGGCCGTCCATCTTGCACCAAAATGGAACGCCACCACCATAAGGGCGGCGATCCCGCGCAATCCATCGAGAACGTCCAATCTGTCCTGATCAGGCCGTGCCGGGATCGGTTGTGTTGACGTCACGCTGCACCTCCTGACGGTTAGGCGCGATAATCAGAGCTAAGGCGCCAAGCCTAGAAGTCATCCTCGATATCAAGCAGATACTCGACAACTGCGTCGATTGTATTCTCATCATCGAGGCTCGGATTGGGCATGATTGTTCCGGGCGCAAACGCATTTGGATCGCTGATATAGGCAATCAAATTCTCGCGGGTCCAAGTCCCACGTTTCTTTTTCAAGGCGTCGGAATAATTGGAGAACTCAGTTGAAGCAATTTCGTCACCGAATATCCGCCCAAGTGATGGTGCCGCATTGTGCTCACCAGCAATGAAGGAATGACATTCCGCGCAACCATCAACAGCTGTGCGCAAACGGTTTTCCAGACGCGATGACAGGTTCGCATTGGTTAGGTAGTTCTCGAACCGTTGCTGGGTATCGACCCGGACACGGCCCGAGAAGAACATAAGCTCTTCATTGTCGGTCCAGGCAACCAGTTGACCATCCGAATGTTGGTGAATGTCACGGATGCGAGTGCCGATTTCGATCCGCTCGCTATAGACGGCGCGGTCGCCTTCCAAGCGCACGCGGTGCAGGCTGCGGTCTGTCAAAGCGGCGACAAGGTAATCGCCGTCCCATGCTTCGTTGAAGCCTTCGACCCGGGTAACGGAAGAAGCGGCAATTGATGGAATCCAGGAGAAGATTGGTGGCTCGGATTGTGTGTGCCGACCAAAGCTTATCGAGTTTGGCATCGGGGAGCCGCGATAAGTCGTGCCATAGGATTCCAGTGGCCAGCCGTAATTCTTACCCTGTTCTATGCGGTTCATTTCGTCGCCGCCTTTGGGGCCGTGTTCAATGACCAAGACATCATTATCCGCCGACAGTGTGATGCCCTGCATGTTGCGGTGCCCCATGGACATGATGCTGCCTACGCCTGTCTCAATATCGACCTGAAGCACTTTACCATATTGGGCGTCAGGGTCTTGTGCGATGCCGGCGCCCTCTGAGCGCATGCCGTCCCAGTGAAAATCCCCGCTCGTCAGATAGATTGTGGACGGTGCCATAAACGCGATCCGACCGCCGGCCATGTGACCCTCCATGGCGGTATGGCGCGTCTTGAACGGAAGGCATGGCGTGGTTCTGTATATGATGGTCCAATCTTCGTCAGAAGCTTCGACGTCGTCAATTGACGTTACGCCAGATTCGAAATCAAGGCGTGCCAGCGTGTTTGTCACGCATTTGTCGTCAACATGATACTCGGTGTAAGATGCGATCAGACCGTGAGACGCGCTATTGTTAAAATAGGAAATATCGTTGTACCGCAGATAACCTCTCGAGAAGTTGAGGTCTTGGTTTTCCGGCAGATCGGCGGCCTCAATATATTCCTCGCGCTTATTGTCCGGCGCAACGAGATTGGTTTCGCGCAAAGTGTCTGGATTGCTCGCCGCATAGATTTTCCCATTATAGGGGAGCAGTAAGACATCATCGCCAAACGAGGTCATGCCGCCGCCGTTGCGAGATAAGAAGCTGCCTTTGCCAACACGACCAGTTGGAACGATTGCAATAGAGGCATCGAGCTTGATCAATGCCGAGTCGTAAGTTGTCGATGCCAATTTAGGGACTTCACGTTCGCCCACCAAAATATTGGCTAGCTTATTATCGACCTTATCGAAGAACGCGGCTGGGAAAACCTGGTGTTTGCCAAGGGCAAACCCAATGAACAGAACAAAGGCGATAAAGCCGGCCAGAATGGCAGCCCCAATGGCGACCAAAGCTGCGAGTGGGAGTCCGAGCACCCATTCACACGCGTTCTGGAACCAGAGTGGAAGTGTCCACCGTTTTGAGCCAATCGGAATGGACCAACGCGATTTTGTGACTGTGCTCGCGTCACCAGCCTGCGTGTCAGTCATACTCTTCTTCCTCTTGGCGTGGTCTGACATTCTGTCAGATTACTTTACTCTCGGCCCAGTAACCTCTTTGCTATTCGGCAGCGATTGACGTCTCGGCGGTTGGAAGACCACGAGCTTTAAGGCTCTCTTCTATCTTTTCCGCCATGCGGTTGCCGTCGCGAATTGCATAATTTGTCCCACGATCCATCGGGTAGATTTGTGAGAAATTACACATCAGGACGCCTGGGCAAGGTGTTTCATGTGGAACCAGTTTGTTTTGCTCAAATCCAATATCGACAATATGCTGAGCGTTCTTCATCTTGAAGAGTTCGTCATCCACAACCTGATCCGGATCAAACTCCGGGAACATCTTCTTCAGCTCGCCATACCAGCGTTTCTTCAAGTCGCCTTTGTCCATGGACATGTATTCATGCTCGGCCGGAACATAGTCACCGATATAATAGATGTTCAGGCCATCATATTTCTCATTCCCGACGAGATTTGTCAGGCTCAGGAAAACAACGAACGGAGAGTTTGGTGTGTTGACGTTATGCCAGTAGTAAGGCGTGAACTTTTGCGGCGTTGCAAAAACCTGAACGACAGCATCAAGATAGTCGATTGAATTTAGCTTGGCGAAGTAGCCTGGATCCTTGGCTTCGTAGTGCGCGGTCATCTTCGCCAGGATGTGGCTAGGCACGGTGGCGAGCACGCGATCGAACACTTCCTCGCCGTCTTTGGTCTCGACGGTTACGCTATCGGCTTCTTCATTGTAGGTCAGCTTGGAGACAGGTGTGTTTGTCTTAACCTGGCCGCCTGCCGCAATGTAAGGATCCACAAGCGCATCAATGATGGTCTTGAAGCCTCCGTCAAAATAGCCAAGAGCCTCGCCGCCGAGTTTCGCGTCGCGGCTATCGACCCGCTGTAGGACGCGACCCCACAGCCAGGACATCGTCACTTTATCATAATAGCGGTCGAATTTACCACGCAGGAGTGGCTCCCAGATGACATCCGTAACGGCTTTGCCAGCATATTTTCGCAACCACTCAAGCGCCGTAATATTTTCCAGCTTGCGCCAGTTCTTGACCCGCTGAAGGTAGAGTACAGTTACACCGGCGCGGATGCGGTCGATGAAACCAATTGGGTTGAACTTGATCAGGTCGATCGGGGTTTCCATCGGATAGAGGGTGTCGCCATAATAAGTGGAGACCGACGATTTGTGATAAGTCAGCTTGTCCTTGAGCCCGAGCTCCTCGACCATCGCGAGAATGTACTCGTCTGTTTTGTAGAGAAAGTGATAGGCATGCTCGACGCGATGTCCGGCAAGTTCGAAGCCGGCGGCAAGGCCGCCAAGGAAGTCCGATGCCTCAAATATCGTGACGTCATGGCCCTGATTAATCAACCGATAGGCACTGGTGATGCCGGTCAGTCCGCCCCCGATAATACCAATTTTGGCCATACTAAACGCGTCCTATTGCTATGAGTTGGTTTTTTTGATCTCGCGAAATGTAACTTTCGAATTCAAGAGATACTGAATGATAAACACGACAGGTAGTGACACGACCTTGCCGATATTGCCGCCAAGCATCGCGTTTTCAAAGAGGCTTTGTACGCCAAGTATGACAGCTAGGCCTGCAGCGTAGCCGATAAAGCATACGATGCAAAATGACAGGAAGCGTAGCCATGCGTAGTCACTTGTCTTGAAATTGTGACGCGCATTCACAACGAAGCTGAACACGATCGCCGTTGGCACCGAGATCGATTGCGCGAAAAGCTCGGTTGTGTGGAAACCGTTATAAATAATAAAGTAGAGGATGAGGTCGATCGCACTTGCGGTTGCCCCAATCAGGAAATACTTGATGAGCTGCTCGCGGCCCTCAGTCAGGGCCCGGATGCGTTCAAAAAGAGATTGAGCAATCGCTGCGTTTGGATCGGCTTGGTTCATTTTGACACCCCCGTCGGCGTTCGGCCGACACTCTACCAGTCTAAATTCCGCTTAACGCAGATCGCGATGCACAACTCAAGCCAATTCTTACTTGAGTTGAGCAGGGGCTGCAAACTCACCCGCCGGGCGTCATCTTGGGCAAATAGTGACCAAGTTCTCAGCACGTCGAGCGATTTCTACTCAGCGGTGTATTGTCTTGCGCTCACTGGTGCTGCGTCTATGCTTCGACGGTTAAGAAATGTGGCTTGCGAACCAGCGTGGTATGGGGGAGTGCCGGTGGCGATTCATCAGCGTGTTTGGCTCTGGATTGGCGATTTTTGGCAATCCGTATTTGCTGATCCATCAGATATTTCTGAGCAGATGTTCCGATACGGGTTCGGTGCGATTTTGCTGCTTGCAGGTGTTTTGCGCTTCTGGAATCTAGATGGGGTTTCGCTTTGGACAGATGAAGCCATAACGCACTATCAGGCTCAGCTCTCGTTCTCGGAAATCATGTTCGGCGGGATCGACTATCACCCACCGCTGTCCATGGTGCTTCAGAAAATTTGGGCCAGCGTGTTTCCTGATCCAGCCCAAGCTCGTTTCCCAGCGGCGATTTTTGGTATTGCGACCTTGGCTGTGCTTATGGGGCTGTTGCGGGACTTCGCCTCTCGGCGTGCCGCCCTGATAAGTGGATTATTATTGGCCCTGACGACCGGGCATGTGTATTTCAGCCAGGAAGCGAGAATGTACTCCCTGCTTGTTCTGGGACTTGCAGTTGCAAGTTGGGGTGTTCTTGGATTTTCGCTTCGAGGGCAGCATCGATTGCGGCTTTATGCCGGCCTGTTTGTCCTTGGCGGGCTTGTGCAGATCGGCTCACATGCGCTGGGACTGGTTATGAT
>CAYGKE010000135.1:0-6700 GCA_964350465.1 uncultured Hyphomonas sp.
CGCCGAGACTTCCCCCTCCCCGCGCCGATCTGGAAGTCGCAACTGCCTCGGTCAACGCAAGCCAGAAACTCTATACGGACAGCCTGAAAGCTGGCGAGTGGCTCGACCCTACTGGTTTTCCCACAGCCCGAGTGGCAGTGACCAATTTCTCCAAAACTTCGGAGGGCTATCGCGCTGACGCGGCTCTGACCCTGAAAGACACCACGCTGACCCTTCCACTGAGCTTCACGCTGAGCGTCAGCGGCGAAAACGCTGTGATGGACGGAACGACCACACTTGAGCGAACCCCCTTCGATATCGGCCAGGCCTCTGACCCAGGCGCGGATTGGATCGGCGAAACCGTTACAATCGCAGTACATGTCGAGGCCTCGCGCAACCCGTAAGCCCGTGCTAGGGGCTGCGCCATGACCGCGCCCATCCTCTCTGCGACACCGGACACCATTGCCCGCGCAGCTGACATTCTCCGCCGCGGCGGCCTTGTCGCGATGCCAACCGAGACCGTCTATGGCCTTGCCGCCGATGCCAGCAATCCACGCGCCGTCGCTCGGCTCTATCAAGCCAAGGGCCGCCCGCGCTTCAACCCGCTGATCGCGCATGTCGCATCTCTGGACGAGGCGCGCCGCGAGGGTACATTCAATCGCACGGCTGAAACCCTTGCGGCAAAATTCTGGCCCGGGCCATTAACTCTGGTTCTACCCGTCGTACCTCAACATTCGGTCTGCGACCTTGCGCGCGCAGGCCTCGATAGTATTGCGCTTCGCCGCCCGGATCACCCGGTCGCGCAAGCGCTGCTTGAGCACTTTGGCGGGCCACTGGTCGCACCATCTGCAAATCCGTCCGGCAGGATCAGCCCGACACGTGCCGAACATGTTGCCGCCGATATGGCGGGCCTTGTCGATCTGATCATCGATGGCGGGCCATGCCGCGCAGGCATCGAGTCAACCATTATCGATGTTCGTACCGAACGCCCCATGCTACTGCGTCCCGGCAGTCTCAAGCGCGAAGCCCTTGAACAGATTATTCCAAGCCTTGGCGAGCAATGTGAAGCCTCCAACCAGCCGCGTTCACCAGGTCAGTTGCTGCGCCATTATGCGCCGAACGCGGCGCTACGCCTCAACGCGAAAGCGCCGAGGGAGGGCGAGCTTTATCTCGGCTTTGGGGACTGCGGCGGTGATCTCAACCTGTCGCCGACCGGTGACCTTGGCGAAGCGGCCGCAAACCTGTTCGCGCATCTTCGCGCCCTCGACCAACAGGGCCGCCCCATCGCGATTGCACCGATCCCGATGTCGGGACTTGGTGAAGCGATCAATGACCGCCTTACTCGCGCGGCAAAACGCGACTAGATAGACAGTATGACAGTTTCACCTGACTTTCTCACCGCAGCCAAAGCCCTGCTCGGAACCAAAGGGTTCAGCGAGGACGCCGAAGCCCTGACCAATGCGGCCACGCCCTGGCGCGGCAGTTATATGGGCGAAACACCATTCCTTGCCCTACCCAGCTCCACCGACCAGGCCGCCGCCCTCGTTCGGCTTTGCGCAGAGCACAAGGTCGCCATCACACCGCAGGGCGGCAATACCGGTCTCGTCGATGGCGGCACACCACATGGTGAAATTACCGTCAGCCTGCGACGCATGCAGGAGGTGCGTGATCTCGACCCGATCAATAACTCGCTGACCATCGAAGCCGGAGCGCCGCTTGTTGCTGCCCAGCAAGCCGCAGAGGCAGAAGGCCGACTGTTTCCACTCTCACTTGGCTCAGAAGGCACCGCGACGATTGGCGGCCTGATCTCGACCAATGCCGGCGGCGTTGCTGTTTTGCGATATGGCATGATGCGCGACCTCATCCTTGGCCTCGAAGTGATCCTGCCGAGCGGCGAGATCTGGAGCGGACTATCCGGCCTGCGCAAGAACAATACCGGCTATGACCTCAAACACGTCTTTGCCGGGGCTGAGGGTACACTTGGCCTGATCACGGCGGCGACCCTGAAACTGTTTCCGCGCACCGCCAAGGCGACAGCCTGGATCACTTGCGAAAGCGCCGAGGATATTGTCGCCTTGCTTGCTGTGGTGCGCGACCATGCCGGTGATACCGTGACCAGTTTCGAGATGATCCCGGCCAATGCCATTACCATGGTGCAGGACGACATTCCGAATATCCGCGATCCCAATCCAAGTCCCTCACCATGGCGGGTTTTGTGTGAAATTTCTCTGGCGCGTGAGGATATGGCGCGCAGCCTGCTTGAAGACGCTCTGGCTGCCGCTTTCGAGGCGGGCCTTGCCAGTGACGCCGTGCTGGCCAGTTCGATCGCTCAGGCCGACGCTTTCTGGACCATACGTGAATCCATCCCGCTCTCGAAACGGGCCTATGGAACCTCGATCAATCACGATGTCGCCGTCCCGGTCTCGCGCATTCCGAAATTCCTGGCGGAAACCAAAACCGCCATCGCCCGCATCGCGCCGCGCGCAGAGATCGTCGCGTTCGGTCATGTTGGCGACGGCAACCTGCACTATTCCGCTTGCGAGCCAAAAGGCGCAGATACCCCAACCCTGGCGAACAAGGCCGCTGAGATCACCGCAATCGTGCACGATCTTGCCATGGCGCATGGTGGGTCGATCAGCGCCGAACATGGCGTCGGCCGCCTCAAGCGCGATGAATTACTGGCCATCAGGCCCCCGGCTGCCAATCAGACCATGCGGGCGATCAAGCAGGCACTTGATCCGCTTGGGATAATGAATCCGGGCCGGGTTGTCCCACAGGACTAATTGGCGCTGCAGCTCGGCGGCCATAGAGCAAAAGCAGCGATACAAAGGCGATACTCGTTCCTTGTGACGAAAACACTTCCAGCATCACCGCAAAGAACAGCGCCGGGATCGATTGCTGCAGTGCCACCGAAACGCCATCGTCACTACGTGACCGTAAGTCGGCGCGCGCTTCTGCAATCTGACGTTCCAGCCGATCTCTTCTTTTGGCAAGACCCAGCTCGTTCTGCCCGTCGCGGTAAGGTTTCTGATGGGTTCGGCCCGCCGCCTCAACCCCCAGCAAATATTGCTCCAGCCCGTCAACAGATCGCGTCCCGGCCGGAATGCCCTCTAACTGCCTTGTCCAGTCGGCAATCTCTGCTGATATGATCTCCGACGCCTGCGCCGCCTGCGCCATCTCGGCCCGGCGGACCCCCTCATTCTGATCCATAAACATCGCCGTTCCGGCAATACTGGTCCCGGCCCCCGCAAGCGCGAAGACCAACGCGCGAAAGGCCTCCTGAAAGCGTTTGGCACTGGCGTGCCACCAGAAGAAGGTGAAGCCGCCAAATGAGCAGACCGAAGCAATCACACCGCTCCAACCCCAAATCCGGCCTTGAACCGGATCCGTCACACTCGCGCTGAAGGCCTGAAAGTTGGCAAACCCCGAAAGCGCCGCAGCGGCCAGTCCGGCGCCCAAAAATACCAGAGCGAGAAGCGTGATAATGATGCGCTCGCCAAGCTTGCCCGCGCGCTGCGATTTCGCCAGACGCGCCGCTTCGATCCGGCTTTCCGCTTCTAGTCGCAATAACTCGCGTTGATGCGTCGCCGCTTCAGCCCGCGCCTGGTCCTCCATTGCCAGTTCCTGCGCTGTTTTCTGCTGGCGCTCCGGGCGCTCAAGCTCGATCTCGTCTTCGGCAGCCAGCTCAAACCCGCCACTGCTGCGCTGATCCAGCTGCTCGACAAACTGCGCCAGCCGCGCATCAACATGGCAATGCGTACACTTGGCGCGATAAGTCGAGCGATTGAGCAGCATCGTCTTTTCCGACACACAATAGGGACAATCGGTCTGCAGCTGACCGCGAAAGTCAAACGCATCTGCCATTATGCCGTGGCGCGCCAGAGCATCCCACAGATCAACGCTCACTGCTTGTTGCGCACTCATGCCCGCCCCTCAGCCGAAGCTCAAACCAATAATGTTCCTTTTATGTTCATGAGAACAAACCGTCAACACATAATTGCGTCCACGTGTTAACGAACTGACACTCGACGCCGCACGCTTGTGAAACTATACATTATTACATGGGCAAATTACGCAGCCAGACCGCTGGCACGGGCAAACGTAGACTTCACCGGCGGCGCTGGCGCCAGCCAGGACAGGCCATTCCGACGCGCGACGAACTGATCGACGCAGCAGCCGAGGAGGCGCAGGAGCTCGGCAAGAGCCTGACTACCATACGTCGTCATGTCCTCAACACCCTGCTTAATGCCGAGCGCCCAATGACCGCTTATGAAGTGCTCGACTCCCTCGCCGGAGTTGGCTCAGTCTCGCCGCCAACGGCTTACCGCGCCCTCGATTTCTTGATCCATCTCGGCTTTGTCCAGCGGGTCGAGAGCCTCAATGCCTATATCGCCTTGCACCGCGGCCCGAGCGAGCTGCCGGTAGCGCTGTTTGTCTGTGAGAGTTGCGGACACGCGGAAGAGATCGCAGCGCCCGAAGCGGTCGGCGCCCTGATGACCTCGGTCAAGGAAGAAGGCATGGCGGCCAAACAGGTTTCGCTGGAAGTGCGCGGTGCCTGCCGCGGCCGTCTTGGCTGCGAGCCTCACCCGGCAACGCGCTCACTATCGATCAATCAGCACCGCCACAAATAGCGCCGGCTCGCCGCCCTCCGCGACCCAGGCATGATTGGTCGCGCGCTGGATCACGACATCACCGGGATGGATCACGGTCTCATCCTCGTCGAGGATCAGCCTCACTTGTCCCTTGATCAGGATAATCGCATCCAGCGTATGGGTCGCATGCATAGCCGGGTGCTTGCTCGTATCGGGCTGATGATCACCCGCCCCAATCGCAATGAAAGTCTGCTGCGTCAGCTCGCGGATCATTTCTTCCGGCGCGCCTTCTGGCGGCGGCGCAATCGAAAACCAGCGGATCTTGACCTTACCGCGATCGGGCGACAGCAGAACCTGTCCCTTGCCAAGGTCATCACCTGGTGCCGCATCGAGTGGCCCAGACGCCGCATCATGCCAGATCTCCGACAGGCCGCCCAAATCCCCTTGCAGGAAATCCGTGGCCGGACCGCCATCAATCATGATCTTCGACCGCCCGTTCTCGTCCACACAGGTCACAACCCGGCGTAGGCCGGACAGCATCTCTTGCATTGCAGTCATCTTATTGGCTCCTTGCATCGGCGCAAAGCTTATCGCTGCGCTTCCAGTTCCTGATCGAGCGTCTCGAGAAACCTCTCGCTACTCTCCTTAAATCGTTCCAAACGCAATTTCGTCGACTGATGCCAGACTTCCGTCATGATGAATTGACGCCGGAACACCGTATCCTGACACAGAACGTCCATCGGCTGATCAAAGGTGAAAGATCCATCGAACACCGTATCACCCTGCATCTCCATGCCGACAAAGGGGTGGGTTGCAATATGATGATCCCACATCAGACCAAAATTGATTTTCAACTGCTCACTCTCGTCGATGAGGCTGCCATCATAGATGTTGAGCGCGGTGCGAAATTCCTCTGACAGCAGTTTCAGATAGCTATCCTGCCGGGCGATTTCCTTGGTCGTGTTGTTGATAAATGACGGAATGATGTCCGTGGTTAGCTCACCAACTGCCTGGCTCATCGCGGTCTCTGTCGCTTCGGACGCATCACACATCTGCAGAGCCTTGATCGCGGCAAGTCGCACATCGCCGCTTTCGTCGATCCGCTCGATACGGTCCTCCAAGGCGGCGATGTTGACGGAAACCTCGCCGCGCAAACGCTCCATGGCGCTCACCGCCCCTTCCTTGTTCGCCCGCGCATCATTCCAGTTGCCGAGCTGAATACCAATGAACACCCCCAGCACCACAATCACAAAGTCGAGCCCAACCGCGAACCAGTTCTGGTCTTTCACATGCTGGGTGATACGGCGCAGAAGCATTTGATTTCCCCGGAATTTTTCTCCTCCCACTGCATAGCTCGAAGGCTTAGCCCTGTCGAATACGCCCTTTCCACCTTGACGGCTTGGCCTGCGATTTTCTAAACAGCGCCCGTAACGGAGACTTTATGTTCACGACCGAGACCCGGTAGAGGCCCGCCCGCACAGTACGCGGAACGGGCCAGAAACAGACAAGCGCCCTGACCTCCAAAAAGAGGTCGGACTGTTTCTTTGCGCCGCACGGCGCCAATCGGACTTTACAAAAAATGGATATTTCACGCGCAGAACAACGCGTTCTGCATCTGCTGGCACAGGGCGGGCGTATCGAGGTCAAACGCAATGGTCACAACAAGCCTGTTGAGGCGACATGCTTCACGCGCGATGGCTGGCGCTTTGCCGGGCTCAATGTGGCGCTGTTTCGCAAGCTGAAACGGCGCGGCGCCATCGCCTCACAGGGTGGCCATCCCTACCGTATCACGCGGCAGGGCCTCAGACTGGTACGTTCAGAACTGGATAATCGCTAGGCATATCAACGCGGGCGGCTGGGCAAATTAGCACGAGCCGCCCCCTGACGCTGCGTCACCTGCGAACAATTTTCGCATCTTGCCACTTTCCCGCCGCACATCGCACGCTTAAATCACTCTTGGCGCGACCCGTTCGCAATTTGCAAAAACCGACATCCGGAGGCTTCAGAATGATCCCACGCTCCAAGGCGATTCCGAAAAACTGGAAAACCTTCAACACTGCCAGTTTCTTTTCGGCCATTCTCTATCCGGTTCTTGGTGTAGCCCTGCTGACCACGATGATCATTCTTGG